>CAZDIA010000001.1:0-17944 GCA_964505385.1 uncultured Chitinophagales bacterium
GGACGGATATGCGGAGACTGTCGTTGGTAAGCTCGTATTCGGTATAGCTGTCGGTTTGGTCAACCTGTTGTAGTTGTTGGGCGATACCAATATTTGCTAATAAAAAAACACAGATAAAACCGGCAACCGCAATTACTACAGTTCGCGATGGTAATGTTAAACAGCGACTTTCGATCAACACAGTATAATCAGGTGATGTTATAAGTTTTCAGGGATGGTATCGATTATCGCAATATTCTTATAGACTGACTTGGGTAAGTTATTACTGCAAAATATTAATGTTGGATTGTAAACTCAAACTACCGGTTTAACTTCATCCGGACAAACCGGTATGAGAATGTTATTGAAGATTCAAAGAGGTAAAGATGGTAGGGTATTAACCGGGACCCAAGTTGGAGTTCCACCCAACTTTTTTAGTTCCTTTAAATCGTATAAACCACTGTTCCTAAATGGCACTAATTAATCATTTCATACACCGCAATCCTGCCGGTTGCAAGATTACGGTGTACAAAAAACTGCATATTACTGCATTTCAATAACCATAGCTGAGGCTCCTCCGCCACCGTTACAAATGCCGGCGCAGCCCAGTTTCCCATCATTTTGTTTGAGGGCATAAATCAAAGTTACAAGAATTCTGGCACCTGAGCACCCTATTGGATGTCCCATACTTACAGCGCCGCCGTGGATGTTCACTTTTTGTTCATCCAGCCCAAGGATTTGATTATTGGCCAGGGCGACCACTGAAAAAGCCTCATTAATCTCAAAAAGATCAACCTGGTTTTTGTCGATATTTGCTTTTTTCAAAGCTGTAGGGATGGCATCAGCCGGTGCGGTAGTAAACCATTCCGGAGCTTTTGCCGATGACGCCTGACTTCGGATTACAGCAAGCGGAGTTATGCCGTATTCTTCTGCTTTTTCCCGGGACATTACCAGCAATGCAGCGGCACCGTCGTTGATGGATGGTGCATTAGCAGCCGTTATCGTGCCATTTTTATCGAAAGCAGGTTTTAGTGAAGCAATCTTTTCAAATTTCACTTTGTAGATTTCTTCATCAGATTCTATAACTTCAGTTTCGCCTTTTCGCCCTTTCACCTTTACAGGGGCTATCTGATCTTTAAGCCACCCGTTTTCATGAGCTTTCTGGCTTCGCCGATAAGATTGTTCGGCAAATTTATCCTGTTCTTCCCTGGAGATATTACATTCTTTAGCGCATATTTCACCCGCATTGCCCATGTGGAAATCTTTGTATACATCCCAAAGTCCGTCTTTTAGGATGCCGTCCTGAGCCTGGGTATGCCCCAATTTAGCACCAAAACGCTCATTGGGCAGGTAGTAGGGTACATTGCTCATGCTTTCCATGCCACCCGCCACTATCACGTCGGCATCGCCGGCCTGAATCATATTAGCAGCATACATGACTGATTTCATTCCGGAGGCACAAACTTTGTTGACCGTTGTACACGGCGTGTTTTCTGGCAACCCGGCCTTAAGAGCGGCCTGCCGTGCGGGAGCCTGACCGATTCCGGCTGTAAGTACACATCCCATTGCTACTTCATCAACATCATCATGGCGGATGCCACTTTCTTTTAAAACCTGTCCTATAGCAACTGCTCCAAGTTCAGGGGCAGTCTGTTTGGCGAGGGAGCCGCCGAATGAGCCTATCGGTGTACGGCTGGCGGCAGCAATTACAACTTCTTTCATAATTCAATAATTTTTATGGTTAAGGTTTAAATTTCAGATTCATCTCTCCAGCTAATCAGCTCCCACGGTTGGGTGCTGTCGGGTCGAACCAGAGTGAAATTTGCAGATCCATCAGTATGGAGCCGCTCGTTATTTTCGAGTAATACAGATAAATCAAACCGGCGGATGGCCTGGGTTCGGGTTTGATCCTCATTGGTTTCGATTGTTATAAAGTTACTCCACTGTAGCTGAATGTCGAGTGCCTGCATGAACAGATTGTGAGTGCTTGTCATATCCTCGGTTCTGCTCCAGGTGACGTCCACGTTTTCATCTTCATCCCGAAAACTAAATTCAAAATCTGAATGAAGTAACGGGCCGTAAAGTGAGGTGTCTCTGAGTTCGTATGCACTTTCAAATCGCTGATAAAATCCTTCAACAGTGGTCGGATCTCCAAGAATATCATCCAGCGGGTCTTCATCGGATTCTCCGGGGGCAAACGGGTTGATGCATCCCGAAAACCAAATACCAAGGAAAAAAAGTACCGGCAATATGGTGCGAATCCGTTTGGCCATCTCAGGTTGAATTCAATGCACGATCAAGGTCTGTAGTGAGATCCTGTTCATCCTCAATTCCTACTGATAAACGAATCAGCGAGTCATTTAATCCCGCTTTGATACGCTCTTCCCTGGGAATTGAAGCATGGGTCATACTTGCGGGATGACTGATTAATGATTCGACTCCGCCAAGGCTTTCGGCAAGGGTGAAAATTGAAGTTGCACTCATCATCTGATGGGCTTTTTCTACGGAGTCATCCTTGAGACTAAAGGAAACCATAGCGCCAAATCCTTTCATTTGCTTCCCGGCAATTTCGTGGCCGGAATGATCTTCGAAGCCAGGATAAAGTACATGTGCAACTTTAGGGTGATCATTCAAGAAATCAGCAACAGCTTTCGCATTAGAGCAGGAGCGATCCATTCGAACGGAAAGAGTTTTAACTCCTCGAAGTGCAAGGTAGCAGTCCATCGGGCCGGGTACACCTCCGGAGGTCTTAACCTGAAACCTGGCATTTTCCATTATTTCCTCATTGGAAGAACAAATAGCACCGTTGATTAAGTCGGAATGGCCACCAAGGTATTTTGTTGTCGAGTGGATTACCGCATCAACGCCGAGTTTTAATGGTTGCTGCAGATAGGGAGAAGCGAATGTATTGTCTACAACGGAGTAGAGGTTGTGTTGTTTAGCGATATCTACCATCGCCTCTATGTCTACAATATTAAGTAATGGATTGGTCGGGGTTTCAATCCAAACCATTTTGGTGTTTTCTTTTACAGCATCAGCCGTTTTCTGAATGGAAGTCATATCCAGAAAGGTGAAATCGATCCCCATCGGCTCGAAGACCTGTCTGAATAGTCTGTAAGTTCCTCCATACAAATCGTTTGAAGCCACAACATGATCTCCCGGTCTTAGCATTTTAATCATGGCGTCCATTGCGGCGCACCCACTGGCAAAACTGGCACATTGTTCAGCTTCTTCCAGACTTGCAAGCAAGTTTTCAAAAGCGGTGCGGGTAGGATTCGTCACCCTGGCGTATTCATGCCCCTGATGTTGACCAGGTGCCTGCTGGGCGTAAGTTGAGGTTTGAAAAATCGGAGGCATGACGGCTCCGGAGGTTTCTTCCGGATGTTGTCTGCCGTGTATGGTCCGGGTATTGAATTTCATGTAAGCGCTTTTCAGTATGTTCTGGTTTGAATTTCAGGCAATTCCACTATGAGATCAGATAAAATACAGGTATGGGATTTGCTAAACAAAAAAAGGCAGAGCCTGTATGGTACTGCCTTTAACTTTACTTCCTGTAAAAGCTATTTTAGTTATTACATGTGTTATTAATTGCCGGCAAAGTTTGGAGAAAGTTTGTTTGATGTTTGACGTTTGATGTTGTCGATATGTTGATCCCTGAATTAGCTTGACCGGATTAGCGAACTTTAAGCTTTCTTGCGGAATACATTAATATGTGAACTTTACTCGAACTCTTCCCTTAAATCTTCAGCCTTATCCTGTTGATCGGTGAAGGTATAAAGCTGGAATAACGATTCCCAATAGTAAGCGGGGTCGTCGGAGGTTTCTACGATAGACTCGTAGGATTCAATCGCATTTTCGGCATAGTAGTCAATCATTTCCTGAAGTTGTTGCTGATATTCTTCGTTGGCAACTCCGGAATAAATATCTGACAATTCAGCGGCCATATTTTGTGAAAAGATGGCAAAGGACGAAATGGCTTCTTCTGCCTGTGGAGCAAGCTCTAATGCATTTTCAAACTTTGATTCTGCTTTCTTTGCACTATCCCGGGCCTTTTCGAAGAGTGTTTCAGTTTCGTCACTACTGGGTGCATCGCGATAGACTTCGATCCAATCTCCAAAATAGCTCAATGATATCTCATAAAGCTGCTTGGCATAGGATAACATGTAATCCGGATTATCCGGAGCAGTTTCTATGAGTGAACTAAGTATTTCAGCTGCTTTTTGATGCTCACCGACCTGTTTTAATGAATTAACCAGTCCGTGGGCGAGATTCAGGTTATCTGATTCGGTATCCTCAAGTTTTTTAAAAGATTCATATGCTATGATATATGAACCGCTTTGCAAAGCGAGATATGCGTGTTGCTCCAGAGTTTCTGTACTTACTTCGCCGGAGTTTGAGACACCGGAATCAAGTATTTCAAAAGCTCTGCCAGGATCATCCTGGGCGAGGTAAGCTTCTGAGGCATATTTATAAGAATCTATATTATCCGGTTTTATGAGGATGGCGTTTTCCAGATGCAGAATGGCGGTTTCTGAATCACCAACGTCTTCCATAATTTCCACGCCGGTTTCGAGCTCATTTTTCCATGAAAATGAAATGTCGTTTTTTATTTCATCAGAATACCGGGATCGGCCTTGTTCGGAATAAAGAGATAGCGCTTCATTATAAGAGGATCTCATTTCCGAATACAATTCATGACGCGCTGCCGCGGAGGTCTCTTCCTCAGCCAGCCTATAGTGGATGCGACCGCGGTAATAATGAGCATCAGCATTTTGAGGATCTTCATCAATTACCGAATCAACACTTTCAAGAGCTTCCTGGTAATTCTCTTCTTCAAAATATTCAATTGAATTGCCGAGTTGCGATTCGGTTGCGGTGCAGCTAAATAAAAACCCGAATGCAAGCACAAGGCTTGCGATTCGGGTTATGGTGTTGAATTTCATTTGTATGCTAAAAAATTATGGCTCTTGTTGTTGCTGAGGCTGTTGTTGTTGCAGATCTTCGTCATCAAGACCGGCTCGTTCCTGAGCTTCAAGAGCTTTTTCTTCGTCACCGAGCTGAACATAAATTTCAAATAGTGAACGCCAGCTCTCGGTGTCATCCGGATCTAACTCAACGGCTTCTTCAAAGTAGGGCAGTGCAGTGCGGAGATACTCACGTCCCTGTTCGTCATACTCGTTAATTTTATCCGGATCATTTTCGAGGTTTCGCAGATCAAACATCTGTGCACCTCTGTTCTGATAGATAATGCCAAGAGTGTTGTATACATCCGGATCCTCCGGAGCCATTTCTTTTGCTTGCCGTAATTCTTCCTCAGCTTCCTCGGCAAAGCGCTCCTGCTCTTCCATGTGTTCGGCACGTTTTTCTTCAAGCTCAGCTACTTCAGCTTCCATTTCATCGAGATCTTCTTCAGTGAACCCTTCTTCTCTGGCAGCTTGTTGAATTTCCTGCCGTTTTTCCATGATCTGCTCATTGATTTCCTGGATTTCATCGTCAACTCTCAGAGCAATTTGATACATTTGTGAGCCATAGACTATGCGGAACTCAGGATTTTCCGGGTCTCTCTCAATGAGCTCGGCTACCTCATCAATAGCTTTGTCTGTTTCTCCTTCCTGGAAATACATAAATGCAAGCTCCTGGATAATTTCCATTTCATCCGGAAAGAGCTCACGGGCATCTTCCATAATGTCAATAGCTTTTGGGAAATTATCCATTTCCTGGTGGAAGGCAGCAAGCCTGTAGTAGGTGTACAGATCATCAGTTTTGCCGAGATCATGCAGTATCGATTCAGTTACTTCAATTGCTTCCTCGTAATCACCGAGTGCATAATTCACTTCCGCAAGCACAGAGTAAGGTTGAAGTGAGTCGGGCTGTATAGTTTTGGAATTGATAAAGTGATATCGAGCTTTTTTAAGCGAATCTTCATCAGAGCTTACGATATCTTCAGTGAGCATATCAATTCCGGAATTGAATTCAGTGCCCCAGATATCAAATATGAATTCTTCCATATCATCACGGTCACCACCGGTAATGGTCTGATCCTCATAAAGGGCTTCAGCCTCATTAAAGAAACCCCGGGCCTCTTTGTAATCAGGTTCACGTTCTTCAACAGGGCCATCAAATGCACGTGAAGCTATACTGACACCTTTTAAGTGAAAACCTTCAGGGTTCGTTGAATCTGCTTCTATAGCAGCGCGGGCATTTTCTATAGCTTCCGAATAATCCTCGGTTAAGAGTGCAAGCCTTGCAGACTCAATATTCGGGTCTGTTCCACAGGAAGCCAGATAGAGCATCATGGCCGGGAACAGTATATAATAAAAGCGTTTCATGTTAATTGCTTTATGTGTTACATTATTAATCTATTGCAGAATCTGATAACGGTTACTACTACTCACAATACGTACGCAACGTTGGTGATAGTACATTTCATCCGTATTTGAACCAGTCACTAACTGATCAAATTAAGATTTTTTCGGAATAATTTAAATTTAACTGTACACTAAATTTATATTGATTTATGGCGACTCGTAAAGTAATTCAAACTGAAAATGCCCCCGATGCCATTGGCCCGTACAGCCAGGCGATTGCAGTAGGGGATACCGTCTATGTTTCTGGTCAAATTCCTCTTGATCCGCAAACAGGTAAATTTGCAGGCTCGGATATTACGACGCAAACTTACCGGGTGATGGACAATGTGAAGGCAATCGTAGAAGCTTCCGGGTCTTCGATGGATAAGGTGATAAAGTGCAGCATTTTTTTATCGGATATGGGCGACTTTGCCACTGTAAATGAGATTTACGGATCATATTTTGGCAATGAACCTCCGGCACGTGAAGCTATAGCTGTTAAAACACTACCTAAAAACGCTTTGGTTGAAGTAAGCTGCATCGCATTGTTGTAATACACACAACATAATGCAGACCTAATGCATTAACCCTCTCCGCCAGCGGTCAACCGTCTCTCTGTAAGCTCTGTCAAACTGTCTGCCGCGGTGCAGCACGTAATTTTCGGTGGGATATGCCCGCCCTACGTTTCTGCTGCGTTCAAAAATAAACTGCCGGGGCTGAGAGGAGGAGTCGTTGTAGTAGTGCCACACCATGCCGTCTATTGCATGGTCCTGATGATCGGGTTGCCCGAACAGGATATAAATCATGCCCGGATCGGTTTTCCAGCCCGGTTTGTGATTGGAAAAAAGAAGGTTGGCTTCCTCCACCCTGGTGAAATAGCTATGGATTACATTTTTTGCAGTATTCCGGTTACTGTATAATCTGCCGAAAAACCGTTCAAATTCTGAGCGAAGCGTATCGGTTCCGACAGCTTCCATGATTTGCTCATATTCTTCTTCACGTGTGATGTAAACAAGAGATTTGGCCATCGTTTCCAGATTGTTTGCACCCGGAAAGCCGGAATGCATCACAGCAAAATCTCTTGCTCTGTAAATCGGATCATCATCATTTTCGTCTTTCAAATCGAGCGATTCTACTTCTACACGGTAATTGCCTTCCGGCAGCCGTGGCAGTTCAAAATCGATATCAATTACGCCTTCCAGTATACTTAATTCCCTGCTAACGGTTTGCACCGTATCGGGCTCGTTATAATCTATTCCCTGGTTGATTAAACTGCCTGGCAGGGGCGTATGATAATGGGGCGGCCGCGCCGGCTCATAGTCGGTACGGAAGCGAAGCAGACGCATATATATATTTGAATCACTTTCGAGAGTTGAATCTACATGTAACTGAAAGTTGGTTTTTAAAGAGTCAAAATCCGCATTAAGATGGTATCCGGATTCAACCTTGAATTCATTACCGCCTTCTGATTTTGATTTTAACTGTATATCTCCAAGCGTGATATTGTGCTCTTGAACATCCGTTATAGTGATGTCTCTCTCTCTTGAAATATCTTTACCGGAATGCTTATCACTGATTGTGGTGCTCAATCGGTACTTACCGGGTTTGAGGCGATAATAGGTTGAAAACCTGTGGTTGTCTGAATATCCGACCGTATCCCTTTCATCAGTCGTGAGTGTATCTTCGATAATATCATTGTGTATGGTGTGATAGGTGTCATCATCTTCACCTTCCGCCTGTTGAATTCTGATCTGCTTGGAAAATTCAGAATAGTATTGGTCGTCATCATTTTTCCGATAGTAAAGATGTTGTGTGGGGATTATCACATCTATGTGCAACACACCACCTTCACCCGGAATAATCTCGTTGTGCGTATTGAGATGAAAGTTAGGATAACCCGGTGTATGTATCTCAACCTCACCGTGATCGATGCGGGATTCATCCGTTACTGTGCACGATTGCAGCACGAATAATGCTACCAAAAAGAAAACGGCAGGGATGCTACGGGGAAGTCTCAAAACTTTTTTGGGAAACATTACCCGCATGATCAGGCACCACCACTTCCAAATGCTTCTGGCCGGAAGGGTTAAAGTCCGGGTGATGATATATGAGTTTCTTCTCGTCAGGATTATACTCGGCTATACCTCGTTTATCGTCAATGTAAAAACGCGCGGAGGCGTAATCAATTCCTGATAACTCATCATTTACGGTAACGGAAGCAAACCACTTTCCGTCTGAGCGTTGATAAATCTCAGGTGAGGAAATTTCCGGCGGAATGGTGTCTCTGACAACATAATAGCGTCCGAAGTCATTGACAGAAGCCCGGATGGAATGGTCGCTCTGTACACTGCTCACCCGGCTGAAATTATCCGAATTTCGCGAATAAAACGATAATCGATCCTTTTCACGATAATTTTCATCTAACAGAAGCGAAATTTGAACCGGAGCGGCAAGCGGCTGGTTTTCAGGAATCAGCTCAACGTACGGCTTCCCTTGTTCCATACCATGCGTGATACTTACGGATAGAGTGTCGAAGACTGAGCCACCTGCAAAATTAGCTCTCACGCGTTGATCCGCCGTTCGAATTTCCTCAGGCGTACCGGGAACAATTCGGTGGAGGCGTTGCGCAGATTCTTCTGAAAAAATTTCAACGGATTTTTTACCTGCAATACTAAGAGCAATTTCCTCAGGTCCTGCATTTTGAAGAATATTTGCATTGCTGTAACTACCGATTTTTGCCATCCGGATTTCCTTTGATGTATCCTTAGGCGCAACCCAGTTATTATTCCAGAACCAGTTCTTAAAATCGGCGCTTCCGTTCAGGGGAATGTTAACCGTGGGGTGTGCAGATTTCTGTTGTGGAGGGTTATGATTATCCGGGTTGGCATTATTAACCTCAAGATTTGCAATAGCACGGGCGGAATTCCCGTGATAATCTCTCGCAATTATTTCCGCGTTATAGGAGCCGTCATCAAGGTCGATGATCCCGAAATCTTCGTTTGTTTCGTAGAGCGGCAATTGATTACCCGGAGATTGATACAGCCTTTGGAACCCTCTTCTTGACTCCCGGAGCACCGGATATACCCGGTCAATCAGCATTTGGCGGTTTTGGGAAAAGCTGAAACTGTCAACCCTGGAGTGAAAATACGGTTCACCGTCTATCAAAAGTTCAAGTTCGTACACCGCATGCACGTTATTCGATCCGTCTGACCGATCAAATGTATTAACGGCGAGACCTGCCGGTCCGGTTAATTCAATTGTTCCGAAATCGTAGTGATTATCCCTGAAATGGGGCCTGCGTTCATGCAGTTCTCTTTTGCCTTCAACAAATGTTGTCGGGCTGAGAGGCTCAATTAACAGCTCTCTGAATTGCGGGCGCACCTGATCATTTACAGGGATATTTGTCAATAACGGGTTGACAGGGGTGTTTCGGGGGGATCGAACTTCAAAATGAATGTGTGGGGGGCCTACTCCGGTGGAGCCGGATAAACCTATAACCTCTCCCTGCCTGAAGGTTATATCCTCATCTTCGAGTACGGCATCAAAATTGAAACTGTAATCCTCAAATCGAATAGAGTCTACCGCAGCTCTGATTTCAGGTGCGAAATCTTTAAGATGCGCATAGACGGTAAAAGAGCCGTCGTCATGTTTCAGATAGACTACATTACCGTAACCTCTCGCAGAAACGCCGGCACGATGAAGCTTGCCGTCTCGGGCTGCAAAAACCGGGTGGCCTTCCTGCCCCCATGTGCCAATATCGATCCCGGAATGAAAATGGCGGGAGCGGGTTTCTCCAAAAGTGGATGACATGTAGTGGCTCGCATTGGTCGGCCAGATATAGTCCGCGTCTTCATCGAGAAAATCCGGTTGCTGAGCTGACAGCTGAATGGAGCTTATCGAGAATAACAGCAGAATAAAAACTGACCTGTGGAAAATCATCGTACTGAAACGGTAAGCGTGGAGAGATCCTGGTTGAGTTGAGCATGGAGTGTATCGCCGCCGGTGATCGGACCTACACCTTTGGGAGTTCCTGTAAAGATAAGATCACCCGGATTCAGAGTAAAATAATTCGATAAGTGATGAATAAGATGTTCCGTGTTAAAAATCATATCGCTGGTGGTTCCGCTTTGAACGGCTTGCCCATTGCGGGTTAAACTCAGGTGAAATGGTATCGAATTTGACACCTGATCCGCCGGCACAAAATTTCCAAGCGGTGCGAATGTGTCAATACCCTTCGCAATGTCCCAGGGATGAGATTTTTCCTTTAATCGAGATTGAATATCCCTTGCGGTAACATCAATCCCAATAGCATAACCGGCAACATACTCGAAGGCTGAGTCCTTTGAGATTTGTTTCCCCGTTTTGCCAATAGCGACAACCATCTCCACTTCGTGATGTACGTCTTTAGTTTGTTCGGGAATAATGATAGAGTCATTATCAAAAATCAGACTGGAAGCGGGCTTGGCAAACACTACCGGAGATTTCGGCACGGGATTATCAAGCTCTTTTGCATGTTCAATATAATTTCGGCCGATGCAAAAAATGGAGTTAACAGTAAGATCCGGCAGGCCCGGGAGCGTTGGTCTGAACATGGGTAATGGCTGGGTTGGGCAGAATGAATTAGTAATATTACGGAATATAAAAAAAGCCTTAATGAAAAAGTTCATTAAGGCTTTTTGGAGGTTACCATAGAAAGTTAAAAGATCAGGAGGGTTCTACAGAAACCGTTCTGCGATTTTTTGAAACTTTAAACGTCACGGTACCGTCGGATTTGGCGAACAGCGTATCATCGCCACCAATGCCGACATTTCGACCGGGATGAAATTTGGTTCCGCGCTGACGTACCAGGATATTTCCGGCGAGAACTTCTTCACCGCCGAATTTTTTGACTCCCAGCATTTTTGGATTAGAATCGCGGCCGTTTTTAGTTGAGCCGCCACCTTTTTTATGTGCCATGGTTACACTTTAGTTTTAAGAACTGATATTTTCAATTTCCAGTTGGGTCAGATCTTGCCGGTGACCCTGTTTTTTACGATACCCTTTACGGCGCTTTTTCTTAAACACAATGATTTTATCGTCACGCAGATGACTGACGACTTTTGCTTTAACTTTGGCGCCTTCAACCTCAGGGGTTCCGATTTTAATATCTTTACCGCCGATCATCAAAACACGGTTAAAAGTGACGGGCTTGTTCTCTTCAGTATCAAGCCGGTTAACGTAAATAACATCACCTTTGGATACCTTATGTTGATGACCTCCAATTTCTACTACTGCGTACATTTTGTGCTAATGTGTCTTATGTGATTTTATAGATAGACCCCAAAGATAATCAAATAAGTTGCATAATTCAACCACATGTTTTAAGGAAAATAGTGACCTGCGATGTTTAACTTTCACGAAAATACGGGTCACTGTAAAAACAGTTACAATTTTTAAGTCATATTATCTTAGATTAGAACACCAAGTGTAAATCAGTGCGAATCCGGTTGATGATTTCTTATTTTTACGCACATGTGTTAAATTCGCACATTCATTAATTCATAAACCCAATCAGCAAAATTATGGATCAACAAGAACTGGTTGAACGCGTCATTCAGCAAATTGAAAAAAACATAGAAGCCGGAAAACAAGCGTGGGAGTCTCCGGAAGTACAGGAAAAAGTGGAGAGTTTAAGAGACGTCATCCGTAAATATTTGACCGAGTATCCGGTTTCAACTCTGGCGGTTTCGGTTGCTGCAGGATATGTGTTGGCAAAAGTTTGCCGCTCAAAAAAATCCCGCAAAAGAGATGAAGAATGAGCTTAAACGGCGATGACAAAAAGAATGTAAATAGCTCTGAAGAACCTGATTTTTCGGAGCGTATTTACCGAATGACCGGTGATCTCAGGCAAATCGTTGAGAAGCGCGTAGAGCTGTGGATGATACGGATTGCTGAGCAGTTTACTGGTATCATTGCGGAGTCAATGTACCGTGTTATCGGTGTAATTTTGATGGCGGTCAGCGGATTACTATTGCTATTTGCGCTTGCGGTATTCGTCGGCGAGTTGATCGGAAATGAAGCCCTTGGTTATCTGATAGTCGCCGCGCCATTTTTGATTTTAGGTTTACTGTTTGCCAATAAAAGGCCGAAGTCAGTCATTGCCAAGACTCAAGCTCAAATGATGGATCAGTTTTACAAAAATCTTCAGGATAAGATGCCGGAAGACGAAGAGGATCCTGATGATGACAGTGATTATAAAGATAGCGAAGAAGAAACTGATCGTGGAAGTAATGAGAAATCATAATAAGGGATATGGCAAAAACGAATAACAGAGAAAATCGGGATTCACTGCAGGACCGAAAGTCAGCCCTGGAGTCTGAGCTTGATACCATTCAAAAAGAGCTTGGAGGTTCCTGGGAGGAGTTAAAGCGTCAGATTAGAGCTCGCAGCCATCCCAAAAACCTTATTATCAGATATCCGATATTCTCTGTAAGCGCTGCTTTTTTTATCGGTATGTGGCTTGGAAGAGGCAAGTCGTCATCATATTCTAATCCCGTTTATAACGGGAACTCAATGCGTGCTTTATTGGCCAATGAGTTAAAAAGTATTGCCGTACAAAAATTAGCTCGGTCCGCTTTCGAACATGCCGAAGATGCGGTAAATGAATGGAGAGCACAGCGGGAAGCTGAAGAAGAAACGGAATAATTTTCTTATTGAATAGTTTCTGTAAAAAAACTCTGAGTACTCTAAAAAAGCGCCAGAATCGAGTCGTGCGAAGTCCCCAAAATCGTAGTGTAAAAGGCATACTCAATCAATTTTGGGCATGCGGAACGAATATATTGGCCTTTTATTTAAGGCACTAAATAGATTCCCTGCAACTCTGATGGATTCTATTCGTCTAAATCTTTTTGTACTGCAAGTAAACTTTAACATCCTTTAAGATCATCTGTAAATGAAAAGAGTAATTTTTTTGCTGGCCGGCCTGGTCTTTTTTTCCTGGAGCTTAAGTGAAGCTCAGACCCAGCAGTTAACCCTTGATGAGGCCATAGAAATAGCTATAGAAAATAACACCTCGCTGCGGCAGGCAAGAAATAATATCGAACGATCGGAGGTGCAGATCCGCGGTGACAGAGCGGACTATTTGCCATCTATAAACCTTAACACCAGTGGATCGCAAACTGCAGGGCAGCAGTTCGATCAGGCTAATATTGAGTTTGACAACTTTGTATCGACGAGTGCAAGTGGTTCCGTAAACAGTAGTATAGATCTGTTTACCGGTTTTAGTCGGATCAATAATCTGCGAAGTTCACGCGCAGGCCTTGAATCTACTCAGCAGCAATATGAGCGGAATAAGGAAACCCTGATTTTCAATACGGCTCAGGCTTATCTGGAAGTACTTTTGGAAAAAGAACTGGTAGAAGTGACCAGGGAAAACCTTGAAACTGCCCGGCAACAGCTTGAGCAAGTGGAAGCACAGGTAGAAGTTGGAACTCGCCCGTCGGTTGATTTATATGAACAAAGATCTCAGGTTGCAAACATTGAGCTTGATCTTGTTCGACAGGAAAACTCCCATGAGATGGCGAAAACTCAGTTTATTGGTTATTTGCAAGTTGACCCTTTCACTGAATACGAATTGGTGGAACCTGATGTGCAGGAAGAAAATCTGGTGCCCCAGGAATACGATTTACGACAACTTGTGGAAGACGCAATGTCAAACAGAAGGGATGTAATGGCTGCAGAGAGAGAAATTGAGCAGGCAAATTATGACATTAATGCAGCGCAGGGAAGCCGTTACCCGACTGTTTCTTTGGATGCCTCTTTAAGTACGAATTTTAGCTCTAGGCAGCAGCAGCCGGTAAATCCGGAAAATCCGGAAGCAGGTTTGGAAACTATCCCATTTTCGGATCAGTTTTTTGATCAAAATATCCAAAGGCAGGCCGGTCTCTCGGTGTCTATTCCTATATTTAATAGATTCCAGACGACTAACCAAATTCAGCAGGCCCGTATCGATCAACGGCAGGCTCAACTGGAGCTTGAGGATTTGCAATACGAAGTGATTCAGGAAGTCAGGCAAGCTTATAATGACTATCAGGGCTATTCCAAAGAGCTCGAAGCGAGCCAGGCCGCATTGGAAGCCGCAGAGCTTGCTTTTGAAACTCAGCAGGAACGCTATAATGTAGGAAGTGCAACCTTAATTGAATTGACCGAAGCGCAAAGCAGTTATATTGAAGCACTTTCCAGCCATGTGACGGCTCAGTATCAGTTTATTTTCCAGGAAAGAGTCCTCGATTATTTCCTTGGACGAATATCCGAAGAACCTGAAGTTCCGGGTATGTGATTTTGGCTAAAATATTACCGCAATTCTGCATCTTTGTGGATTTAAAAGCGTATGAGGTGATGTAAACCAAACCTCATACGCTTTTTTTATGCAACACTTGATTACCCTTACAGACTTAACGAAAACCTATCATCTTGGCAACCAGAGAGTCGATGCCCTCGATGGAGTGAGCTTTTCAATCAAGGATGGCGAATACCTCGCCATCATGGGGCCTTCAGGTTCAGGAAAGTCAACTCTCATGAATATTATTGGATGCCTGGATAGTCCGGACTTCGGAACATATATGCTCAACGGCCGGGATGTGAGTTCACTTGCCGACAGTGAACTTGCTCATGTTCGAAACCGGGAAATCGGCTTTGTTTTTCAATCTTTTAATCTGCTTCCGAGAGCTGATTGCCTTACCAATGTCGCGCTTCCGCTCGTCTACGCGGGTATATCAAAAAGAGAAAGGAAAAAAAGAGCAATGGATGTGCTTGAAAGGGTGGGACTTGCCGAAAGAAGCCATCACAAGCCGAACGAGCTGTCGGGCGGTCAGCGCCAGCGAGTTGCCATTGCCCGCGCATTGATTAATTCTCCATCCATTCTCCTGGCTGATGAACCCACAGGCAACCTGGATACGCAAACCGGATTCGAAATTATGGCACTTTTTAAGGAATTACAGTCTGCCGGCCATACCGTGATTCTTGTTACTCACGAACGGGAGATTGCGGAACAAAGCCAAAGGGTTATCCGCCTGCGTGATGGCATGCTGGAATCAGACGAGGTGGTTGAGGAAATGGCGCAATTAGTAGAATAAAATTGCACTTAGCTTGACTTCCTATAAAAGCGATTGTAGTTGCTATAGGTGTTATGAATTGAGACAAAAATTTGTTTGAGGTTTGATGTTGTCGAAGTTGCAACAACATCAAACCTCAAACGACAAACACAGCGTAACCAAAGTTTTATATAAAATGGGGATAGGAAATTGGGTTAGAGTATTTTTACAAACACTAAGAAAAGGACGAACTCATGCTGGCTGAACATTGTTAGACCCGGCATGCAAACAAATCACAGTGATGTATTGGTTATCGGTTCGGGTATGGGTGGCATGTCAGCAGCAACTTTGCTGGCCAACGACGGGTTTCAAGTGCGGGTTTTAGAAGGGGATCATTTGCCGGGCGGTTCAAGTTCCACATACTATCGAAAAGGATATTGGTTTGAAACCGGAGCGACTACGCTCATCGGTTTTGATGAGGATCAGCCGCTTGCTCGCCTTGAGAATAAACTGGATATCCGGCTCCCCCGGGAAGAAATCAACCCGCCAATGATGGTTTGGATGAATGACAAGTCGATTATCCGGTACAAAAACAGACATGCCTGGATTAAAGAAGCAGCTGCTCACTTCGGCAATTTCAAAGGTCAGCAGCAATTCTGGCAGAAAGCATACACGGTGGCTGATACCGTTTGGAAAGTTTCCGCACGAAACCCCTTTTTCCCGCCGCGAAATCCGGCTGAGTGGATTTCGCTTGTTGTGAATAATAATCCGGCGGATGCACCGGTACTGCGATACGGGCTAATGAGCGTTCGTCAAGTTGCCCGAAAATGCGGTGTTGATACGCCGGATTTTATTCGATTCCTGGATGAGCAACTGATAATTACTGCACAATCCGGATCAGAAGACACTCCCTTTTTATTTGGTGCGGCAGGGTTAACTTATACCAATTACTCAAATTACTACGTGCGGGGTGGTTTAATCCAAATGATACGCACGCTTAAGAAAAAGCTGGAGACCGATGGCGGAGAGCTAAAATGCAAAAAACGGGTAACTAATATTACCAAAGAAGGCGATATATACAGAATCCGGACTAATACCGGTGAAGAATTTTCATCTTCTGTCGTGATTTCTAATGTTCCGGTCTGGAACATGCCGGAACTGGTTGATGAACCTATGAAATCCTGGTTTAATCAATGGGCAGAAAAGTACGATCATGCCTGGGGTGCTGTGAATGTAGCCGTAGCTACCGATGATACCTTTCCTGATGATTTGCCGTTGCATCATCAATTTCATGTTGATCATCCGATACCGAATGTGAATTCAGACTCGCTTTTTGTGAGTTTATCAATGCGCGGTGATCATCAAAGAGCTCCTGAAGGCCGGCGGGTTATAAGTGTCTCTTGCCACACAAAGCCGGAATTTTGGTTTCAGTCAGGTAATGATTATCAGAAAAGAAAAAATCAAACCGAGTCGTTTATTCTGGAATTTCTAAATGATAAATTACCCGGATTCCGGGGCGATTGCGTTAATACTGCTTTTAGCGCAACGCCGGTAACCTGGGAAAAATGGATTTACCGGAAGTTTGGCAGAGTGGGCGGTATACCGCAGAGTATGAACCGAAGCCTGCTCGACTGGACTCCGGCGCAAACTCCATTTGAAGGATTTTTTATGACGGGAGATACCGTATTTCCCGGTCAAGGAATTCCAGGAGTCACTTTAAGCGGAATTAATGTATTTTATCGTGTTCGGAAGGCTGTGAAATCCGGAATGGTTTCGGTAGCCTGATTAATAAAACCGGAAACTCGAACCTAAATCACTAATATTATTTTTCCTCCAGCAATAAAACACCTGCTAATCATTAACGGATTAGCTTTTCTGGCGTTAAATGCACCGGAAATCGGACAGCAAATTATGATGCATGCTGCTCTGTGGCCACCTCAGACAGGAAACTTCTGGCCATGGCAGCTCGTAACGTATATGTTCCTGCACGGAAACTTTCTCCACATTTTCTTTAACCTGTTTGTGTTATGGATGTTCGGGCTTCAGATTGAAAACTTATGGGGCACAAAGCGTTTTGTAATCTATTATTTTATCACCGGTATAGGAGCAGGCATTTTGCATTTGATTTTGGCTGCTGAGGGCGTCCCCACAGTCGGAGCTTCCGGAGCGGTTTTTGGCATTTTACTTGCGTTTGGCATGATGTTTCCCAACCGGGAGATCATGCTTATTTTTCTTCCAATCCCGATCAAGGCGAAGTATTTTGTAATTATGATTGGTGCTTTCGAGCTGTTTGCAGGCGTTTCCGGGCTTCAGACCGGCATTGCTCACTTTGCCCACCTTGGTGGTATTGTAATCGGTTTTATTTTAATTCGAATTTGGGGATTAAAAGGCGGATATTCCTAAACCCATGTACGACGACTCCTTTTTCGGAACCCTTAAAAGAGGCTACTTCAGCATTCCGATAGCAATTCGGACTGTAATGACGATTAGCGGGATATTTTTCATTCTCACTTTTTTCCCGCTGATCGGCATGGGACAGTGGATTGT
>CAZDIA010000001.1:18044-103378 GCA_964505385.1 uncultured Chitinophagales bacterium
ACTGCCGATGTTAAATCTACAGTAGAGCAGATTATTCATCTTTATGATTCCGGATCAGAGCTTGTGCGCATTACCGTGAATAATAAGGAGGCGGCGGATGCTGTACCTTATATAATGGATGAGCTTGACAAAAGAAATGTGGAAGTTCCGGTTGTTGGTGATTTTCACTATAACGGTCATCTGTTGCTTACCCGGCATCCCGAGTGTGCCCGCTCGCTTTCAAAATACCGCATTAATCCCGGCAATACCGGTACCAAGGGGAGGGATCAGAATTTTTGTACAATCATAGAACAGGCGATCAAATGGGATAAGCCGGTCAGAATCGGTGTAAACTGGGGGTCGCTTGATCAGCAGCTGCTTGCAGACCGGATGGATCGCAATAATGAATTACCGGAACCCAAGCCATCCAAAGAAGTGATGATGGATACGATGATCGAAAGTGCCATGCGATCCACAAAACTCGCTGAAGATGTAGGGCTTCCGTCTGATAAAATCATTGTAAGCTGCAAGCTTTCCGGGGTTCAGGATCTAATCCATGCATACACCCGGCTGGGCGAACTTTGCGATTATCCGCTTCATCTCGGTCTTACGGAAGCCGGAATGGGGATGAAAGGTATGGTAGCGAGTGCTTCGGCGCTTGCCGTTCTCCTCAACCAGGGGATAGGTGATACGATACGTGTATCATTAACGCCGCATCCCAACGGGGATCGTGCCGAAGAAGTAAGAGTCTCGCAACAGATCCTGCAATCGCTCGGGATTCGAAATTTCATCCCGCAAGTAACTGCCTGCCCCGGGTGTGGACGCACATCAAGCACCTATTTCCAGGAGCTCGCTGATGAAATTCATAATTATATCGTAGAGATGATGCCGGTGTGGCGCGAAGTTTATCCCGGTGTCGAAGATATGAATGTAGCGGTTATGGGTTGTGTCGTAAACGGACCCGGTGAATCCAAACATGCCAATATTGGAATTTCGCTGCCCGGTACATTTGAAGAGCCCAAAGCGCCGGTATACATTGATGGCAAGCATTATACCACATTGTCAGGAGATAATATCTCAGCTGAATTCCGAAAATTGCTGGATGATTATGTGATCAAAAACTATAGCAAGGAATCCGCAGAAGTTTAATTACCGGCGCGGAACCGAAGGAATCCCCTTCAAATGAAGAGTTATAAGAAGTCAAGAATTGAGTGCACTCCGAAAAGTAAACTTTACTACATTTGTGTTTTTTAAACCTAAAAAAGGAAACAAGTCATCCCCGACTAAGAAGTACGGGACGGGCTCCGGAAAGGATGGAGCGTAGCGGAATACTTATCCGGGATTCAGAAGTTAATGCTAATATTTTTACCAAAATCTCTGGATCCCGTTCCGAATGATTCGGGATAAGAAGCTGGGATTCCGGGATGATTGGTATATTAAAAATTTAGGCAATGATATTAAGTTAGGAGTTTTCGGAGTGGTCTCAAGAATTCAAAAAAAGAGAAGTTTGGAAACCTGAGTTCGATTCTAAGCCAGCAGTATTTATAGTACATCTGCCAAAATCTGCGCATTAATCGAGGCTGTCCCGGCTTATTTTGGGATGTCTTCGATGTGATCCTTTTAGCGAAACTTCCTGTTTATCTAACCGCAACGGGCACAAAGAAGGCACAACAGGCACTATGTTTTATTAAAAATGATTCATTCGTTGTGTTCGTAGCGTCTCCGTTGTGCTCGTCGTGGTGAAACTTCCAGCAGTTGAGAAAAATTTCCCAACCTACGTTTGGGGATAAGTGCAATGAATAAAATTTAACAATTACTTTCAAAATCAATTGTAATTAATAATCACTCGAACTCAGGTTATAAAGATGGTAAATTCGAAAATCAGAGAATTGAAATTTCTATCTTGCCAAAGCTACTTTCCATTTTTTGCTACTGACCCTCTTTACTTCTTTACCTCTTCACCTCTTTTCATCTTTCAAACTTAAGCTCTCCCAAATTAATTTTAGCTCGGTTTGTCCGGTTTAGATAGTTGAGTCCGAGTTATCTAAACGGATGAAAAATCCCAAAAAAATTATTTTGAGAATGTAAGCGCTTTCATTATCTTGATGTTAAGCTTTCGAGCAACGAATCGCAGTAAGATGAGTTAAATAACCACTTAAACTGAAGAACCGAACAGAACACAGCTACAAAATCAGCATAACGGGGCAACAGTGACTATGTCACACTACAATCCAAAACATATAAATCCCGGAGCCGAGACAGGAGCAAATCTAAAGATGATGTTGCCGTCTCCAAAGTTTCTGTTATCGAACGGCAGAAAAAACCGCTTTTTAATTCGGGATTTAGAATAGAACTGATTAATAAAACAATCCGGCGTGATTAGACCCGGAGCTAACCGAAAACCTCGTATCAATATGTTAGCCTTGCTCAATCATTTTTCAAAAGAAATCTGATGCATTGTAACTCAACAGACTAAGGAAATGATCAGGGGTAAAATGAAATACGAATTTTTAACAAACAGCGAACACCTAAACTATTAATATTTATGTTGAAAAAACGAAACGGACTAATGGTTTTCCTGTTCTTCATATTTGCTATGTCGCCTTTGTTTTCACAGAGTGGGATAGCAATAGCGCAGGAAGAAATTGAAGTTGAAGGACGGGTTATTGATGGCGACACAGAAGATGAGTTGGTCGGAGTCAATATTATGGTTGTTGGAACTGACAGGGGGACAACAACTGACCTGGACGGCAATTTCAACATCAGGGCTGCTGAAACCGATACCCTGAGATTCAGATATATTGGGTATCAGACTACTGAAGTTCCCATTGAAGGGCGCACTTCTCTTACTGTGGAAATGATGGATGAGGCCATCTACGGTGAAGAAGTAGTCTTTGTCGGTTATGGCACTCGCCGGGTACAGGATAATACCGGCTCGGTTAGTTCTATCTCCTCAGAAGATTTCAATCCAGGCTCGATTCGTGCTCCGGAAGAATTGGTACAGGGAAAAATTCCGGGAGTAAACATTACCTCGGCAGATGGAGCTCCGGGAAGTGCACCAACGGTGCAAATACGTGGCGGCTCATCACTTGCAGCAAGTAATGAACCACTTTACGTTATTGACGAGGTTCCAATAGCTCCCGGTGGTATTGCCGGAATGGCACATGCCATGAACACCATAAATAATAATGACATTGAGTCCATAAATGTATTAAAGGATGCTTCAGCAACTGCTATTTATGGATCACGTGCTTCGAATGGTGTGATAGTCATTAACACTAAAAGGAGTCAGGTAGGGCAACCACTGTCGGTAGGTTACAGTGGAAGTATTTCCTATGAAACAGAAACTGACAGGGTTGAACCGGTTTCAGCTGATGATTTTCGTGAAGCTATGACTGAGCATCATGGCGATGCAGTGGAAGATATGCTTGGTGATCATGATACGGACTGGCAGGATCAGATTTACAGCGATGTGGTTAGCCATAATCACAACTTGAGCTTTAGCGGAGCTATCGACCGGCTGCCCATCCATGCCTCTATTGGATTTACCGGTGATGATGGACGTATGAACACCTCTTATAGTGATCGGCTAACCGGATCTTTAAATCTTTCACCATCACTGTTTAACGAGCAGTTGGATGTCGACTTTAACCTGAGGGGCAGTCGCGTAGACAACAGGTTTGCTGATGGTGGGGCATCAAATCTCGCTATTGCCTATGATCCAACTCAGCCGGTTAATATTGACAGCCCTGATTTTGGTGATTATCACTATTGGGGCGATGATGAACCAACGGCTTTGGCACCTGCCAACCCTGTAGCATTACTGGAACAGCGACGCGATGAATCAACAGTAAACCGTGTTTTAGGTAATCTAAAGCTGGACTACGAACTCCCGTTTATGAATAATCTGATTGCCACAGCTAATATGGCTTTCGATTATTCCAGTGTTGAAACCGGCGAAATCCACGTTTCTGAAAATGCGGCCTTTGCCTACGATAGCGCCGATAGAAGAGGAGAGCTGACAGAATACGACGAGAGTCGGGAAAACCAGGTTCTGGATCTGTATCTCAACTACTCAACCAGCCTTGATCAGTGGATGAGTGCTATCGATGCCACTGCAGGGTATTCATGGCAACACAATTTTGAAGAGGGTTCTACCTTCTCCAGAGCTGCCAACAATGAAGATGAAGTTTTTACTGATACAGATTTCGCTACTGAGAATTATCTGGTTTCCTTTTTTGGCCGGGTTAACTATTCCCTGATGGATCGCTATCGGTTAACAGCAACCATGAGGGCTGACGGCTCTTCAAGATTTGCTGAAGGAAACCGATGGGGTTACTTCCCATCAGTTGCCGCTTCCTGGAACATGCATGAAGAATCCTTCTTTGACAATTATGAAGATATCTCTGACCTGACTCTGAGAGTTGGATACGGAATCACCGGTCAGCAGGAAATCCTGCAAGGTAACTACCCGTATCTTGCACGATACACTCGAGGTCAAAGTGACGCTCAGTACAGATTCGGGCATGAGCCGGTTCGTACCCTCCGCCCGGAAGGATTTGATGCAGAACTCAAGTGGGAAGAAACCACGACTTACAATGTTGCATTGAATTACGGTTTCTTAAACAACCGGATTAGAGGTACTTTGGAAGCTTATCATCGCGAAACAGAAGATCTGTTGAATGAAACACCGGTACCGGCCGGAAGTAACTTCACCAACCGCATCATATCCAATGTAGGGTCACTTGAAGTTCAGGGAGTGGAATTTGATATAACCGGTAGTCCCATACTCACCTCTGACACCCGCTGGGAAATCAGCTTTAATGTTGCCAGAAATGTAAGTGAGATAACTCAACTTACGTTGGTAGATGATCCGGATTTTATTGGTGTTGAAACTGGTGGTATAGCAGGTGGTACCGGTAATACGATACAATTGCATGCTCCAGGCCATCCAAGAAACACTTTCTATGCCTTTGAGCAAGTGTATGATGAAGACGGAAATCCAATTGAAGGAGCTTATGTAGATCGAAGTGGTGACGGGAGTATCGGCGACGATGATCTGTATCACGTCGGAAGCCCGGAGCCGGATGTTACACTTGGCTTTTCAAGTAGTCTGAATTACCGCAATTTTGATGCATCATTTTCCATGAGAGCAGTGATTGGCAACTATGTTTATAACAATGTTGCATCAGAGCGGGGAGCTTTCAGAGAAATGTTTTTTGAAGGAGAATTCCTCCAAAATGCACCTCAATCAGTACTGGACAATGGTTTCATAGATCCGCAATTCCATTCGGACCATTACATCGAAGATGCCTCCTTCCTGAGGCTTGATAACTTTTCAATGGGTTATTCTCTGGATGAATTGTTTGGTACTCCAGTGTCGGCAAGAATTTCCGGAACAGTCAGCAATATACTTACTATAACCAATTACAGCGGACTGGATCCGGAGGTAGCCGGAGGTATTGACGGTGCGATATACCCCCGCCCACGTACTTTCGAAGTGGGTGTCGATCTCAACTTTTAATGGAAACTCCTAATAATCGAAATTATGTTTAGACGAAATTATCCAATACTGCTATTTGCGTTACTCTTTGCAGGCGCATCATTTGCACTTACATCCTGCATTGATGACTTAAGTACATCACCTATTGATGACGATGAGATTACATCCGATGTAGTCTACGACGATCCTGAAAACTTTCGGGAGGTACTTGCAAAACTCTATGCAGGCCTGGCAGTTACCGGCCAGGAAGGCCCGGCTGGTGATGCTGATATCGATGGTATTGACGAAGGTATGTCGGATTACCTCCGTCAATACTGGGTTCATCAGGAAATTCCTACCGAAACAGCGGTCAATGGCTGGGATGATCCCGGGCTTCCCTCATTCAATGATCAAAGCTGGAGTACCGGCAATGATTTCGTAATGGGAATGTACAGCCGGGTATTTTATCAGATATCTTTGGCCAATGAGTTCATTCGAAATGCTCAGGATGAAGATGATGCTGTTATTCAACAGTATCACGCTGAAGCTCGCTTTCTAAGAGCCTTGAGTCACTGGCATGCATTGGATCTGTTCGGTGGCGGTATACCTTTTGTAACCGAAGACGATCCGATTGGCGCATTTGAACCGGAACCAATCGATGCTGATGGCCTTTTCGATTATATCGAAAGTGAACTTCTCGCACTTGCCGAAGATGATGCGATGCCGGCTCCCCGTGATAACGATTATGGCAGGGTAGACCAGGCTGCAGTATGGACATTGCTGGCCAAATTATACCTGAATGCCGAACTTTACACCGGGCAGGCCATGTGGAGTGAAGCGGTAGAATACTCCGAAAGAGTTATTGATGAAGGCGGATACAGCCTGCATGAGGACTACGCCGAGCTGTTTATGGCTGATAACGGCGAAAATGCATCCGACGAATTCATTTTTGCAATCCCATTTGATGGAAGTACCACTCAGTCCTGGGGTGGCACCACTTTCATAATTAATGCCGCAATCGGTGGCGATATGGATGCTGGCGACTTTGGAGCCGAAGGTTGGGCAGGAAATCGTGTTACACCACAACTGGTGGATAAGTTTGATGAAGAGGAAGATGGCAGAGCCATGTTTTTTACTGAAGGGCAAAACCGTGAAGTTGAAGATCTGAGTAGTTTCAGTGAAGGATACGCGGTAACCAAGTGGAGTAACATGACATCTACCGGCGAATCAGGGCCTATTCCTCATGTAAATACCGATTTTCCGATGTTCCGGCTTGCAGATGTTTACTTAATCTATGCTGAAGCCACCGTTCGTGGCGGAGGCGGAGATGAGAACCGGGCTCTTGAGTTGGTCAATGAGATTCGGGAACGTGGCTATGGAGATGAATCAGGCCATATTTCAGCCGGTGACCTTGATGAGGAACTCATCCTGGATGAAAGAGCTCGCGAGCTCTATTGGGAAAGCCACCGCCGAACGGACTTAAACCGCTTCGGAAAATTCACCGGCGGCGAATACAACTGGGCATGGAAAGGCGGAAGCCAGGATGGTTCTGCAATCAGTGACCATAAATGGGTATATCCGATTCCTTCAACGGATATTAACTCCAACCCTAATCTGGAACAGAATCCGGGATATTAATCAACAGACCTTAAAAATTTTATTACCATGAGACTACTAAGTTTATTAACTATTTCAACGGCACTGATGCTTGCCCTGTACTCATGTGATAGAGATCCGGGTCCAACAATGAGTTCGGACCCCCAATCTCCATCTATCACCGCTCCTGAAGAAGGCGGACAAACATTTGAGTTAGACGAGGGTTTAGCTGATGAAGAACTGTTTATGATGGAATGGTCAGCGGCGGATTTTGGCTATAATGCTGCGCTTGAATACCACGTCCAGTTAAGTGAAGTCGGTGATAACTTTGAAGATTACGCAACGATCGGCAGCACCAACGACACGCAAATGTCTATAACCGGAGGTGATGTAAATTCAGCTCTTCTTAGTCTTGGATTCACCGACGATATGGAAGTAGAGGCTCAAATCAGAGTAGCGGCTGAAGTTGATGATGCCGATGTGGACATGGTTTACTCTGATGCCTTAATTTTCAATTTCGTTCCATTTATGGAAGAAATCGAATTGCCTGAGATTTATGTGCCCGGCAGTTATCAGGATGTTAGTGGCTATACTGCGGACTGGTCACCGGAAGATGCACCGCCACTCTTCTCACCGGACGACGATGGTGTCTACGAAGGCTATGTCTATATGGCCGAAGCCGACAACATGTTCAAATTTACTCCTGAAAGAAACTGGGATAATGACTGGGGTGTTGACCCTGACGGTGGAGAAGCCGACCTGATTGGTGAAGGTGAAGGAGACGATATCGAACTGGATGATCCCGGTTATTACAGATTTATTGTCGACACTGAGGAACTGGTTTTTGAATATGAGGACACCGAATGGGGTATAATCGGTGAAGCAGTTGGCGGCTGGGAAGAAGGAGATGACGTCATGATGGAATACGACATGGAAGATCATGTATGGATCCATGAAGATGTTGATCTCGAAGCTGATGAGATGAAATTCCGTGCCAACGAAGCCTGGGATCTGGATTACGGTGACGATGAAGGCAACTTCGAACTTGATCAGGGCGGTGAAAACATTCAGGTTGAACAAGCCGGCAATTATACGGTAATTCTTGATCTGGGTGAATATCCGTTTTCCTATGAATTGATCATGAATTAACACTTAAAAAAGAGCTTATCTGCTTTGCTGCAGGTAAGCTCTTTTTTTATAATCAAACTGTGTTTGAATCTTGAGCTCGACAATCTATGACATAGCGCGAGAAGCCGGAGTAAGTATAGCTACAGTTTCAAGGGTTTTTAACGATAACCCCAAAGTTTCGGCAGCGACCAGGGAAAAAATTCTGGATATAGCATCAAGGTATGGTTACCACCCGCGTGCACAGGCCCAGAGCCTCGCCCGGCGAAAAACCGGACTCATAACAGTCATTGTTCCGATTATTTCAAATTACTTCTTCATGGAAGTTCTAGCCGGAATACAGGACCGCCTCGCGGAAACAGAATTTGAATTGCAGATATCAAATATCAAAAACTCGGGGGATGTACGCGAGGATTCGGTACGGCGACAAGTTGAAGATGTGTTTAAACGGGGAATGTCCGACGGATACATTATAATATCATTGCATTTTGGAGATAAAGACTTGGAGTATTTCAAAAAATTTGATGCACCTATCACTCTTATTGATGAGTATCATCCGGATTATAGTTCTGTTTCTGTAAACAACGTTGAAGGTGGTTATACTGCAACTAAAAGTCTCATTGAGCAGGGATTTCAAAATATCGCGATGATTTGCGCGCTTTTCGACTCCAAACCTGTCGAAGAGCGAATAACGGGCTATCGTAATGCAATACAAGAAGCGGGATTCACATTTGACGAATCCATGCTTTATACCGGCCTGGATACAGAACGTGACGGTTTTAACGAGTTGAACGGATATCAGGCAATGAAAGCCTTGCTGCACAGCAAAAAAGATATTGATGCCGTTTTCTGCAACTCAGATATCCAGTCACTGGGTGCCCTGAAGGCTATGGATGATTATCAAAAAAGGTTACCTATAGTAAGTTTTGATGATCTCAGCTTTTCACAATATCTCGGGCTTTCCACTATGCGACAGCCCATGCTTAAAATGGGGATGATTGCTGTTGAAAAACTGATTAAGCAACTTGAAAATCCCGACGAAGATGTAACGCATACCATCTTTTCACCCGAACTTATTGTTCGCTCCAGCAGTTTGCCTGAGGGAAATCAAATATTGAAAGAATTTGCGGGAGTAACAGATTCCGACAAAAATTCTTGACAGTTCAAAAGATCAAAGCAACAACCATATACAAATAAACACTATGCGCAGCTTTTTAATCATTACCATACTTTTATTTCTGTATCCGCAAGTTACCATTGCACAAATTAGCACGGATCCTGCTTTCCCTACAAAGGATGAAGGGGTCACCATTATTTTTAATGCACAAGGCACAGATCTTGAGGATTATGATGGTGAGATATATGCGCATACCGGTGTGATCCTGGATGATGAAGATCGCGACACCGGAAACTGGTCTAATGTTATCGCTGACTGGGATGAAAACATTGATCGCGCGCGTCTTGAACCGGATGAGTTCCAAGATGATATATGGGAACTTGAAATAGATAACATCAAAGAATACTACGATCTCGGCGAAGATGAAACCGTCTATCAGCTGGCGTTTGTATTTCGCAATTCAGACGGCTCCGTTCAAACCGATGATTTGTTTGTTGATTTAATTGCGGATGAACTGACCGTAAGGTTTGATCAACCCCAGGTAAGTCCGCTCAGACCGTTTTTTGCTGATCTTGGGGATGAAGTCGATATTCAGATTTCCGCATTTTCTCCGGATGCCGAAATTGCAGAAATTAGACTGGAAGTAGACGATGAAGTTGTTGCGACCTCAGACTCCGATCAACTCTCACACACTCTTGAAATTGAAAATGAAGGGCGCACGGATCTAAAAGCTGTTGTTGAGGATGAGGATGGCGATACTGCAGAGGAGAGTTCCTTTATAATAGTAAATGAGCCTGTGGTGGAACAACCACGCCCGGATGGCATTGAAGATGGAATCAATTATCATGATGACGGTTCCGGCGTAACTCTTTCCATGTACGTGCCGCTTGAAAGGGAATTTGTTTATGCAATTGGTGATTTCAATGATTGGGAGATCGATCCCGACTACATGATGAAACGGGATAGTGACAGCGAGTTCGCCGATGGTGAGCACTACTGGCTGGAAATCGACGGCCTTGAGCCGGGTGAAGAATACGGATTCCAATACTTTGTGGACGGGGAGGTTCGAACCGGTGATCTGTTTTCCAACAAAGTTCTTGATCCCTGGAATGATCACTTTTTAATTGAAGATGGCATTTACCCGGATTTGATGCCCTACCCGGAAGGAAAAACCGAGGGTATGGTAAGTGTGATGCATCCCGGAGCCGAAGAATACGAATGGCAGGCCGATGAGTTCGAGCGCCCGCCACAGGAGGAGCTGGTGATCTATGAATTGGTTATTCGTGATTTTCTCGAGGAAGGCACTTATGAAAATATGGCCGACACCCTTGATTACTTTGATCGTCTCGGCGTAAATGCCATAGAATTGATGCCTGTTTCCCAGTTTGACGGCAATATAAGCTGGGGGTATAATCCGGCGTATCATTTTGCTGTGGAAAAAGCATACGGACCGGCAGAAGACCTAAAGCGGTTTATTGATGAAGCCCATAAGCGTGATATTGCTGTTATCCTTGATGTGGTTTACAATCACGCTACCAATAACTCTCCGTTAATTCAGGTGGAAGGTACGAGTCAGGATGATAATCCGCTGGTTGGTCCGGGACACGCTTTTAATGTGTTTAATCACCTGAATCATGATCATCCCTATATCAAGTACTGGGTAGATCGTGCCAACGAGTTCTGGCTCGAGGAGTTTAATGTGGATGGCTACCGCTTTGATCTTACTAAAGGATTTGTCAACAATCAGCAGGTGCAGGACGATGTGAATGCCTATAATCCGGAAAGGGTGGAAAACCTGAAACGCATGGGTGATGAAATGTGGGCGGTCGATGAAGATGCGTACATCATTCTGGAGCATTTTCAAAGGGAAGAAGAACTGGAACTGGCAACCTATGGTATGGATCAGGGATTACCCGGAATGTTGTTCTGGAACAATATGAATCACGCATACAGTGAAATTAGCATGGGATGGGGCGATGATATCAGTAATACCTACTTTGGTAATATCGGCATGGATGTAGCTAATCCGATCACCTACATGGAGAGCCATGATGAGCAATGGATGATGCTTAAAAATCTTGAGTTTGGCAATGCCAGCGATGATAGCAGGCACGATGTTACCGAGTTGCGAACCGCACTTGACCGACAAAAAGCTGCAGGCGCATTTTTCCTGACGGTACCGGGGCCGCGCATGCTATGGCAGTTTGGTGAGCTGGGTTATGGTGGAAAGGAAAACGAATGCCTCAAACCCGGTGATGGGTCTGACGGAGATTGTGAGCCTGGTGATCCCGGAAGAACCGATCCAAAGCCGGTTCGCTGGGAATACTATGAAGACGAACATCGATTCCAGCTCTTCCAGACTTGGCAGTGGCTGCTCGAATTGCGTAATGAGTTCGATGTGTTTTCTGACACCGAAACCGAAGTGGATATGGATGTGGCTGACGATGATAAAGTAATCCGGCTAAGTCATGATGATGACATGGATGTTGTTATCATAGGAAATTTTGATGTATATCCGGGCGAAGTCGATTTTGATTTCCATCAGGATGGCACATGGTATGATTTTTTCAATCAGGAAGAGATCGAGGTTGAGGATGGTAATCTTTCAGCAAGCAAGCAACTGCGACCTGGTGAATTCCGCCTGTTTACGAGTGAGTATACCGGCCTAACTCCTCCAGACGACGTTGGTGTAATTACCACAGCCGAGGATGACCAGCCTGGCGAAGAGCTACCTGAATCAACAGAGCTGAAGGACAATTATCCTAATCCTTTCAATCCGGATACCAATATACCCTTCCAGCTTGCGGAAACCGGTGAAGTCACTATTGAAGTGTATAATATTCTCGGGCAAAACGTTACAACATTGGCTCGGGGTGAACAATACCAGGCCGGATCTCACCAGGTCACTTTTGACGGATCCGATATGAGCAGCGGAACTTATCTGATTAGAATGGAAGTTAATGGAGAAGTTCATACCAGTAAAATGTTATTAGTTAAGTAATTCAATTCAAATTGAATGGGATGATTCGAAGTAAACAATTGAAATTCATGTATTAATACTTGTTTTTTACACGCTAACTCAAACATAAACCAAATCTGAAATATCATGAAACGAAAAGATACATCATACCGACAGTTACTATGGTCCTTACTTCTGGTATTGCCACTTTTGTGGGCCGGAAATATAAAAGCAGAGGATACCTATTCCGTGACTTTTAATGTAGATATGGAAGAGGCAATTGAAGATGGGGCATATGATCCTGATACCTACGATGTGTACATGACCGGTGAGATAACTGACTGGACTGAACCAGGAGATGAAGGAAGTATGCTGATGGAACCTCATGAGGAGGAGGACTATATCTATACAGCAGAAATGGAACTCGAAGAGGGAGACTATGAGTATAAGTTTTTCCTCGTCGAAGATGAACCGGATTGGGATAACGGCGAATGGGAGGGTGATCCCAACCGTGTAGTAAATGTGACCGGAGAGATGGAAGTTAATAATACATTTGGTAATGTACCTTACGAGGTTACCTTTAATGTAGATATGAGCAACGCATTGGAAGATGAAACCTATGACCCGGAGGTTCATGATGTGTATATGACCGGAGAGGTTGTAAGCCCAGAATGGACTATGCCAGGGGAAGAAGGAAGTATATTGCTGGAGGCTCATGAGGAAGAAGAGAATATTTATACTACTACTATGACTATAGAAGAAGGTGAACATGAGTATAAATATTTTCTTGTTGAGGATGAAGCAACCTGGGATTATGGAGAATGGGATGGTGAAACAAACCGTTTGCTCTCTGTAGCTGAGGATGTTACTGTGGAAGACACTTTCGGTGTTGAAGAAGAAGTAACAAGTTCTGAAAGAGAAGTTGAGACCCCAAGCGGCATAACTCTTGAGCAGAACTATCCCAACCCGTTTAATCCTGCCACTACTATTCAGTACGAAATCCCCACAAATACGCATGTGGAACTGACTGTTTATAACGCAGTTGGCCAGGAGGTTGAAACACTGGTAAGTGGCCAGGTTCAGGCCGGTAGCCATGAAGTACGTTTTGATGCTTCTGACCTGTCATCCGGGGTTTATATTTACAGGCTTGAAGCACAAAATCAAGTAATCACAAGACAGATGACGTTTGTGAAGTAAGCAGTAATCAGAATTACTGTTTGATTTTATTAAAGAAAGGGGTGAGGCTTTATAGTCCACCCCTTTTTTATTTATAGCTTTTTCATTCTAAAGATAATTCCGGACAAAAAAGTATAATTTTTTTATGAATACACTTGCTATATGAAAGCGCTTTCATTATATTTGTGTAAAATGATGTAAAAAACGCTTATTGGGAACATACAGCGTTGAGCTTGCCGGGCTTTCATTGTGAAAGTTGTACAAATTGCCAGCACCCGAAGATTAGCAATGACAGAAGATGACATACAGGAATAACAAACAGATTTTTTCTGCTGCAATGCCACCTTATGCATTATCTGCTTACCTGAAAATAGTAACCATTTCTTTCACTACATTTTATTTTAGAAATGGCGGTAAAATTATTGTTAATCCGGGGTAGTTTTGAAATTTGAATGGTGGCGGGTTGTGATTTCTTGCTCTTAAGAGTTAAGTGAAATTACAGCCTGGTCTGAGTTTTCATCTTCGGTTGTATTAGCTAACCTGAAATCAACCGGACAGAGATGCTAAATGCATAGAATATCTTCAATGGTGCATCTGTGCGTAGCAAGACCTAACAAAAGAGTAAGGTAGTATAATATAAATCATTTAATACGTGATAATCATGACCAGTAAGCAAAGTGGAATAATGCTTTTCCTGTTCTTTTTGTTTGCTTTATTACCATTGCTGCCGGGGCAATATGCGCAGGCACAGGATATAAGACTTGAAGGACGGGTAATTGATGCAGACACACAGGATATTTTGATTGGTGTTAATATTACAGTGGTTGGAACAGAACGGGGGACTACTTCTGATCGCGATGGAGTATTTCAAATTAATGTTGCCGAAAATGATACCCTCAGATTTTCATATCTCGGATATCAAACTAAATTAGTGAACGTAGACGGTCGCTCATCTATAACCGTTGAGTTAATGGATGAGGCTATATATGGCGAGGAAGTTGTTTTTATAGGTTATGGAGTTCGACAGGTTCGGGATAATACCGGTTCGATCAGTACTGTAACTTCAGCTGACTTTAATGCCGGTGCTATCACATCACCCGGAGAATTATTTCAAGGCCGAATTCCTGGTGTAAATGTAACTTCGAGTGATGGTGCTCCTGGGAGCGGACCGGCAATCAGGATTCGGGGTGGATCTTCACTTTCGGCCAGTAACGATCCGCTTTATGTAATTGACGGGGTACCGATGGATGGAGATGGAATTTCGGGTATGCGTGATCCGCTTAGCTCTATCAACCCGAGTGATATCGAATCGATTACGGTGCTGAAAGATGCCTCTGCAACTGCAATTTATGGGTCCCGTGCTTCCAATGGCGTCATTGTGATAACCACCAAAAGAGGACAGGTTGGTCAGCCATTATCGGTGAATTATAATGGCAAATACTCATACCAAACGCCGATTAAAACTCTCGACCTGCTTTCACCGGGTGAGTTTAGAAACGTAATTGAAGATCAGTTTGGAGATCGTGGAACGCAACGTCTGGGTAACGCAGAGACTGACTGGCAGGATGAGATTTATAGCAATGCCTTCACCCATGATCATGATATCAGTTTTTCAGGAGCTACGAGCAGGTTGCCGTATTACGCTTCGATTGGTTTCACTGGAAATGACGGAATTTTGAATACTTCCAACAGTGACCGGTTAACCGGGGCATTGGCACTTACACCTTCATTTATTGACAATGACCTTCAGGTTGATTTAAACCTCAGAGGAAGCCGTATAGAAAATCAGTTTGCTAATCGTGGTGCTATCGGTGCCGCAGTTGCATTCGATCCGACCCAACCGGTAAGGCTTTCTAATGGTGAGGACCGTTTCGGAGGTTATTTCGCCTGGCTCGATTCCGACGGACAACCCATAGAGATAGCCACAGCCAATCCTGTCGCGCTTATAAATCAGACTAATGATCAATCCACGGTTTACCGCTCGGTAGGGAGTCTGAAACTCGACTACACGCTTCCATTGATTCCAAATTTGACCACAACGTTAAATATCGGTTATGACTACTCTGGTGTGGGAACCGGCTTGAGTGAGGTCAGCGATCAGGCAGCGTATGCATTTGAAAGTGAAGCATTTTCAGGCTCTATCAGTGAATATGATCAGACCAAAAGAAATCAACTGCTCGACTTTTATGCTAACTATGATACTGACCTGCCGCAAATCAACAGCTATCTGGATGTAACTGCAGGTTATTCCTGGGAGCACAACTATGATGAGGGTTCAACTTACGTTACAAACTATAACCGGGCGGATACCCTCGTTGTTCACTCAGATACCGATTATAAAACCGAAAATTATCTGGTTTCTTTCTTTGGTCGGGCCAATTATGGTTTCATGGATCGGTACCGCCTCACTGCAACTTTCCGTGCTGATGGTTCATCACGTTTTTCAGAGGATAATCGATGGGGTTTGTTCCCATCTGCCGCATTTGCATGGAGCGTTGCTGATGAACCGTTTATGCAGGATTTTGACAATCTATCTACACTTCGCTTGCGCCTCGGTTACGGAGTGACCGGTCAGCAGGAGATCTTTCAGGGTAACTATCCCTATCTGGCAAGATACACCTTCAGTGAGCCAACAGCCGATTACCGAATCGGTGATGAGTTTATCCGGACTCTGAGGCCGGAGGGCTACAACTCTGAACTCAAGTGGGAGGAAACCACAACTTACAATGTTGCTATGGATTACGGTTTCTTCAGTGACCGGCTCAGAGGCTCTTTGGAGGCTTATCACCGGCGCACGGACGATCTGTTGAATGTCATTCCGGTGTCTGCAGGTACCAACTTCACCAATCAGATTATATCGAATGTCGGTTCACTGGAAGTCCAAGGAATCGAATTTGATGTTACCGGAAGCCTGATTGCAACCGAGCAAACCTATTGGCAGGTAAACTTTAACACAAGCTATAATACCAATGAGATTGTAAATCTCACCACGGTTGACGATCCGTCTTATATAGGTGTAGAAACCGGTGGAATAGCCGGAGGAGTAGGCAATACGATTCAGATTCATTCGGTAGGCCATCCTCGCAGCTCCTTCTATGTGCATCAGCAGGCATATGATCGCGACGGTAATCCGGTAGAAGGTGCTTTTGTAGATCGCAATGGCGATGGCAGAATTACCGAGGCCGATATGTACCGGCTCGGCAGCCCGGATCCCGACTTCACATTCGGGCTATCCAGCTCTATTCAGCACCGCAACTGGGATGCTTCGTTTTCTGCGAGAGCTCATCTTGGAAACTATGTCTACAATAACGTAAGCTCCGAGTACGGCTTCTACCGCGATATGCTCTACAATCAGTATCTGAGAAATTCACCGGCCTCTATCACTGAGACCAATTTTATCGATCCTCAATTCCATTCAGATCATTATGTCGAGGATGCCTCCTTTGTGAGAATGGATAACGTTTCACTCGGCTATACTTTTCGCAATCTGTTAGCGACAAATAGCACGGTAAGGCTCTCCGGTACAATAAATAACGCTTTTGTTATCACCAATTACAGCGGGCTCGATCCGGAAGTATTCGGCGGTATTGACAACCAGATCTACCCACGGCCCCGCACCTTTGTAATGGGCTTGAGTATTAATTTTTAACAGTTTAATGACATAAGATCATGATTAATCCAAAAATCTATCGCATAGTTCTGATTGCGTTGATCATCGGGCTGATCCCCTTCTGGAATTCCTGCATCGATGATCTGTCTACCTCACCAATCGACGATAGTGAGATCACTTCAGATCTCGTTTACGACGATCCCGAAAACTTTCTGCGCGTTTTGGCCAAAATGTATGGAGGCTTCGCAGTAACCGGTCAACAAGGTCCGGCCGGCATGGCCGATATCCAGGGTATTGATGAAGGTTTTTCAAGTTACCTTCGCCAATACTGGGTAGCACAGGAAATACCTACGGATGAAGCAGTGGTAAGCTGGAGCGATCCAGGGTTGCCTTCATTTAATACGCAAAGCTGGAACCCTTCCAATGATTTTGTGATGGCTATGTACAACCGTATCTATTATCAGATCACGCTTTCCAATGAATTCATTCGACATGCACGCGAACGTAACGAACCTGAAATTCAGGAATATCTGGCCGAGGCTCGTTTCCTCCGTGCTCTGAGCTATTGGCATGCACTGGATCTGTACGGTGGTGAGGTTCCTTTTGTGACAGAAGATGATCCCATCGGAGCATTTCAACCCAGCCCGATCGGCAGTCAGCGATTGTTTGAGTATATAGAAAGCGAATTGCTGGCAATTGAGGATGCCATAGCTGCGCCACAGACTAACCAGTATGGGAGGGCAGACCGCGCTGCAGTGTGGATGCTGCTTGCAAGGTTGAATCTGAATGCTGAGGTTTATATCGGCGAATCCCGCTGGAGTGATGCTGTTACATATAGCCGAAAAGTAATTGAAGAAGGCGGATATGTACTAAACGAAGATTATGAGCATCTTTTCAGAGCAGATAATGATGAAGCTGATGGAATAATTTTTTCTGTACCCTTTGATGGCAACAGAACCCAGACTTTCGGAGGAACCAACTTTATCATCCATGCGGCCGTAGGTGGCAGTATGAGCGCCTCTCAATTCGGTATTACCGGCGGATGGGAAGGGCATCGGGTTACACCGCAATTCGTCGACAAATTCGATGAAGATAATGACGGCCGAGCTCTTTTCCACAGGGACGGGCAAAACCGTGAAATCAACAACTTTGGTGATTTTAATGACGGATACGCTGTAACCAAATGGCGCAACATCACCTCAACCGGTCAGCCCGGTTCACGAACCGCATTTGTCGATACGGATTTCCCGATGTTTCGGTTAGCTGAAGCCTACCTGATTTATGCCGAAGCTACTTTGCGTGGAGGTAATGGCAGCACAGAAACCGCTGCCGGCTTGATCAATGAAATCCGTGAGCGTGCCTATGGTGATGATTCCGGTAATATTAGTGCCGGTGATCTGACATTGGACTTTGTTCTCGATGAAAGAGCGCGCGAGCTCTACTGGGAAGGACATCGACGGACCGACCTCATCCGCTATAATTATTTCACCACTCCCGACTACGTCTGGGCGTGGAAAGGCGGCTCTCAGGAGGGCTCCGCATCCTCTAATCACCTCAATATCTACCCGATTCCATCATCGGAAGTAAATGCTAATCCGAATCTTACACAAAATCCGGGTTATTAATATCAATCACCCTTTAATTTTCGAATGATGAAAACAACACGTTTTTTACCTTTATTGATAGTGCTGATATTCGCAGCGTATTCCTGCGACCGGGACTCAAACCCGATGGTCAGTGCTGATCCGGTAGCTCCGTCCATCTCTTCGGGGGTGGATGGGGAAAGTTTTGAGTTGACCGAAGACAGCGCTGAAGAGATTCTCTTTACGCTTGAATGGCAAAGAGCCAGTTTCGGTTATGATGCAGCCATAGAATATGTCATACAAATCAGTGCGACAGGCGACAATTTTGAGAATAGTAGAAGCCTGGGCAGAACCTATGAAAACAATTTCGAAATCTTCGTCACGGATATCAATTCAAATTTGCTGGCTATGGGGTTCCCGGCCGATCAGTTTGCTGATATTCAAATACGTGTAGTAGCGCAACTTGATGGCGCCAGGTTTGAGGAAGTTCATTCGGAATATGTCTCAATGTCACTCCGGCCATATTTGGTTATAATTGAATATCCTGAAATATATGTACCCGGTAGTTATCAGGCTGCAAGCGGATATGGCGGTGACTGGAGCCCGCCTGATGCACCTCCACTATATTCGTTTGAGGATGACGAAGTATACGAAGGTTATGTATTTATGATCGACAGTGATAATGAATATAAATTTACCTATGAGCGCTCCTGGGATCTCAACTGGGGTGACAGTGGTGACGGAACGCTGGTTGAAGACGGCCCGAATAATGTTGCCGAAGATTCGGGATTTTACCGGATGGTAGTAGATCTCAATGAATTCAGTTATGAAACCACACTAACCGAGTGGGGAATCGTAGGTGATGCTACACCTGGCGGCTGGGATTCCGATACGGTAATGGAATACAACCATGACGAGCAACTTTGGACTATTACCGCTGATTTGGTCGAAGGAGAGATGAAATTCCGCGCTAATAATGACTGGAGTTTCAACTACGGAGATGATGGAGGCAATTTGCAGGTTGACTGGGATGGTGATAATATCCCGGTTGAAACAGCCGGAAACTACACGATCAGTCTCAATCTGAAAAGTATCCCGTTTTCTTATGAGATGACCCAAAATTGAGTAGATCCAAAATAAGCACCTGCCGGGCAGTATATCCGGCAGGTGCACATTAACCATAACCAGCCTGTCTTGTTTAGCAAGTGGATTGGAATAAAAGCCCGATGAATTACAGGCATTTACCTCAGTTAAGGCTACAAGGGTGAGCTCAACAATATACGATATTGCCAGACTGGCTGGCGTTAGCATTGCTACCGTTTCCAGGGTATTCAATAACAATCCGAAAGTAACAACGGCAACCAGAGATAAAGTGCTGGATGTAGCCTCTTCCCTGGGATATCATCCGCAGGCGATGGCCCAAAGTCTGGCTCGCCGTAAAACCGGAGTAATCAATGCGATAGTGCCGATTATTTCCAACTATTTTTTTATGGAAATTCTGGCAGGTATGCAGGATGAATTGGCTGAGAGTGATTTCTATCTGCAAATCTCAAATATCAAAACTAGTGGCGAAGTTCGTGGTGATTTTGTTCGCAAAGAAGTGGAAACCATATTCAACCGAGGTATGTCCGATGGTTATATCATCATATCTATTCACTTTGATGATAATGATTGGGCTTATTTTAAAAAATTTAAACGCCCAATCGCTCTGATTGATGAGTATTATGCGGATTTTGACTCGGTATCAGTAAACAGCGTTGAAGGAGCCTACAAAGCTACAAGGAGCCTCATCACTCAGGGGTATCACCGAATCGCTATGATCTGCGCTATAGCTGATTCCAAACCGGTAACTGAACGAGGTTCCGGATTTCATAAGGCTCTCCAAGAAGCAGGCATAGAGTTTCATCAGGGGCTTCTTTTTTATGGACAAGATACCGAAAGAGACGGACATACCGAGCTGAACGGATATCAGGCGATGTCGGCGATTCTGCAAAGTGATCAGAACTTTAATGCTGTATTCTGCAATTCCGACATACAGGCGCTCGGAGCCTTAAAAGCGATGCAGGATTTTAACAGACAGATTCCAATAGTAGGTTTCGATGATCTCAGTTTTTCCGAATTTCTCGGGCTTTCGTCAATCAGGCAACCCATGTACAAAATGGGTAGAATAGCGATAGAAAAGCTGATCAAAAGGATTCATTATCCCGACACTGATATCACCCACACCATTTTTTCTCCCGAGCTGATAATAAGAAGCAGCTCGTATGCCGGGGACATTAAACGCCCGTCCATAGAAAAAACCGCCTGATGGCTGATTTTAATCCATCAGTAATAAAAACTGACTGAAGCATACCGGTGATTTTGAATTTTTGTTGAGAAAAATCCCAAACTTTTTTGATCAACATTCTCTACTGGATATATTCACTTATAGTTGTCTTAGAGGCATAAAATAGATATGCTTATTCCATATATGGCTTTGACCAGCACTGAGTGAAAGATTTAAAAAGTTACCGGTAATAAAATTATTATGAGCCAGCGTATATTTATCATAACATTATTTTCATTTTGTCTCGTAACCCTTACCCATTGCGGCGAAGACCCTTACAGTGTACCGGATGATATACCGCAGGAGGATATCACCTCCATGCCCGATTGGGCTAAGGAAGCGGTCTGGTATCAAATCATGGTGGAGCGGTTTCGCGATGGTGATCCTGATAACAATCCAACCCTCGAAACGATTGAAGGCTCCTGGCCCCATGATAAACCCGATTCCTGGCACCCGACCGACTGGGGGCATGACTGGTACGCCGAAGAAGAGTGGATGCAGGATAGCGACAAAGATTTTTATGAGTCGGTCCACAAGCGTCGCTATGGTGGAGATTTACAAGGGGTGATCGAGAAACTGGATCATATTGAAGAACTCGGTATTACGGCCATTTACTTCAATCCGGTGAATGATTCACCATCCTTGCATAAATACGATCCGCGCAGCTATCATCATGTTGATGTCAATTTCGGCCCCGATCCGGAGGGCGATATGGAGTTGATCGAACAAGAGAATCCCGCCGATCCGGATAGCTGGGTTTGGACCTCGGCCGACAGTCTGTTTCTCGAAGTAATCCGCGAAGCACATGACCGGGATATCCGCGTGATTATGGATTACTCTTGGAATCACACCGGCAGTGAATTCTGGGCATTTCGGGATGTGAAGGAAAATCAAGAAGAATCCGAGTTCACGGAATGGTATAACATTTATTCTTTTGAGGATGAAGAGGAGGGAACTGAGTTTTCCTATCAGAAATGGGCGGGAGTTCCGGAACTGCCCGAATTTCAGATTTTTGATGGTCCTGAAGAAATCCCCCATGCGGAGCCTTATGAAGGGAATCTACATCCCGAACTGAAACGCCACATCTTCGCCGTTACCAAACGCTGGCTTGATCCGAAAGGCGATGGCAGTCTTGAAGGCGGTGTGGACGGTTTTCGTCTCGATGTCGCCGAGTTGCTTCCGATGGATTTCTGGCGGGATTACCGTAAATACGTGCGCAGCATCAACCCGGAGGCATACATGGTAGCCGAACTTTGGTGGGATGACTGGCCGGAAAAGCTTCTCGATCCCACACCCTGGCTCGAAGAGCACGTTTTTGACGCCGCTATGAATTACCGTTGGTACCTGCCTTCACGCAGCTATTTTGCCGGAGCGGAGCCAGTGGTTACCTCACCCTCAGAATTTGTTAATCATCTGGATTCGGTGCACACAGATTTGACTGAAGAACAATGGCTCGGTTCGATGAATGTAAGTTCTACACACGATACGCCACGCCTTGGCACGTGCCTGTTCAATACCGGAAAGTACAAATATCAGGCAAATCCCCGAGAGTATGAGGATTATAAAGTCCATCGCCCGGATGACCAAACATGGGAAAACGTCCGGCAGGTTTATTTGAAGCAATTTACTTACAAAGGCGCACCGCAAATCTGGATGGGTGATGAGTTCGGTATGTGGGGAGCCGATGATCCTGACAACCGGAAGCCGCTGGTCTGGCCGGATTTGGAGTATGAGGATGAGGTGAGTCACCCGTTTGGCAAGGATCGACCGCGGGATGAGGTAAAACCCGATAAAGAGTTATTTGATTACATCAGCACACTTGCGCATCTGCGAAGAGAAAATTCAGCACTGATCTACGGTGATATCGATTATGTTCTAGTGGATGATGAACAGGACATGCTGGCTTATACGCGGTATGACGGCGATCAAAAAATGCTGATCATCTTCAATAATGCCCCGTATCATCAAGAAGCCGAGGTTGAATTGGAAGGAGGGGAACTGCAAGATCTTTTAGAGGATCGTTCCGAAATTACGGTGGCAGATGGCAATGTACGGATAGATATGCGGGCGAATTCGGGCAGGTTATTCGAGGTGGTTGCCGAATAAATGAATGTTCTTGAAAATAAATTTGGGTTTGCATTGCGTCCCTATTGAATAAACTACGTCTCACATTCCCCCAAAAAACATGATCTGCTAAAAAATTAACCATTGGTTGCAACGTTTCTTTGAAATAGTTGCAACCAATTTCTTGTTATGGGAAAATCAAAAAAACATATCGTATGGTACGGGATGAAACTGACGCCCGAAGAGAAAAAGCAGATTCAGGATTTAGCTGATATCAGAGGAATAAGCCAAAAAGAGGCTGTCATGAATGCCGTGAGAGAGGGTCTGGTTTCGTACAAAAGTTCTCCTAAAAGCGGGTCACTTCATAAAAAAATGGAACATTTGATTGGTAAAGCCGAAGGGCCGGAAGACCTCTCTTCTAATGATGAATATATGGAAGACTTTGGCTACTAAAACACTGATTGATACCGGCCCCATTGTTGCACTGATTGTCCGAAGAGATCGCTATCATCATTGGTCGGTTTCCATACTGGATGATATTTCCGGAATATTGTTGACAAACCCGGCAGTGCTTACGGAGGCATTTCATTTACTTCGAAAGACGGACAAAGGGCCGTCTGTTTTGATGCAAATGATTGAAGAGAGGTTATCAAGGTTGAGAATCCCTATCCAGCACATCTTAGGTATATTCATCAGCAATATGAAAAATACTTCGATTCTAATGCTTCATTTGCTGATATAAATCTTCTCGCACAGTATGAGAACAATATGGAAGCACCCATATTGACAATTGATTCCGACTTTGATATCTACAAAACTGTAGATGGCAAGCCTTTGAACATTATAAAGCCGGGGTTTTAACCCAAGCTTTTCTTGCGTTTTGTTGAATGCTTACGATAAAACTTATGGGATCTTGATGATAGAGTTGATATGTGTGAATGTGGTATTTTGAAGCGCGAAATTTACAGACATCAAAATAGCTAATAATTGCCGTATGTTTCGATTTTGGCACTAAACCAGAGTGGGCAAAGTAAAGCAGACATTAATAATCGGAAATTTTGATGTCTGGTAGGAAATAAACGGCAGGAATGGATTCTGTTTACACTCACTGCATTGGAACATATGGCAGAATTCAGCTATAATTTATTCAATCAACTTGTAGAGATGAAACAGGATATTTTGCAATACATTCGACAGAAAACTTCGATTCGCAACCCGGATCAGCTGGTGGATATGATTTTTTCGAACCCTTATACCAAAGTCGCTCATTTTGTTGATAAGCACATTTATGCTGAAAAAACCGCAAGTGATTACCTGAATGAATTGACCGAACTCGGTATTTTGGAAAAGAAGGTGATTAGGGGTCATCATTATTACCTGAATAGTGAATTATACAGGTTGATAGAAGAAGTGTAAAATCTGAAACTGAATCAGAATTTTTATATTACACCTTAAATCCCGAGAACGGGTATCAAAAATTAAGGCGCGTTATTCACAAAACATACCTTAATGGAATCCGGTATTTTAAATAAAATCCAAAAGCATGAATCAACTTTTTCTTTATACATTGGTGTTATCGATCATTGTGGTCTGTGCCGGGGTGGTACCGGCAGCTACAATACAGGATGAAAATGAGAGTCGGCAGAAAAATACCGTTACCGGCGAAAACATCCCCGAATGGGCCGAAAATGTAGTCTGGTATCAGATCTTCCCGGAGCGGTTTCGTCAGGGCGACTCGACGAATAACCCGACTGCCGACCGCATCCGCGACCCACACGGCTATGATCTCAAAGCGCCGGAGGGATGGGAAATCACGCCGTGGACCAGCGACTGGTATCAGCGGGCCGACTGGGAGCAGCGCATCGGTCCGCGTTTTTTTGATTCGGTATTTTCCCGCAGATACGGCGGCGATTTGCAAGGAGTGATCGATAAACTGGATTATCTGGAAGATCTCGGAGTAACAGCCATTTACTTCAATCCCATTTTTGATGCGGTTACCATGCACAAATACGATGCGAGTTATTATCATCACATCGACCGGTTTTTCGGTCCTGATCCGGAAGGTGATGCGGAAATTATGGCAGAAGAAGATCCCAACGATCCGGATACCTGGCAGTGGACTTCTGCTGATAAGTTATTTCTCGAACTTTTAGAAGAAGCTCAGGATCGCGGAATTCGCATCATTCTTGATGGAGTATGGAATCATACCGGACCGCATTTCTGGGCATTTCAGGATATCGTTGAACACGGAGAAGATTCCGATTATGTGGATTGGTATAAAGTGAATGAGTTCGGAGAAGAATACGAATTCGGTTTTGATTATGAGGGATGGTGGGGCTATGCTGGTTTGCCGGAATTCACGGAAATCGATGAAAATCTGCATCCCGAAGTCAAACAACACATTTTTGACGTCACCGAGCGCTGGATGGCCCCCGACGGCGATCCGGATCGTGGAATTGACGGATGGCGCCTGGATGTGCCGTTTGAGGTTGGCAATGATTTCTGGCGGGACTGGCACGAACATGTACACAGCATCAAAGACGATGTATTAACCATCGCCGAAACCTGGGATGATGGGGCATTGGACCTGGTTTCTGACGACATGTTCGGTGCGGTGATGAACTATCGTTGGACGTACGCTACCAGTGAGTTTTTCATCAATCGGACAATTACTGCCGATGAGTTGGATGAACGCCTGGAAGATCTGCGTGATGATTTTACATCCGCCAATAACCGATCCATGCAAAACCTGATGGACGGTCATGATACCGAGCGGCTGGCCACGCAGATTGTCAATGCCGACAATCCTTTCAAAGAAGACACGCGGCTGGATGAAGTTGAAAAAGCGATGGAGTATGACGTAAGAAAGCCTCGGGATGAGGAGTGGGACGTGTTAAAGCTGGTCTCGCTGTTTCAGTTTACTTATGTGGGCTCGCCGATGGTCTATTACGGCACCGAAGCGGGAATGTGGGGCGCTGATGATCCCGACGACCGAAAGCCAATGGTATGGCCGGATTTGGAATACGATGATGAGGTAAATCATCCCTACGGTTTGGACAGACCACGGGACGAGGTGAGTTTTAATCATGATTTGCATGAGTGGTATAAACGATTGGGAGAGCTGAGAAACACCTATGAAGTTCTGGGCAGCGGCGAGTTTAAGAGACTGTATGCAGAAAAGGACAGGCAGGTATTTATCTTTGCTCGCTATTTGTCAGAAGATGAATGGGCTATTGTGGCATTAAACCGGGAAGAAGAGCCGATTACCGCAGAAGTGGATACCGGGGATTTTGACCTTTCTGATGAAATCCATGATGCCCTTTCCGGCAAATCCTTTCCGGTGGATGACGGAACCATCCGGATAGAGCTGGAAGAAGTTTCCGGCGCGGTATTGGTTGAATAATTTCTTTAAAATAAATTGAAAATGAAAAAACCGGCAGACATTAGATTACATATCTGCCGGTTTAAATGATTCAACCCAAAAGATGAGATTTATTTTCAATGTAGTTGATGGAGGCGGATAACACGATCTTCATCAATGGAATAAACATGTTTTCCATCTTCTGATACAAATACAGAGCCGGAAAATACTCCGAATGTTCCACCGCTGCTTTCAGTACGCATCATTGGTCCTAACTCACCGCTAACTAAATCCAGGGCTCCGGCTCGTTCTCTTCCGTCCCATAGGATAAGATGATTCTCATGTACACTAAATGATGAGGTTGTCTCAGTCTCGGTTACGAAATCCACTGAGCCATCATCCCGGTTGTATCCGACTACAGCGTCACGGCCTACAAGGATGATACGATCCTGGTGCATCACTAACCCGTTTACTCCTCCTGTCTCGTGTTCATCATGTACATCATCATATAAAAGATCACCACTGTGTAGATCAATTGCATAGAAATTGTCGGGGCCAGCAACAAAAAGTTCATTTTCATAGATGAACGGTTCGGTAACTTTGGTACCGTAATAAACTCCTTCCTGCACCACCCCGCGCCAACCAAAGGGTTCCATTTCAGGGGTGATCCACAATTCATCGCCGGTTTGTGAATCAAGTGCGAGTACACCTCCGTTTCCACCGAATTTATCACCATCACCTCTTGCGAGAAGTATGTCATCTACCAACGTAAGACTCATAAACTCTGTAGAAGTTTCCTCGGTTTTCCAGATAATATCGCCTGTATCCAGGTCATGCTCCCATACCCATCCGGCAACTCCTACCTGAACGGTACTGGCTTCAAGATCTCCTGCCATATATAGATTGTTGTCAGTTACCAGCATGGCATGAGCCCGACTGCCTTTAATTATTTCATTTTCCCATAGTTTTTCACCTGTTGAAATATCAAAGACTTCGGTAGGGGCTCCATCTACGACTACATGATTTTCAGTTGCATGCACTGCGGAAATTCGTGTAGCACTATGCTCACTTATCCAGCGCAGCTCTCCCTCCTGCGAAATTCGTGCCACATGATAAGAGCTGGCCATTTCAAGATTGAGCAGGTCTTCGCCTCTGCTCAATACCAGAAAGTCCCCATCGGGAAGTTGAACCATATCTGCTATTCCGGGGCCTTCAAATTCCGGAACATTCCATAATTCAGTACCGTCGCGGCCATCCATGAGGTGCAGTCCCTCGTAAGATTTGAGTAGAAAGTGATCGTTATTCGGGATTTCATGAACAATTGAATTCATAAAAGCATTTTCCCGCTGGCGCTGTTCATATGTACTTTCGGTTTGTGCTTCGCCCCCAAGAGCACCGGCTATTGCAGATGCAGCTTGATCAACGGCCGCATCAATAAGGTCAGAATATTTAAACAAACTGTAAGCTAATTCATCATTTTGCCAAAGATTCTCGCCGGTTTCGGAATCCAAAGCAAGCATTGTTTCTTCTTCAAACCGGTAGTCAAAGAGGAGCATTGTGCCCATCTCCTCAAGTGATACAAGAGTGTAAGCTTCAGCAATAGCACCGTCAACTCTCATTCCGGCTACTTCGATTTGCATGCTTCTTGCAACTCCCTCCCAGAAAGATTCTTCCATCCGTTCAATTATTTCGCCGGTTTCACCATCTAATATATATATATTGTTATCATTTCCGATGACAATGCGACTACCATCGTTCATTACATATGCCGTTGACAGATAATCCATCGAAACCGAACTTTCCCAATCAGCGCTCATGTCTGATTCAAGAGTTGTGCCACATCCTTGTAAGGTAACCCATGCCAAAATAATGGCAATTGTAATGTTAGCTTTATTCAATTTCATTATTTCACTCCTTGAGTTTATTAATTTGAAACTTTAGCTACACAAACTTTTTGCTCATTATTAGATACGTAAAATTGTTTATAAATAGATCAATTATGGTAGGAATACTCAGAGTTAAATTAGTCTTAAAGAAGCTAAGATTAACTTCAGCTCTTTTGTGGTGATTTTGTCTTTGTGATGTATTAAGAAAGGGAAACAGCCAATTCCCAGGCATTTACATAACCATTACCGGAAAGGACGAAAAAATATAGAAAAACCAGGCTGGCAAGGTATAGCCCGATTGTAAGGGGGTAGTAGTAAAATCTGATGTAGATATATCTGGATGCATCAAAAGCTGCTAAAATGAAACTCCCGAACAGAATGATGAGATATGAAATGGCAAGAACAGTTATAATAAACCCGGAGATTCCGGCTGCAAGTAGTGCCATAAGCACACTTACCACGATAAGGTTGAGGTGTTGTGGCCACATTAAAATAACGGCAATCTGATTGAGCGACTGCAGGTGCCGGTGAGGCAGGTAAATCCAACAGATAAACAGGCCATTAAGAAGTATTACGGCGATAAAGGATATAACAAAAGTTAGAAAAGGGGAGGGGAGTTCACTTAAAAACAAAAGATTATGAGTGATCGCATCTCTTCCGAGATCACTCAGATAATGAAACAAAAGCCCGTTGACATAAATACCCGCAAGCAAGCCTTGTTGCAGAAGTACAATCAAATTGGGAAATCCTATCCGAATTCTGCGATAGATGATATCACCAACAAAAAAACTGTGAGTTGTGAAAAAACGTATTAATGATTTCTGATAAGGCGGTACAAAAACATAATGAACAATGACGGACCCCCATAAGATTAGTAATATCAGAATAAGTGTATTGGCTGCTAATGGCTCAGTTTCTTCACCGGGGTTGGGGAATGCGGCATCCGGGTCTGTAGCATAAGCTTCTATTACTTCGGCGATGAACGGGTCGTCTGTAACATTTAGCACAAACCATTCCCAGTCAAAGAATACGGGGGTTAGTCGCGCATCCTCCATCTCATCCATGATATTTTGAAAATCCCGCAGATCAAATTTTTCATTATCCGGTCGATAGTATATTCCGGAAAATCCCTGTTTTTGTGTTGGATTATCCAGTTTACCCAGCATGCCCGAAGAGCTGACCTCCAGGATGAATTCCGGGATGATCTGCAGCATATCATCCGGCGGGGGATAGGCAGCTATAAAAGTTAATTGCTGCCCATCTGCATTGGACAATTCATGAATATAGGGTTCCACATTATTCCGAAACTGCCTGTCCTCCATGGCACCGTGCCGAAAAAGCACAACCTGGTCAAAGGCGACTTCCTCAATAAACCGATCCCGGATATTGTCAACAGCCTCGTCAAGATCATCAGGCATATACAAAAGCCGGTGCCGGGTTGGAAACTGACTGCTGCTGCGAATGGTGATCTGAAAATTATATTCAGCTAGTATACTCAACTGATCCTCCGGAAAATCGGCCTCGATCATTACCCGCTCTACACCCATTCCGCTAAGTACGGAGAGGTCATCATGGAGGTCTTCTACAGATTCTCTGGGATGATAATTAACCCCAAAATGCTGCTGAGCCTGAGCCTGACCGGTTATCAGGATAAGTGTTAACAGGATGAACACGTACAGGCTTGTTTGAATGAAAGAGGCAGATTTACCACTTTTAGCTTTGATTTTAAAATGATCCAATAGCAAGTGGTATCCTCATTTTTTAATTATTTCTCATCAATGGGCAATTCTCGGGTTTCCTTGAAGCTGGATAAAACAATGTTCGATTTAGTTTTATCCACACCTTCCCAGGATTGGATGGTAGATAAAAGATTTTCAAAACTTTCGGTATTGCGGGTCCTGATTTTCAGCATATGTGAACCTTCACCGGTTATCGAGTGGCATTCGAGCACTTCCGGCAACGCTGTCACTTTTTCAACAAATGGTTCATAGAATTGTGATCCATCCACTTCCACAAAGATAAAAGCTGTAATATCATAATCAAATTCTTTGGCATTTAAAACAGCATGGTACCCTTCAATTAAGTTGCGTTCTTCAAGTTTTCTCATTCGTTCGGAAACTGACGGAACTGACAAATTAACTTTTTCCGCCAGTTTATTGCGCTGAGTTCGTCCTTCTCGTTGGAGGTGTTTTAGAATGGTGATATCGGTTTTGTCAAGCTGGTGCTTCATGGAATATTGGTGATTTTGATTAGCAGTTTATATCTGTAATATAGATTAACTTAAATTATTTAGGCAATCAACTGCTGCTTTACAGAAAAAGTATACGGCAATTAATAAAAAAATAAACTCTGATCCGGGATGAGCTTTTAGGGCTGAAGCCTTATCTTTAGCAGATATTATGAAACCGAGAACAAAAGTTTAAAATGCTGGACATAAAACGGATACGCGAACAACCTGATATAGTAAAACAAGCCATGAAGGATAAGGGTGAAACTGATACCGAAGTGGTTGACAAAGTTTTAGAATACGATGAAGAATGGAGGCAGGCAGTAAAGCGTGCTGACGATCTTCGCAATGAAAGCAAACAAAGATCGAAGCAGATCGGCGGCTTAAAGAAAGAAGGCAAACATGAAGAGGCTCAGAAGATTCTTGATGAAGTTTCTGAAAAAAAAGAAGAACTCAAGGAGCTTGAGCAAAGAGAAAAATCTCTGTTAAACGAACGCGATCAGCTGCTACTGGAAATTCCCAATATTGCTCATGAGTCGGTACCTGTGGGTGCGGATGAGAGCGGTAATCAGGTAGTTCATCAATGGGGAGATGTTGAGCCGGTAACTGAAAACCACCCGCATTGGGAGTGGCAGCGGGATGACGGCTGGATCGACTTTACCCGGGGGGCTAAAGTGACCGCCTCCGGATTCCCGTTTTATGTGGGTAAAATCGCACAATTGCAACGCAATTTGATAAACTATTTTGTTGACACTGCTTTGGGGAAAGGTTACACCGAGCTTCAGGTGCCTTTTATGGTTAATGAAGATTCAGCTCGGGGGACGGGCCAAATTCCCGATAAAGAAGCTATGATGTATGAGATTCCCCGTGATGAATACTATATGATACCGACATCCGAGGTGCCGGTAACTAATTTCCACCGTGATGAAATATTGACTACCGATCAGCTTCCGATAAAATATGTTTGCTATAGCCCTTGCTGGCGCCGTGAAGCCGGTAGCTATGGAAAAGATGTGAAAGGTTTAAATCGCCTCCATCAATTTGATAAAGTGGAGCTGGTGAAAATCGTATCCCCCGAAAGCTCTTACGATGAGTTGGAATCACTGCGCAGAGATGCTGAATATTTACTCGAGCAGCTTGACCTTCCGTACCGGACCTTGCTTATGTGTACGGGCGATATGGGATTCACACAATCAAAAAAGTATGATCTTGAAGTGTGGAGCCCTGCCCAGGAGCGATGGTTGGAAGTCAGCTCCTGCTCAAACTTTGTTGATTATCAGGCCCGGAGGCTGAAGCTTCGCCATAAAAATAAAGAGGGGGATAAGGAATTTGTTCACACCCTGAATGGCTCAGGGCTTGCCCTGCCTCGCGTTATGGCAGCTCTTATTGAGCATTACCAAAATAAAGATGGTTCGCTTCGCTTACCGGAAGTGCTGCAGCAAAGAATGGGCTGTGAAGTGATATAGGAATTTAAGAAGGCAAGATAAAAAGATGAGAAGAGGTAAAGACTAAAAGAATTCAAGATTGAGCGAAACTGGCACTATCCGGAGGTTCTTATATATGTAGCTCCGGAAAATCAATATTATTTATTTCCCGACTCCCCGAAATCTTGACTTCTTGACTTCTTTAAGTCTTGACCTCTTCACATCTTCAAAACTTATCCGATTTCTTCTTTCATTGTTGAGCCAATTACGGCCGGGTTTTCACAAACTGTGATGCCGGCTGCTTCAAGTGCTTTCATTTTCTCATCAGCAGTTCCTTTGCCTCCCGAGACAATGGCACCGGCATGACCCATCCTGCGGCCCGGAGGAGCTGTGCGGCCGGCGATGAAAGCCACCACGGGCTTGTCGACATTATCCTTGATATATTCGGCTGCTTCTTCCTCGGCAGTACCGCCGATTTCGCCAATCAGAATAATAGCTTCAGTTTCGGGATCATCCTTGAACAGTTTAACCGCATCAATATGAGAAGTGCCGATGATCGGGTCGCCGCCTATTCCGATTGCCGTGCTTTGTCCGAGCCCGGCTTTTGTAAGCTGATCCACAGCTTCATAAGTGAGAGTTCCCGAGCGTGAGATAACGCCAACAGGCCCTTTGCTGAATACCATAGCAGGCATAATTCCGACTTTGGCTTCATCCGGGGTGATAATGCCGGGGCAGTTCGGGCCGATAAGTGTTGCGCCATGGCGGTTAACAATTTCTTTAGCCACGACCATATCTTTCACAGGAATACCTTCTGAAATACAAACAATAGTCTTAATTCCGGCAAATACTGACTCCGAAATGGCATCGCCGGCAAAAGCCGGGGGAACAAAAATGATAGAGGTATTTGCACCTTCCTGCTGCACAGCTTCAGCAACGGTATTGAAAACCGGCCGGTCCAGATGCATGGTTCCGCCTTTACCCGGCGTAACTCCACCCACAACTGTGGTACCGTATTCGATCATCTGTCCTGCATGAAAACTGCCTTCCTGGCCGGTGAATCCCTGTACGACCACCCGTGTATCTTTATTTACAAGTACGCTCATGAATACTGTCTTTTTAAAAATTTTAATAATGACTCAAAACCAGTGGAATATATCGACCTTGAAGTTGAGTTGCCAACGGGAAGTTAGCTTAACTTCTTACTAAAGCCATTTTAGTTAAAACATGGGTTACGGGCTCACGCGTTACTCGTTTGTTGTTTGTTGTTTGTCGTTTGTCGTTCCTCGTTGTAGTTGTGTAGATGCCTAAATAAGGTTGTCTGATTTTAGGTTTAGATGTTAACTCCGTTCACTTCGCAAATTAACTAAAGACAAACGAGTAACAGCCTGCACAAAATCTTCCTAAAACCCGAAGCACATGAAGACTCAATCACACTTATCCCTTACCCACAAGTTTTAACCCGATTCTGCCACGTTCTTTGTCCAGGCTTTCTACTTCGACTTTGAGAATATCACCTACGGCAACATGTTCATGGGGGTTTTTGACATATCCGCCACCCGCTTTCATATTGGAAATGTGCAGTAAACCATCCTGCTTAACTCCCAAATCGATAAAAGCACCAAAATCCACAACATTGCGGACGGTGCCTTCAAGTAGCTGACCTTCGTTCAGATCATCCATCGTAAGCACATCCTGCCTCAAAATCGGCTTGGGAAGTGATTCTCTGGGGTCGCGACCGGGCTTGAGCAGGTTTTCTACAATCAATTCAAAAGTTGGAATGCCTATTCCAATTTTCTCTGCCATGTCAGTGGAGTTAATATTTGCAATTTTTTCGCTTATTTGCTCTTTCTCATCGGCAAGATTTTTAAGATCAATACCGAGTTGATTGCACAGTGATTCTGTAGCGCCATAGCTTTCCGGGTGAATGGCCGTATTGTCCAATGGGTTTGAGCTGTCGGGCAAGCGAAGAAATCCGGCAGCCTGTTCAAAGCGAAATTCACCCACCCCGGATACATCCATCAGCTTATGGCGGTTGGTGAATGTGCCGATTTCGTTTCGGTGGTCTACAATTTTCCGTGCCACATTTCGGCTCAATCCGGAAACGTAAGTCAGCAGCTCAGCACTTGCAGTGTTCAGATTAACTCCAACTAAGTTGACACAACTTTCAACGACATCATCCAGCTTTTGGCTTAGTTCCCGCTGGTTTACATCGTGCTGATATAATCCCACACCTATGGATTTCGGATCAATTTTCACCAATTCTGCAAGCGGATCCTGCACCCGGCGCGCAATGGAAATGTTTCCGCGTTGCGCTGCATCCAGATCAGGAAATTCTTCCCGCGCCACTTTTGAAGCAGAATACACCGAAGCGCCGGCTTCATCCACAAGCAGATAAGCAAGTTCTTCTGAAGTGCCGGGTTTGCGCTCCTGAATCATTTCAGCGACAACAGCTTCGGTTTCCCGGCTGCCTGTGCCATTTCCGATAGCAATCAGATTTACCCCGTGCCTGTCAATCAGATCGTTAATAACCTTTTTGGATTCCGTTATTTTTTTGAGCGGTGGAGTCGGAAATATTGTATTACCTTCCAGGTACTTGCCGGTTTGATCCACGACAGCTACTTTGCAGCCGGTACGGTAACCGGGATCGATCCCCATAACAACTTTTGTTGACAGCGGGGGCTGCATCAGGAGATTTCTCAGGTTCGTGGCAAACGTTTCTATTGCGTGAGTATCAGCTTTTTCGGTGAGGTCACTGCGCAATTCACGTTCAAGTGCGGGGAACAGTAATCGTTTGTATGAGTCGGAAACGGCGTCTTCCAAATGCTCTATGAAAACGTTCTCCTCATTTTTGATGATTGCATCATCGATCAGCTCAAGCGCCTTTTCTTCCCAGATATCCAGATCCACAATCAGAACGCCCTCCCGTTCACCGCGATTTAAGGCGAGTATCTGGTGCGGTCGCAGATGTTTGATTTTACTGTTGAATTCATAATAGGAGCGGTAAACTTCTTTTTCATCCTCCGCGCTTTTTGCCTTTTTAGCAGTGATTGCGCCGTGACGATAAAAATGTTTTCGAAGAACATCACGCACTTCTCCGGTTTCATTTATCCATTCAGCTACGATATCTCTCGCGCCCTGCAAAGCTGCCTCGGCGTCGGGCACTTCTTTTTCCTCGTTGACATACCCGGACGCTAAACTTTCCGGTTCACCGGTAAATGTTTGCTGCTCCCAAATTAGTGTAGCTAAAGGCTCAAGGCCTTTTTCCTTTGCAATGCTTGCTTTGGTTTTTCGCTTTGGCTTGTAAGGCAGATAGAGATCTTCAAGTTTATTCAGCTCGGTGCAGGCATTGATCTCTTGTTTAAGTTCTTCGGTTAATTTACCCTGTTCATCAATAGTTTTGAGGATGGTTTGCTTGCGCTCTGAGAGTAGCCGTTGAAAATCCAGTTCATCGCGAACAGATCGAAGCTGTTCTTCATCCAGTTCTCCGGTTCTCTCTTGACGGTATCTGGCGATAAAAGGGATTGTTGCGCCTTCATCAAGCATTTCAGCGATCGTTTTAATTTGCCCGGATGAAAGCGAGAGTTTTTCGGCTACACTCTGGAAAATTTGGGTATCGGTCATGTGATTATTTTATTTTCGGAGTAATTGGTTTTAAAAATTATTTAAAAATGCCTTATCGGAATTTTCGCTATGATTTTCTACAGTTAGCATCTTGAAGTAATTTAAGGCGGCAAATATAAACACAATCTAAACGATCTATGCAAGACAACCTGTCAGAGCTTATTGAAGTTGCCCGCATCGCAGCACGGCGGGGTGGTGAGCAAACCCTGGAATATTTCCGTAAATCCATTAAAGTTGAATTAAAAGATGATGATTCACCGGTTACTCTTGCCGACCGAATGGCTGAGGAAGTAATGCGAACCGAAATCTTTGAACATTATCCTGATCACGGGATTTTAGGTGAAGAGCTTGGTCATTCAAATTCCGATCATCGAATTCAATGGATACTTGATCCAATCGATGGCACAATCTCTTACATCCACGGCATCCCGCTTTATACCACGCTGATTGGCATCACAATTGATGATAAACCGGCCGCAGGTGTAATATATGCACCTGCACTTGATGAAATGTGTGATGGGGCCATTGGCAATGGCGCTTATTTCAACGGCGAGCCCTGCCATGCGCGGATGACTTCCCGGATGGAGGAAGCTACCTTAATCACTACCGATTTTGTAAACATTAAAAAGTACGGTTTTGAAGAACCCTTTTTTTTTCTGCATGATCGATGCCGGTATCATCGCACCTGGGGTGACGCTTACGGCCACATGATGGTAGCCGCAGGAAGGGCAGATATAATGATCGATCCTGTTTTGAATATATGGGATTCTGCTGCGTTACTACCAATAGTTAACGAATCCGGGGCGCGGTTTACAGGGCTGAACGGTGAAGAGCGCATTGATGCCGGAAATGCAGTTTCAGCCACTGCGGGCCTTCATCCGGAGGTTTTATCTTATTTTAATGATTAGTTTCAGCTCAATTAGTCTGATTTTCTGAAAATTGGTGTACAGAATTCTATTATTTATTATCGCATGCGGTTTTGCTGTATCAGCCTCAGCAGCACCTGAGGACTACAGCACCTATCCGGAGCAGCATTTCCGCTTTCACCATCTTGAAGCAGAACTGGCGGTTTCCGATGATCCGGTAACTATCGATGGTGAAGTCCGTTACCGCATATCTGCCTATTTAGATGGCTACGATGAGATCCGGCTTGATGCAACAGGGCTTGATATTAACCGGATAACTCTCGATGGAAATGATGTGGATTTCCAGGTTGAAGACAATGAAGTAATTATATCATTCGGGCAGGAAGTGAGCCGGGATGAGGAATTGCAGCTTGAGATAGCCTATCAGGCGCAACCGGATTTCGGAGTACATCGCAGTGCAAGAGGCACAGTCTGGACATCTTCCCTGCCGGCATCGAACCGTCACTGGCTGCCCGGGCCTGATCATCCCCGCACACGTCTGACCACAGATTTTACTTTTCTGATTGATGAGGACAAAAAGGCGGTTAGTGGAGGTGTGCTTGAAGATCAAACATCAGAAGACGGGCGAGCCAGGGTTAACTGGCAGTCGGAAGATCCGCTTCCGCTCTCTGATATCGGTTTTGCCGTTGGAAATTTCATTGAGACTGACGCTCAATTTGGAATACGCAGGCTGCGGGTTTTCGCCGAGGAGGATGTTTTTAGTGATGAAGATGCTGACGATATCCTGCAGGCGGGTTACAATCGCCTGAGACAGGCCGAAGGAGATATTGGATACTCATTTCCGTTTGATCAGTTCAGTATTGTAATGCTGGAAGACGACTACTGGGAGCCGCGATCCTTCTCGGCAGGAATGGGTTGGCTCTACTCCATAAGAGGATCGATGGAGGATCAGATATATCCGGTGCTCTATTCGCAGTGGTTTGGCATCTACAGGCAAATGGAGCAATGGAAGGATGCACCCGCTATGCTTGGTTATCAAAGTCGTGTTGGCCACATGTTTGCAGACGGGGAAGTACCGGAGATAAAAACCTTCAGCAGTTTACCCGATCACCCCGAAACCGTGTACTCCCGGTATACCGCTGATTCCCTGAATCGTGCAAGAACATGGTTTGAGGAGTATGAAGATGAAGCATTTCCCATAGCTATTGACGAAACTGCAAGCTATCTGCTTAGTGCTGACCGGCAGGTATACACGTGGAACGATATTTCCGATATTTGGTACACAAATATCGGCTTACTGTGGGATGAAGCGCCCATTGCACCGCACGTTCGCCCACCGGATACGCTCGATTTCATCGCTGATGTAAGTTTCAGTGGTTCGGCGGGCAGAGTCACGTTCAACTTTGAACCTGTTGATCATAACACAGACCGTTCCATTCCGGCAAATGTCAGAATCTACAAGAATGACGGAGCGGTTAGCGAGGAGATTGAAATCCCTGGTAGCGGCGGTGAAGTGCGTATTAGTCTTGAAGAGCAGGTACAGACCGCCTATGTTGAAAGCGGAATAAATGATCCGGTCAGGGTGGATGAAGATAAATCCATTTCGATGTGGTTATATCAGCTTCGCAATGCGGAGTCGGCATCAGCTCGCAAGCAGGCTGCAAAGGCGCTGGGAGATGTTGAAGATGATCCGGATTTACAACTTGCACTCAGAGATGCTTTGGCCGAAGAAGATCAATCCGAAGTTTTAGCTGAAATATACAGATCACTTGGCCGGTTATCCCGTGGTGCAAGCGGTACCCAGCAAACATTTATAGACGGGCTGCATCATTCTTCAAGGGACGTGCAAATTGCCTCGCTTGAAGCATTGTCTTATTATGAAGATAATAGTGAAGTCAATAACGAAGTTTTCGAGATCATAAGCTTATCGGAAGATATCCCAAAGGTATACAAAGCAGTAGGGGTTTACAGGCAAATTAATTCTGATGAGTATTTTGTTGATTTTATCGTACGATTTCTTGAAGAGGATGAGGAAGAGCTGAGGTTCACACCCGGACTGATTGATGAGTTTTATCGCACCGAATCAACAGAGTATGCTATTGAGCACACAGAAAGGTATTTGGAATTTCAGTATCCGTTCGAAATCCGATATAAAGTGTGGAATCAGTTAGCTGAGCATGATACCGCCGATGAACGATGGAGAAATCGTGTTGAATCCTATTTAAATGATCCGGATCCGAGAATGAGATTGTTGGTTCTCTCAAAGATTCATAAATTCGATGAGGCCCAAATAGAAAATCTTTTAAGCGACAGAGCCGGGAACGAATTTGACAAACGAGTAAAACGGACTGTAGAAGAATATCTCAATTAAAGTAATACCATCATGAAAAGTATTAGCCTTGTTATAAAGCTTCCCGAGAAAGATGACCGGAAAGCACTGGTAGAATCGTGGATTCACGATCTTAAGAATGATCCTGAGTTTACATCATTTCGAAGTCAGGCAAGGATGCTTGAAGGAAAAGGTATAGATCACTGCGGTATTGGCTGCCTGATGCTGCATGACGGTACCAATCAGATAATTCGATCTCGCTTCAGTGGCAGTATGTCAAAGGAGCATTTGAAACTGGCATTTATCAAGCCGATCAGTCTTAATTAAAAACTTCGCTTCATCTCTTTAGCAGCTATTGTAGTTGCAACATGGGTTAACAGTGTTTGATGTTTGATGTTGTTGAACGCAAAAACCTCAAACCTCAAACAAACTCTTCTCAGTCTGTCACGAAAATCTTCGGTATGAAACGACAAACACTGTTAGAACACGTAACTCTACGGTATGCTATTTATCAGACTTTTTATCATCGTTATCATCCATTTCCGGAAGAATTGGAATATCGAGATCAACTTCACCTTTCTGGGTCTCCTTAACGAAAGCCCATGCTATGGTGGAGAGGGTGAGCATAACGCCGCAAAGTACAAATAGCAGGTTCTGAGTCGGAAAGGTTTCAATGATGAAGCCAAAAACCAGGCTAACAATCAGGTGAGGGATTACAACGGAAAGGTTAAATACCCCCATGAAAAATCCCATTCGGTTTTTGTTTACATTTTCCGATAAAATAGCAAATGGCAAGCTTACTACAGCACCCCATCCGATACCGGCAAACGCCATTAAGGCATAAAGAATCATTGGGTGAGTGACAAGGAAGCTCATTCCAAAGTAAGCCAAAGCCATAGTAGCCATCGCAAGGAAATGAATTCTCACTCTTCCGAATTTGGCAGCCAAAGGTTCATATACAAGCACAGGTAAGATAAAGCCCACTGCATTGAGCAAGCCAAACGAGATATTAATCATTTGTCCGGTGTTCTCATGCCCCAGCGGAACAAGTTGATCTTCAAGGAAAAATATCAGATAGACAAACATTGACTGGACGCCTAACCAGGAAAATCCGTGAGCTGTGAGCAGCTTGAAAATCTCGGGCCAATCGGTGTCATCATCGTCGAGTACTTTTTTTAGCTCCGGATCCTGCCGGTTGATAAAGCCCACTCTTCTGAATGCGTCTACAATACTGGCAATGTGAGTAACGCCGCCAATTATATAGAACGGAATCATCCATAATATTTCCGAATGCTGCAAGATGGCGACACTGTAAGCAAAAACAGCTATAACGAAGAAAATACCGGATCTGAAATAATCTCTGGCATAAAGATGACCTGAACCGGGAATCAAAATGGATATAGTTGCTGCAAGCAGCGGGTCTTTATAATTCGATCTATCATCATCATCTTCTTTTAATTGTCGGGGTTCTTCAATCAAAAGGGGCGGAATGATTGAGAAAAGAAGCACAACAATAGCACCACTATAGATCAGAAAATAATTTCCGAGAGTTGCCCCGACAACATAAACGGAAGTACCAAAGAAGCCCGAAATAGTCTGCATCCAGGTGTAGCCTTTCGTACGGGGTCTGCCTTCCGGGGTAACATCAGCAATTAGAGAGCGAGTCGGATTAAAGCTGACATTGATTGATACATCCAGGGTAAGAGAAACCAGAATAGCAACGAAGAAAATGTTGGCAAAGCCAATTCCTCCGGCAATGGCGTCAATATTTGGCAGACTCAACAGCATCAAAGCTGCTAAAGTACCGCCAATAAGAATAAACGGTCGTCTTCTGCCATTCCAAAGCCAGACATTATCACTAACCACACCAACAATAACCTGACCAAATATTCCCGCTATAGGTCCGGTAGCCCAGACAATACCTATTTCATAAATCTCAAGCCCGAATTCCGTACGTAGTATCCAGCTAAGGGCGGCAATCTGCACTGCCAGTGCAAAACCCATTGCCGTCGCGGGAAGTGCAAGTAAAGCGTAAAAGGTATTAGTCAGGTTTTTCTGTATGTTAAGCATAATAAAGCTTTAATTAGGTGTTTACGATAGGCAAGATTTATTTATCGATCCATGGTATTAGAATTAATTGTTCTTTTATGAATCCGATATTAATCACACAAATTTAAATTAGTGCATGAAAAATCGCCTTTAACTTGGCGTTATTATAGGCACTTTTAGTTTTTTTACAGAAACTAATTAATCGATTGGGAATATAATCTGTTAGAATAGTAATGACCAATAAAATAAGTAGCTTCTTTGAATTTTATTTGAGCAATATACGGTGGAACTGTAACTTAGAACGGATTTTGTGAATGCATTCCTTACCAGAGCTTCGGGATTGAGCGTATTGCAAATTGACAGCTAATTTAAAATTTTCTGTTTATCGAGACCTTTTTAGTTTTGAGATTATCTTTCAGGTATTTAAACCAAAGAACAAGCGGAATGATTACAATATTTAATATTAGGAAATGAAAATTGCTATAATTTCTGATATCCATGCCAACATTGAGGCGCTTCAAGCAGTTTTTTCAAAAGTGGATGAATTGCACCCGGACGTTATAATTTGCCTTGGTGATCTTGTAGGTTACGGGCCTTTTCCAAATGAATGCATAGAGCGGATAAGGGAAAAAGAAATTTCAACAGTTTTAGGCAATCATGATGCCGCGATCACCGGCTCTCAGAATATGGAAATGTTTCGTGAACCGAACCGGTCTCTGCTGAAATGGACAGCAAGTCAAGTTACAAAGGACAATTTATCCTACTTGATGGAACTACCGCTAACCATGAAATTCGACAACTCAATTGCCGCTCACGCCAGCCCCTCTGATCCACATAAGTGGCCGTATATGGATTCCGCGGTGAAATGCCGGAACCTGTTCAGCGAGTTTGATGAGGATTTTTGTTTTATTGGCCACACCCATGTGCCGGGGTTAATTCCTGAGCAACCCGGTATCTTTCGCATAAAAAGCGGAATTCGATACATAATCAATCCCGGCAGTGTATCACAAAGCCGCGATCAGGATAAAAGAGCTTCTTTTGGATTGATGGACATGAACAAGTTGGAGTATAAAAACTACCGGGTCAACTACTCCAACCAGAAAACATATGAGCGGCTTGACGATATGGGTTACAGCGATAAGGAGATCCGCAGGCTTTTGAACAGTTAAACGGTATGGAACCCTGTTGCTAGCTGCCTGAAATCATTAATTGCGGGGTTCTTAATCCGCTTCTTCATCAAGCAGTTCTTCTATCATGTATTCCAGATTTTTTTCCCCGTGATATTCCGGTCCGTCAGTGGTCATACGAAAGAAGTTCATGCCGCTGTTAATATGTGAATTAGCGAATGCGATGTTAAGAATTAACCCTTCATACCGGGGGCGATCCCGGATTACACGTTTTAAATCAGCCGGGTTAGGGTGTTCCTCAAGTGTTTTAAATAAAAAATCCGCTACATCATAACCGAGATATGCAAATTGGTTGGGCTCAAATCCTGCAGCTTCCTCAAAGGATTCCGCAAACGACTGCGCCTCATCACTTTCTTCATCAAGGTACATTGAGTCCATATAGTAGATATCAAAGTTGTTAAGGCGGCGTTCACTGAAATTCATGTTTGCCATTTCTGAGCTGCCAAGAATTGTCATATCGGCACGGGTGGCCTCCAGGTCGGTCATCACCAGATCAATAAGCGTATTGGCTCCTCTTCCGGTAAAACCGAGAAACAAAGCGTCTATATCCCGAAGGATTACATCTTCTTTTTCACTGTCGCTTAAGTAGTCTTCATCTCCGGCAAAATGCGGGGTATAATCAGACACATCGTATCCGCGATCAATAAACCGGTCTTGAAAAAAATGGATCACTTTCGCCCCAAGACGTTCAGCCTTATCTCTGAAGGCGTATGCTTCTTCCATGCCCTGAGTGTCACTTTCGGTAATCACAGCAAGCGTGTCTTTTTCAAGCTCGTTTACTGCAAATCTTGCCAACGCTTTTCCCCGATTGGCAAAAGTGGGGTTAGGCTGATAAATGTATGGATTATCAATGTTCAACGTATCTGAATTGGCAAGCGGCGGGATCATGGGGATGCCATATCCTTCCACGTCACCGGCCATCGCATATGCAGATTCAGAAAAAAGCGGACCAATGATCATATTCACATTCTGATTCCATGACAGCTCACTCAGGAGCGCTTCCGGTGTACTGTCTCCGGATGGATCACGGTGGTGCAGAGAAATTTTACGATCCTCATTACGCTGATTAAACTCTTCGGCGGCTTTCAGTATTCCGTGATACAACCCGCGGGCAACAGGAAATTCATCATCATCCGGATCAAATGCAGGAAGCGGAATGCCGATATCATAAACGGTTCCGGGCGGGGCGGGAGCGGTCTCCACAGTATCTCCGCGCTCTTCTGCGAGGGTATTTGCCTCATCTCTGATGTTTTCTATACGGACGGAATCAACCTGAGCATCAAAACTGTAGGCAACCGCATCAATCAGGCTTTTCACACTGCCGGGCTGATTATACTCGAGCGCGTATTCGACGAGGTCATATCGAACCGAATCAATACCGGATTGCCGGAATGCTGCTTTACGTTGATTTTTATTAAGGAAATGCATGATGGATATATAAAGCTCATCAGCCTCATCATCGATTTCAGGTTTATCTCTAAGGGAATAGAGTAGATCGAGCGCGCGGCCGAAATTTCCGGTACGGTAGTCAGTCAGCGCAAGAGTATACTGAGCATCGTAATAGATTTCATCAGCTGCATCGGAAGTTATGCTTTGAAGATAGCGTCCGGCCAGGGTGTAATTTCCGGCTGCGAAGTAACTTTTTCCGGCAAAAAGTGCCGCTTCGGCGCCTTCAATATCCGAGAAAAGGCGGGCAGCCTCAATAAATTCTGCACCTTCGTATAGTCGGAGCGCTTCATCAAACTTTTCTTCGGAAGATAACACCTCGGTTTCATCCTCATCATTGTCATCATCGACAACATATTGAAAAGCAACCGAGTCGTTAGCGGAATAAATCGTAAAAGTAAAAATCAGAAATCCGGACAGCAGAACCGTTTTTAAAGGCATGACATTCCAAGTTATTCAAATTATGTTAGCGCACTGAAAATAGCGAAAATAGTAGCTAAGAAAAAAAGGATTGGTTTATGATACTGCCTGAATATGCGTGTTGTTAAAAGTTTCAGATACAGCTGCTAAATTGATAACAGGTTGCTACTGAAGCTTCTGATATTCGGAGTCGTTACTTCGGTCGATATCCGTAAGAATATTGTAGGCGTCTAATCGAACATCGGAAGAGGCATCAATAAAGAAATTCGTAAACTCTCTGTATTTGTTGTCCATTATGATGTCAAATGCGTAATTATCGGAAGTGTTTCTTCGCGCTTCATCAATAAGTTCGAACGCTTCTAACGCATTTTCTCTGGCTTCCTCGGGGGATTCAATAAATTTATCAAGGCCTTGCCGGTGATACACATACATCGCTTTACGGAGGGGCTCATAATTTGAGTTTAGCATGTGATTAACAAGATGATGCCTTGTGCGGCGGGAGCTTCCAGAGCCGCCCCAGCCCGAAGCGCCGGAGGATTCAGCGAGGTCAACGATGCGTTCCGCCCGGCGGAAAAACCGGCTGCCTCCTAAAGGAGAGAAGGTGTCGTAATCAAATCCGAGCACCATATTGGCATAATAATCTATTACTGAAGTAAGATCATCGTGGCGATTTTCATCATAAATCAGGTTTTGTCCCCGGTTATATTCAAAAGACCAGTTTGAATCATTAATTAATACTACCGGGCTGAGCTGCATGGTATTGAATATCGGCCGGTTGGATGTGACTACAAGGTTGGCATCAAAACGGGCGTCGTCAACACTGTTGATGACAATCTGCATTCGCATGGTTACTCTTTCAAAGTCCTGGAAGCTGTCGTCTGTCCATCTTGCGTCTTTTACATATTCCTCAATTTCATGCTCAAGATCGCTGACGTAATCGTATTCGGAATCAGAGCTGATTTGATCCTTGTTGAGACTCACATCCACATCAAAAATCTGAGCATAAGATGAGGAGCTGAACAATACAAGCAGGAAAATCGTAAATAAAGAAACCGGGTTTTTCAACAGTGTGGTCATATGACTGTTTTGAATTGGTACGGAATGAATGCTATTGAGTAAATCTGCAGAACGTTAACTCGCATTTTATGGGCAAAATACAATTCCCGATATCGAATTTATTAGCAAAAAAGCTTAAATTATAATCTATATATTTGAACGTAATACACCTCGCATTATTCATACTGCGCTACTCTAATGAAACGATTATATCTTCTTTTTCTGATTGTATTGTTATTGCCCGGATTATATAATTTTGCAAATGCTCAGAGTTTTACAATGGGTAGCCGCGACGTTGCTCTCGGCCAGGCCGTAACTGCTTTGCCGGATGACCAGTGGGCTCCGTTCCATAATCCCGCGTTGATGCCGGAACAAAATCACGCCTCATTTTTCGGTATAAGATATTTCGGTTTTAGTGAATTGACCGACATGGCGGTTTCTTCCTCTTATAATTCAAATATAGGTACTTTCGGGGTGGGCATGTTTACCTATGGTGATGATCGTTTCCGGGAAAGCCAGTACCGTGTAGCGTATGCTGAAGAATTGTATAACATCCGGATGGGTGCATCGGTCAACTTATATCACATGAGTTTTACGGGCAGATTCGGTTCTGCTTTAGCGCCGACCCTGGATCTTGGCGTTGCCGTTGATATTACTGAAGAATTGCTGCTCGGTGCACGAACTTCGAATCTGACCAGAACTACCATAGGAGCTGATGAAGAGGATTTACCAGCCGATCTTGCGATCGGCCTGTCTTATTTGTTGATGGATCAGGCGTTATTCGTCACTGAATTATACAAAGATGTTGATCACGATTTATCATTTCGGACTGGCCTGGAAGTAGAGTTGGTGGATATTTTGTATTTACGTGGCGGACTCACCCATGATCATCCACAAACTTTTACCTTTGGAGTAGGGGTGATACAGGATCGCTGGAAAGCTAACGTAGCCGTAGAGCAGCATCAGCAACTTGGGATGAGTCCCGGAATTGACTTTTCGATATTATGGTGATTTACTACAGGTTTTTTGCGATTCTTTTTGCGTCCGTTTTGATACTTTGCTTCGCGGGGCAGTCTTTTGCTCAGGTTGCCGATACGCTGCAGCAACAGGTTGAAGATGATATCGAACGGGCGCTTGAAGATTTTGATGATGAAGAAGTGGACCTTGATCCGGATGAATACGTGCAGTTTTTGCAGGATATGGCTGCAAACCCGCTCAACATCAACCGAGCCTCCCTGAACGACCTTACCATGATCCCCGGGATGAACAGCAGACTTGCCCGGGCGATCATTGAACACCGGCGTACAAGGCCTTTCGAATCTGTAGATGATCTGACGGATGTAACCGGAATCGGCCCGGCAACTCTGGAACGCATCCGGCCATATGTGAGGGTCGGTGATCCCACGGAGTTGGTCAGGGATTTGTTCCTGAATCCCAATTTCTGGGTGCAAAACAGTAGATTTGAAGTGATCTCAAGGTATCAGTCCGTTTTGGAGGATCAGGAGGGGTATATACGGGATGATCCGGATCAGACACAATATCTTGGTGGGCAGGGTAATTATTATCAAAGGTTCAACTACTCGAGTAATCACTTGTCCATGAATCTCACCCAAACCAAAACGCCGGGTGAACAAATTGAAGGTACCGCCGATTTTCCATTCAATTCCGGACATTTTGCAGTCAGAAATGTGGGTCCGCTTCAGACATTGGTGGTCGGAGATTATGGCTTATACTTTGGTCAGGGATTAACGCTTTGGACCGGAATGGCTTTTGGAAAAGGACGGGATGTGCGAAGGGCTGCCTACAGGAATGAGCGGGGAGTGCGACCCTTCCAGTCAAGTGATCGCTTTAATTACAAAAGAGGGGTGGCGATGACGGTGGGAGAAACGGTACAGTTCAGCGGTTTTTACTCCAGCCGTCCGCATACTGCTTCAGAGGTTGATGAAAACTCTGTTCGGTTCCCGACTCAAACGCCGAGATATCAAACAGAATCACAGCTGGAACGCAGGCATAATCTTAATCAGGAACTTTACGGCGGCCGGGTCAGCTACCAGTTTGATTACGGCCAGGTTGGCGTAACCGGCTACCAAACGGAGTTTGACAAACATATTGCGAGAGGCACAGCACTGTATCAGCAATTTGATTTTGAAGGCACTTCCCACTCCGTATTCGGTTCCGATTTCCGCTTCTTTTACCGGGATCTGATTTGGTTCGGGGAAGCAGCCCGAAGTGAAAACGGAGGTTGGGGAGTAATTTCAGGGATTGATTATCCAATTGGGGGTCAAACCGATATCAGTATTACTTACCGTAACTACAGCGAAGATTTTCAATCTTTTCATGGTACCGGTTTTGGTGAAGTGTCGGGTGCACCACGAAATGAAGAAGGCCTTTACGCCGGAATCTCACACGATGTTACAAGTGCTTTCGGTATAAGCGCCTACTTCGACCGATTCCGTTTTGAGTTTCCGAGGTTTGGCACGAATAGCCCCACCGAAGGCTATGACTGGCTCGCCCTGTTTGAATATCAGTTTTCAAGAGATATGGAGGTTTACCTGCTTGCGCGGAACCGTATCAGAGAAAACGATTACCGGGTTACTGATGACATTGGCAGGGAACAATTTGCGATGGGACAGGATGAGAGGGGAAGCATACGAACCCAGTTCGATTATCAGGTACACCCGCAGTTGCGGATGAGATCAAGGGTGGAGTTTCTGAGAGCAAAAAATGCCGGTGATGATTTCGAGTACGGAATGCTTCTCTTCCAGGATTTTCGCTGGAATGCGACTACAAACCTTCGGTTTGATGCCAGAGTCACCATGTTTCAAACTGATAGCTTTACATCAAGGGTTTTTCAGTTCGAAAATGATTTACTCTATACTCTATCTAATCCGGCATTGTTTGATCGCGGGCAACGCTCATATGTTCTGGTTAGATACCAACCTTTTGATTTTCTTGATTTATATGCCAAATACGGCATCACCATCTATGAGAACAGGCAAACAGTAGGAAGCGGACTTGATGAAAGTATCGGCAACACACGCAGTAACATAGGTATACAAGCACGCGTGTTGTTTTAGTATTATCCTGAATCGGGCATATTTACCGTTTGTTCATTTATCAGGTTCACTTTGAACCCACCAAGTTTCTCAGTAGTTTTCAATATAGATATTATGTTATTTCGACCTGTTAAATTCTATGATTAAAACTAAAGTGACCGTATTAAACGAAGCCGGCTTGCACGCGCGTCCGGCCTCAGAGCTGGTTCGGGTTGCGTCCAGATATAAGTCTGATTTTTATATACATCTGCAGGGATACAGGGTTAATGGTAAAAGCATACTCGGAGTTTTGACGTTAGCTGCCGAATCCGGTACCGAGTTGGAACTGGAATTTAATGGAAGCGACGAGGAAGAAGCTAAAGAAGCGATAATCAAGCTCTTTGAGAATAAATTCAAATTAGTTCAAAACTGATCGGATATGAGTATTTCAGTGGGAAATAACCAGGAAGTAAGGCTGGAGGGCATCGGAGCGGTTTCCGGAATTGTAGCCGGAAAGGCGGCGATTCTGGATCGTAGCTCACTGTTTAAAACTCCACAGAATGAGAAAATCAAAAGCGTTGACGAAGAGCTGAAAAAGCTGAATGAGGCAGTTAATTTTGTGGATGGGGAAATATCCCGCCTTTCCAGATTTGCTGACATGCACAGTAGCGACAGCAATGCGGAAATACTCGAAATACAACGGGAGATTTTGCGTGATCCGGAATTACAAAAGAAGATTGAAGAGCTGATCACTTCGAAACATTTTTCCGCTGACCGGGCTACCTATGAGGCATTTGATATTTACATCGATCTCTTCAAATCCAGCTCCAATACATTACTGAGATCAAAGCTTATCGACATTCGGGATATCCGAAACCGTATCATCAGGGCTATTACCCAAAAACAGACCTCACAAAATTTTACTGAAGAAACTGTGGTGATCGCCGATGAATTCAGTCCTGCTGAAATCATTATGTTAACCCGCCAGAATGTTAAGGGTTTTGTAAGTGATTACGGTGGAATGACATCCCATGCATCCATTGTGGCCGGTTCTATGGGGCTTCCGATGGTAATTGACACCAAAAAAGTAAGCCGCGAAGCGCGTAACGGCGATTTTATTATTATCGATGCTGATAAAGGCGAAGTCGTTATTCGCCCTGATAAAGAGTCTAATCTGTATTATGAAAAAGCGCTTAGCGATCAGGATGAAGCCCGTACACAACTTCAGGTTGTTATTGATGAACCCAATGCAACCAAATGCGGGCACCCTTTTACATTAAGGGCAAATGTTGAGTTTGAAGAGGAAATCTCCAAAATTGAAGAGGTTCGAGCGGATGGAATAGGCTTACTGCGTACAGAATCTTTTTTTATATCGGAAACCGATGAAGAGATCGATGTAGGAGCGCAGATACGATTCTACAGAAAAGCACTGGAAGGCAGCTCTGATAACCAGGTAACGATACGCTTGCTTGATATCGGAGGAGATAAAATGCTTGAGCCGGATATAAAAGAAGCCAATCCGTTTCTTGGTTGGCGTGGCATTCGTGTCCTGCTTGATCGCCGGGACCTTCTCCGGGCTCAGCTCGAAGCAATTTTGAGAGTTTCCGCGGAATTCCCAGGGCGGGTAAGGGTTCTGATCCCAATGATCAGCACGCTGGAGGAATTAAATCAAGTGAGAGATGAAATAGACCGGATGTATAATCTTCTGATGCACAGAAACTGCAATGCTGATAAATCCGTGCAACTCGGAGTAATGGTGGAGGTGCCATCCATTGCGATACAAGCAGATCTATTTGCTCGTCACTCTGATTTTTTAAGTATAGGTACCAACGACTTAACTCAATTTCTGCTCGCTGCTGACCGTGGCAATGCCCGCATCTCTAAGTTGTTTCGACAGTTGCATCCCTCCGTATGGAGAATGATTGCCAATACGGTAAATGCGGCGAAAAAATACAACAAACCCGTAGGTGTTTGCGGAGAAATGGCTGCTAATCCCATGGTAGCTTCAATGTTTATCGGGATGGGGGTTGATGAGATCAGCGTAGCCATCCCGAATCTGGTGAAAGTAAAGAAGGTGCTGCGATCTATGAGCTTCGAAGATACAAAAATCTGGGCGGATAGAATGGATCTGGTCGAGACCGTTGGCGAAGTAGATGAGCTGATAAACAACTGGAATAAAACGCAGTCTGTTTCCGGGAAAAATGGCGCCAAAAGTTAATCAACTCCATTCTGATACCGGTTGATGTACCATTTTACGGTTTCACGTAAATCTCTTCGAAAATCCTGGGTATTTTGCCAGCCAAGTTCCTGCTCAATTTTTGTGGGATCTACGGCATACCGCTCATCGTGTCCCGGCCTGTCTTTTACAAAAGATATCAATGAAGCGTAGCCACCGCTTGGCGAATGGCCGGCTTCCTGATCAAGGATAGAACAGATTTCCTTCACCAGATCTATGTTTTGCCACTCATTATGTCCGCCAATAATATAGGTGTTACCCTGATCACCCTTCTGAAACACAAGGTCGAGCGCCCGGCAATGATCCCGGACGAATAGCCAGTCACGGACGTTTTTCCCTTCTCCGTAAACCGGTATGGGATTATGATTTATAGCATTACGGATCACCGTCGGGATCAGCTTTTCATCATGCTGATGCGGCCCGTAGTTGTTCGAACAGTTGGTGGTTACCACATTCATATTATAGGTTTTGTGGTATGATCTTACCAGAAAATCACTTCCCGCTTTGGTTGCAGAGTAAGGCGAGTTGGGCGCGTAAGGCGTGTCTTCAGTAAAAATACCCTCAGAGCCCAGTGAACCGTACACTTCATCTGTGGATACGTGTAAAAACCGTTTTTGCGGGTCGGGGCGCTCACCGGTGCTCCAAAGTTGCCTGCACTCATCAAGAAGGTTGTAGGTCCCAACCACATTTGAATAAACAAACGGTTCGGGACCGGTAATAGATTTATCAACATGTGATTCGGCGGCAAGATGAAAAATTCCGTCAGGCTGGAAATCCTGCACAATTTTTCTTACGGCCGGCCGATCAGCCAGATCTATTTGCTGAAAATAATATCGTTGCGATTCAGCAATGGAATCCAAATACTTTGTATCTGAAGCGTAGGTGAGTTTGTCGATATTTAATAACTCTGCCTCAGGGTAGCGATCATGCAAAAATAACATCAGATTGGAACCGATAAAACCAGCTCCGCCGGTTACGATTATGCGCATTGTAAATACATTATTAACAGGTGCAGGTTATATTGATTGGGTTATCATGTGATTTCATGGATAATGATCCTCAAACAAAGGTAGATCCAAATTATCCATATCATCGAGTTTAGGTAATTTTTGATCTTTTTCCGAAAGTATCGGGTCACTGATCGGCCAGCTGATATTGATTTGCGGGTCATCCCAGCGAACACCGCGCTCACCTTCCGGGTGATAATAATCGCTGCATTTGTAAGTAAAAAATGCTACATCCGACAACACGCAAAATCCGTGCGCAAAACCCTCGGGAATGTATAGCATATGCAGATTATCACTGCTTAGTTCAGCGGAGGCGTAATTACCATAGGTAGGTGAGCCGCGACGCAAATCTACAGCAACATCAAAAATTTTTCCGTGCGGACAAAAAACCAGCTTAGCCTGTTGCTGTTTAATTTGATAATGCAGCCCCCGAAGAGTTCCCTTTACGGAACGGGATATGTTATCCTGTACGAACTCTTCCCCAATGCCAGCCTGCATAAATTCTGATAAACGATAAAACTCCGCAAAAAAACCCCGATCATCAGAAAAAACCCGGGGTTTAATTAAAATTACATCAGGAATAGAAGTGGGTTCAAATTCAAACCGCATATTATTTATCTACATTGAATCTCGGATCACGTAACAGTTGACGCACGCCCACGCGCCAGTTTTGTATGCGATGACCTTCAAATGAACAAATTAACCGGTTATCGAGCTTTGAAAAATTCGGGCGGGGTGCACGGGAACCAAACTCCTCGGTAGATACAGCTTTTAACCGGGCTTTTGCACCTGTCTGATCCAAAACTTCAGAGGCTATGTCGTGCCAGGTAACCAATCCGCCGCAACTTAAATGTATGAGACCGTAAAATCCATTCTGGATTAAGCTGACTGTATTCCGGACTACATTTGCGGCAAAAGTCGGAGCGCCATATTGATCGTTAACAACACTGATTTCTTCCTTTTCACGAGTTAGCCTGACGATGGTTTTGATAAAGTTACTTCCGTAAACCCCATTCAGCCAGGAAATTCTCATGATGATATATTTGTCATGATTTTCCCTGATCGCTTCTTCACCTTCCAGTTTGGATTTCCCATAAAAATTGACCGGCTTAACCGGCGCCTGTTCATCATAACCGCGGGTATACCGATCTTTGTCTTCTTTGTATCCCGGAAATACATAATCTGTGGAGTAGTGGATCAGCGTAGCTTCATGGCTAGATGCCGCCTCCGCAACATTGCGGGTTCCGTCGCGATTAACCCGCATAGCCATTTCCTGATTATCTTCCGCTGCATCCACAGCTGTATAGCTCGCGCAATTAATGATATAATCGGGTTGAGTTCGGTCGATGAGTTGATGCACAGCTTCGGCATCGGTGATATCCAGCTCGGAAGAACCAACCCCGGTGTAGGGGATATCCCTTGTCTCGAAGAGATAGCGCCATTCGCTGCCAAGCTGACCGTTTTGTCCGATAAGTAAGATATTTTCATTCACGGCAATCAGAGGTTTTTATATATTAACTCATTAGCATGCCTATATGATTCCGGAGTACCGGCATCAGTCCACCAGCCGTCCAGAATTTCATATTTTAATTCTCCGTCACGAATATATTGATTATTTACATCAGTGATTTCAAGTTCACCGCGCTGGGACGGTTTCAGGGTTTTGATGTAATCAAATACTCTCGCATCATACATATATACGCCTGTCACACAATAGTTTGATTTGGGCTTTTCAGGTTTTTCCTCAACTGATACAATGCGGTTTTTATCGATTTCGGCAACTCCGTACCGGCTGGGATCCTCTACTTCCTTGAGTAGAATTTTTGCCCCATTACCATCGAAAGTCTGAACAGCATTTTTAATTGAAGACTCAAAAATATTATCACCAAGAATTACAGTAACCGGTTCACCCGATGCGAAATGTTTCGCCAGGGCCAGCGCCTGAGCGATGCCGCCGGCCTCATCCTGCACTTTATATGTGAACTTGCATTTAAAATCGAAGCCAGATCCCAGCAGATTGACCACATCGCCCATGTGCTCAGTGCCGGTGACGATCAGAATTTCCTGAATACCGCATTCTACAAGTTTTTCAATGGGGTAGTATATCATCGGTTTGTCACCGATCGGCAACAAATGCTTGTTGGTTACTTTGGTCAGCGGATAAAGCCGGGAACCCGTTCCACCCGCAAGAATTACACCTTTCATCATACCTTACTTTAATCAAGATTTCTCATAAAACTACCTAAAATGAAATTAATAATCACCGGCAGAATTGCATGAATTACAATTGGATTTCATTTTTGATATAAATTTCAAAGTAAATACCAAACCTTGGTAATAGCAAGCATATTCGTTGGTGTCTGCATAAATAAGAAATAAATTTTGCGATACCGAACAATTGTACTTTCCAATACTTTTGACCAATTTCGGGTCTGAAATTATTCATGTGATTAAAACCTATAAAAATGGAACAACCTCATTCCCATATTTATGAAATCAGAGTTAATGAACGCAGTGCTGATGGTGGTGTGCCGATGCATCAGATTGGAAATTATTTGCAGGATATTGCCGGTCGCCACGCTTCAGCTCTGGGCTGGTCAATAGATTCATTGCTTCAATCCGGCAAATCTTGGGTGTTAAGCCGCTTAAAAATAAAATTGCATCAACCTGTGACCAAAAAGGACAGCCGGCTCACTGTGCAGACCTGGCCATGCGGGGCGGATCGAATGTATGCGTACCGGGCATTTAAAATTCGGAATCAAGAAAATGAGATAATCGGTGGTGCGATAACAGCCTGGGTGTTACTTGATCTGAATTCAAGAAGGCCGGCTCAGATGCCCCCTGAAATCATTGAGCTTGCCAAGGGGTATCCTGAACCATTTATGCCGCCGCCCGGCGATCGGTTACATCCACCTGACGAAAGTTTCGATGGAGTGAATTATCGGGTTAACCCAACCGATATGGATGTGAACGGCCATGTAAACCACACCGTCTACATTCGCTGGCTTGAAGATACCATAGCACTTCAAAGCCCCGATCCCGTTACCTTCAAAGAATTGGATATCTCGTTTAAAGAGGAAGTGAAACAGGGTGAAGAAGTGATTGTTTCAGGTGAAGAAGGATTTAACAACCATTTGCCTATGGCGGTAATGCAGAGCCCGGAAAATGTAGTATGTCTGGCGCAGGTTGCATTAAGCTAACCGATGATATTCGAAAATAAGATGAATTCATTTTATTACTTGCTGAATTTTAAATATGTAACCCGGTGAATAATCGGATTATATATCTTGGAATTCGGGGCAATAGTAAAATCTAAATTTATATTCATATGCAATACATTGAGTTAACCAAAGAGGAAGCAATTGCAATCATCCGGCTGAATCGACCGGCAAAAATGAATGCAATCTTTCAGGAAATGGCTGCGGAATTACAGAATACGCTTAATGAATTGTCGGAGAATAATGAGATTCGTGCAGTTATTTTAACGGCAAATGGGGATGGGTTCTGTGCCGGTCAGGATTTAAAGGAAGCGGTGGAATACGGCAAAGACCCGGATGCGAAGTTGAGTACTATCGTTCGTAATACCTACAATCCCATTGTAAAGGCGATCACCGGGATGCCGAAACCCGTAATTGCCGCCGTAAACGGAACGGCTGCGGGAGCAGGTGCGAACCTCGCGCTTGCCTGCGACGTGGTATTAGCTTCCAGCAAAGCTAAGTTTGTTCAATCATTCACCGGCATTGCCCTGATTCCCGACACCGCCGGTACATGGATGCTGCCACGACTTGTCGGGCTTGCCCGTGCGAAATATCTGGCGCTCACAGCAGAAGAGGTTACCCCGGAATATGCCGAAAAAACCGGGATGATACATTCGGTTGTTGATCACAGCTATCTGGAAAGCGAAGCTTTGAAAATGGCGAAAAAGTTTACTTCAATGCCTACTCAGGCGCTCGCGTTCACCAAAAAAGCTCTGAATCAAAGTTTCGAAAACACTTTGGATGATCAACTTGAGCTGGAAGCCGAACTTCAGGAAAAAGCCGGTTTAACTGAAGATTTTAATGAGGGGATTAATGCGTTTGTAGAAAAACGAGAGCCTAGGTTTACCGGGAAATAAGATTGAGTTATCGGGGAACTTCTGTAAAAAAAGAATGCGATTAAATCTGAAATTTTTAATCTGTAAAGTCAACAATTTTAACTTATGCCACAAACTATAGCAGTACTTGGGGCCGGCACAATGGGCAGCGGAATTGCCCAGGTAGCCGCGACTTATAATCATAATGTGATTCTTTATGAACCCCATAAAGAAGTGTTGGATTATTCACGCAAGAACCTGACGCGCATCCTCAACCGGCAGGTAGAAAAGGAGAGAATGACCAACGAACAGGTAAACGGGATTCTGGATCGGCTCGCGTCGGTTACCGATTTGAAATATATCAAGCAGGCAGATGTGGTTATTGAGGCAATTATTGAAGATGCAGAAATCAAGAAAGATTTGTATGAAGAAGCAGAGCCTTTGGTAAGCGACGATGCCATCATAGCCACTAATACATCATCGCTTTCTGTCGCTTCACTCACCGGGGCGTTCAAAAAACCGGAAAGATTTCTGGGAATTCACTTCTTTAACCCCGCACCGTTGATGCCGCTCGTGGAGATTGTACCATCTGTACTCACTAAAGAAGATATTACTGACACTGCGCGGAAGCTTATTGACAGCTGGGATAAAACTACCGTTTTGGCTAAAGATCTCCCCGGATTTATTGTAAACCGGATTGCGCGGCCATTTTACGGTGAAGCGTTGCGGATACTGGAGGAAGGTATCGCTGATGTTGCCACTATCGATAAGGCAATGAAGGAAGAAGGTGGTTTTCGAATGGGGCCGTTTGAATTAATGGATTTTATCGGGAATGATGTGAATCAAAAAGTGAGCGAGACAGTATTTGAATCCTTTTATTATGATCCCCGCTACCGGCCATCCCTCACGCAAAAACGAATGGCGGAGGCAGGCTTGCTCGGGCGCAAATCTGAAAAAGGGTTTTATGATTATCGCGAGGGTGCTGAAAAACCGGCTGCAACAGAAGATGAGGAACTGAGCCGCCAAATAGCAGACCGGATCATTACCATGTTAATTAACCAGGCGGCAGAAGCCTGCTGGCTGAATGTGGCTTCCAAAGAAGAAATAGATCTGGCTATGACCAAAGGCGTCAACTATCCTAAAGGGTTGCTGGCCTGGGCAGATGAACTTGGCGCAAAAGAAATCGTCAACCGGATGGATGCGTATTATGATTATTATCGCGAAGACCGGTACCGTTGCTGCCCCTTATTGAGAGATATGGCAGCATCCGGGAAAAAGTTTTTTGGTTAAAACTTTAGCCGGACCCATCCTTTTCCAGTTTTAAGGATGCTGAGTTTATGCAGTATCGAAGCCCTGTAGGCTCGGGCCCGTCATCAAAAACATGGCCAAGGTGGCCGTCGCATTTTGCACAAAGCACCTCGGTGCGTACCATCGCAAATGAAGTATCGGTTTCCTCTTCGATGTTACCGTGATCGTAAGGAGCATAAAAACTGGGCCATCCCGAGCCGGAATCATACTTGGTTTCAGAAGAAAAAAGCGGATTGCCGCATCCGGCACACACGTAAGTTCCGGTTTCTTTGGTTTCATTGTACTCTCCCGAAAAAGCGCGCTCGGTGCCTTTTTGTCTCAACACCCGGAATTGATCCGGGGAAAGAATTTCAGCCCATTCATTTTCGCTCTTATTAACTTTTTGCTTCTTCATAACCAGTTTGATGATTTAGGACACTTGGAGTTTTCTTTCAGAATTTCTTTAACAAGAAAAGAGGCTAATTCATTCTTTGTAAAGGAATTGATACCTAAATATAAAATAGCACCGGGCTATTTTTTCCATCTTCTCGTTTTTCCGCCCTTGGACTTGCGCGTAGATGAATATTTCAGAATATGACGATATAGAAAAAATATGGTCGGATCATTTGGAATCTCTTGCTGTAAACCTTGCCACATCATCACCTCTTTAGCTGCTGTAGATTCTGAATCGAGAGTGAGATTTTGCCCATAGCCGAGGACGGTGTCGGGTTTTAAATTTTCGAGCAAATCTTTCCAGAGATCACTGCTTCGGTAAGGGGTTTCCATAAATAAATGTGTGTATCCGTCCTTGCCGGCGCTTTCTTCAATTTTTGTGATTGATTTGATACGATCCTGTTTTTTTCGGGGAAGATATCCGTGGAATGTAAACTGCTGACCGTTACCGCCTGATGCCATTAATGCCAGTATTATGGAGGATGGTCCGGTTAGTGGATGAACGATGATGTCCTGATGGTGGGCATATCGCACAAGTTCGGCACCCGGATCAGCGACTGCCGGCGCACCCGCCTCAGAAAACATGCCCGCTTTTCCGGATTCAAGGATAACCTCAATTAACTCCTGAGTTTCCTTTGCAGATGACTTTTTATTGAGGACGTAGAGTTTTAGTTCATACTCAGGAATCGGATGTTCGATCCATTGCAAAAATTTCCGGGCGGATGGGAGGGATTCAACGATAAAAGTATCCAGCTCATGGATAACGCGGATAACATCCGGCGGCAGACTGTTATTAGCTGATGTTTTACCCAAAGGTGTGGGGATCAGATAAAGTCGGGGCCGGCTATCCATTATTTATCGACAATTTCATAACGGATTTCTTCGTCTGGTTCGGCAGTTTTCCGGATAGCAAAACGGCTTGCTTTCACACCCAACCAAGAAGTAATGATTAGGGCAATCAGTAGCATTACAAAATTGGCCATCACCATATTTCGGTGAAACTCATAAATCGGAATTATGACAATTTCCTGATGACTGTCTTCCAGATAATGAATCGGCATGGTGTTGGCATCCTGGATCTGAGCAGCATTTTGAATAGGTTGGGAGAGTTGTCTGCGAATGAATTCGCCCGATTCGGTTTCGAATTCAAGGGTGATGTAACCGTTGGTTTGAGCGGCAATCTGTGTGATGTCGAAATCAACTACATCAGCAAGGTACGTTTCACCTTCATTGGTCGTCTGTTGCAGACCGAAAAAAACCATTCCCTGATGTATCAGTAAAAAAGTCAGATAAGCCGGGAGTAACCAGAAAAAATGCCAGAAGTTATGAAGCTCTTTCATATTAATACTTAAAATTGCACAGCACAGAAATTGACACGAAGGTTACGGGCGATAATTCAGTTCATTGTGATGCAGATGCCGACTTAGTGTTAATTTACCAGTTCGGCACCAGGCGTTTTAATGCTTCTACTATCAATTCGGACGCATGATCACTGTTGAAGGTTTGATTATCGATGATTAAATCATAATACTTTTGGTCGCGAATATCCTTTTTCGTAAAGCTTTTAATCATCTGTTGTCTGGCGCGCTCATTTTCCTCAATCAGCTCCTCAGCTTCATTTTCTGAGATCGATAATGTTTTGCTGATACGTTTAATGCGAAATTTCAGATCAGCTTTAAGTCTTATATGAAGACAATCATGTATATTCTGATTCAGAATAGCACCGCCCGAACCCACAATAATGCAATTGCCTTTTCTTGCAAGGGCATTCACATTTTGAGCCATTTGCTTGTACAGTGTATAATTATCAGGCTTGTGTGCCAATAATTTATCAACAAAAACCTCTACCTGAGATCGTTGCTGCTCATTAAGAGAGGCGATCAGCTCCTTATCAAAATCTTCGTTTTCAGTGAGCTCAGCAATCAGTTTACGGTTGTATATGATCCAGTCAACACCATCATGTTTTTTCAGGAGCTCGGATAATTTTCTGGCAGTCGGCAATGCTTCACAGCCAAACTCCCTGGATAATGTAATTACCGGTTTTACTCGTTTGCCTTTCTTTATCGTAGATGCGAAGTATTGCTTCGCCTGGTGACGTATACTTTGATCAATCTTGGGAGTTAACCTGGTAATGATGTCTGGCATGGCTATTGGAAATTAATGGTTGCGATTTAATGCATCAGGGTAGTAATAATTCTATGACTTACTTTAAAATACACTTTTCGGTTTATTATTGATTATTCAAAGAAGATATGGTTCGCCGATGCAGCTCAGGATCATACATAAGCCGTTTTTGGTAATCCTGGTTCATAAAATTACTTGACATATGCATCCATAAACCGATTGGCAGTTCATCATATAAGATAGCCTGGGCATAGCGTTCATTGGTGTATTGGGACTCTCCCATATCTATTCCTCCGAGAATGCTCATTCTGTCGTCATACACAGCCCCATAGCGGTTAAGGTGGCGCCTGGTCGAGCCTTCTTCCATCGGCCAACTCAAAATATCATACATTTTTTGGCTTGCTTCAGGCGATACAAACTCCTCATCTAGTATGGACTTGGAAAAACCGGCAAAAGCGGAGGTTGTACCTTCCGGTAATAAATTATAGAGTTCACGCTGCTCCGTAAAATTCAGATTATGACCGTCTCCTCCAAAAGCCTGATTCACCTGTTGGTGAAACTCTTCATCGTTTTGGAATGCATCGAACTGATCCAGAATCTTATTTTGTAATTCATTGTCCGGCATATTATTAAGTTCGGATATGCGATCTCCGCTATCTTCTCCATGCAACATTGGCTGGGCAAGAATATAAAATGCCGACCAGGGCAGGGGTGCTTCTACATTACTACCAAGCTGTGATTCTGTAAAGCTTTTAACCCGCTCATGGCCAAGCAGGTTGAACATGAAGTCAGCGGAAGCAAGGTGGTTATTTTTAATCATTGTTTGGGCAACATGCTTGAGTTCCACCTCCCCATCTGTAGATTTTTCTCTCAGATAATTCATGCTGATCTGGTGTGATGAGGCAGCAATATTAGGAAGTTGAAGTTGCTCAATATCGTCAAGAGTGATGAGCGAATCAGCCGGGTAAAGCCCCTCGGTTTCCGCTTTAATCCAGGCCCCGAGCAAAATGATGTGGCCGGTTGCCCCCATAACTCGGGGGGTGTCTTCCTGGTAATGAATCGACTGGTCAGGGTAAGTGAGATTTAGCGAAGTTACGGATACATTTTGGGGATTTTCATCAATATAGTCTACAAGACCGGCGAGGGAATATGTTTTTTCAACCCATTCACTGCCTTCAGCAAGAGCCGATCTGTTGTAGTAAACAGTTTCGAAAGCCTGACGGTTGAGAAAAAAAACAAGAGCTAAAATCGAAATGATTACAAGAAGCAAGCTCCCAAAAAACTTTAGTTTGTGCATGGTGTGGGAATAATTTAAATCACATTGTTCAAGCAGGGTTCGGTAAACCCTATTAAATAAAGAAACGCAAATATATTAAAGTTGCATATGCTGAAGTTGGCCGGGGAATATAAACAGGGAATACCAAATTTACCTGGTAATGATTAGTAAAGTTAAACCGGAAGCAAAATTCGATAGAGCGCCTCTAAGAAAACGTCAATATTTTCGTTGCGCTCGCCACATATCGTAGCTTAGAAGGCCAAAATTACTATATGGGTCGTCATAAAATCCCATTTCTTAACCTGAATTCGATTCTAAATCAGCAGTGTTTATAGTACAATTGCCAACATCTGCGCATAAATCGAGGCTGCCTCGACTTATGGCGGGATGTGTTCGTTGTTGTCATTTTGCTGAAACCTCGAATTTGTCTAGCCACAACGGGCACAGAAAAAGACACAAGGGGCACTACGTTTTATTTAGAGTGATTATTTCTTTGTGTAGGTGGCGTCTCCGTTGTGCTTGTGGTGGTGAAACTTCCTGGAGATGCGAAAAATTCCTAACCTACGATAAGGGCCAGGCCATGTGCAGTAAATAAAATCTTAACAACTGCCTACAAAAATCACGAGTAACTAAATCGAAATTAGATTCTTGAGCTAGGCGTTCAGCATACAGCGCCCATCCTTCAACAAAAACCGTGAATCCGGCAGGGCGTCGAGCATCCGGAATGTTTTCAAGTTGTAGCTGAAGGGCAGTTTACAGATCAAGCCAAGAATGGATTCATGAAGAGAAACGCTAGTCAGAGTTTAATAGAGATGGTAAAGTTACCTTATCGGAAAGCATAGTAACAAGGCAATATTAATAACCCCAGGGATCAGGGGGTGTTTCTACTGTTTCAGAAATATCAAATTTGAACCGAATTGAATGACCGTGCTTTGGCCAGTGTACCCCGTAGGCGAATGTTTCATCATCCATAAAATCAAGAAACCAGAAGTTATCGAATCGCTCCGGCAGGATTTCAGCCGTGTAATCATCTGCTTCAAAGATCTGTCGGTGAGGCAGACCGGGTGATGGAGCAAGCCCGCCGTATTGCGATATTTCTTCTTCTGTGCCGTCTTCATAACGATGATCGTGCTTCAGTTGCAAAGTGCCTTCAGTTTGGGAAAGCATGAGATTGCGGGAATGATCATCATTAACATGAAAAGCTATGTGAATAAGCTCGTCAGTGCATTCGCGAATATGTATTGCAGCGTATTCGGGATCGAGATCCTGAGCATAGTAGGGTGTGGCATCAGCCAGCTCACCTTCAAAGGTTTTTCCGCAATTATCAGCCACACGCTCCCAGAACTCCTGTTGCTCTGGTGCCAGCTCTTCGTTGTTGTTACCGGCTTTAGCAGTGCTGTTGCCGGCGTAAAAGGCTACGAATGTTGTTAATAGAAATATTCCCGCCCAGTGATTATGGATTTTCATGGTATTGGTTTTTGCTCTGAAATTTTAAGTCAGACTTTAACGAAAAACCATTGAAATCCAAAGCGGGATTTCCATTACATTTATATTAGTGTTCTGAAGCTCATTTTGCTACAGCCACCCGGTTCCACAACAATTGCAGGCGCTTTTGCTGCTCGTTTACGGTTTCGGCAAGGGAAGTAAGGTTTTCACCAGGCCATGGTGTCTTTTCTGCAAGATCCCGGCAATATTTCATTCCCTCTTCCAGATTTTTCAGGATTGACTCAAGGTACTTACAAGTTTTCGGATCTTCGGTGTCGCTTTCATCCAAAATGGTTTCCAGATAATCGACATTCATCTCCAACTCTTTCGCGAACATGTGCGGACGATCATCCGGAACGAGGGAGTCGCCTCTGCCGTAAATGTGGTCGGTCATTTTATCGAGCGTGTAAGGTCCCGTGAACCATGCGATATTCGGACCCGGGCAAATAGCCTGAGGCCCGTGTTTTTCTTTAATGATATTCAGTTTTAGCAGGCTTCCGTTGCCCAGGTGGTTACACAGGCAGGTTTTGGCAAGCACTTCATCCCGTCGATTTTGCTTCTGTTCTTCCGACTCGGCTGACTCTGAAATCTGCCCGAGCTTAAGTAATTGATATTGAGTTGATGCAGTACAAATCGGGTTATCTGTAAACTCGGTGTTGGTTTTCAGGAATCCTTTCGGACATCCTGAACCCGGTTTATTTTTTTCGATACGCTCTTTAGTCCACCGTTCTGAGCCGGAATTGCGGATATTATTAAACGGGACACCAAGCGGGGATACACTGCTCAAATACAAATCATCTTTACCGGCATCAATGAGCAATTGAAGCGTGGGATCATCAACGCAGGTTGCTTCAGGCACAACTAAAAAAGGGCTGCCCCATCCGGTACGGTCAACTTCGTAATCCTGCATTAAACGCATGTTTTCACCGTGATTACCTATGCCTCCCTGTACGGTTACTTCAGGCTCTTCTTCAAGTGCGGATTCCGGATACTCCCATCCCATTTTTTCATAAAATGAAGTAATCAGCGGCTTAAATTGCTTGCTAAGCATAGATTTCTTCTCGCGGAATTCATCAAGCATAACGGGCAATAGTCTGCCGTCGGAATAGAAAGCGTGCCCGCCGCAATTCAGCCCCGATTCAATCCGAAACTCAGAAATCTCAAGCCCTTTCTTGGCCAGATATTTACCCTGAATCAAAGCGGAGCGGAAATCGCTTACCTTCAGTATTATTTTCTTTTTGATGTGTCCGGACGTATCCCGGTAAAACTGTGGAAATTCAGCAATGTAATTGTACAACCGGGGATTAAATCCGGCTGAAAGTACAACCGCGGATTCAACCGCGCTTTCGGCATATCCTCGCAGGGCGGCGCACGCATCGCTGAATTCACTGCTGTATGGTTTGTTTTCGTTATCACTTTCGAGATGATCTACCTTGGCCATGATATTTACATCAATGGAGCCTGGGGTTAAAGCAGATGTTAGTTTTTCCTCGATTTCCTTTCGTTTTTCCGAATCGGGTAGGGCGGTCATTGTTTCCCAAAGCGATCTCAGCGGGTTGGTTTCCGGCAGCATCCGGAAGTATCGGTTTTTTTCCGGGCTCCCGGAAAAGCTTGCCGACTTCAGATCATCAAATTTTTGCTGAACAATCTCATTTACGGTATCCAGATATGCGGTGATTCGCTTCGCCCTTCCGTCATGAATGCTGCGGGAGATAGAGGTGAAGGGTATTTCATGTAAGTGGCTGTAATGCTTTCTGATTTTTTCAAGCAGAAGATCATCAACAATAGATATCACAGAATCTATACCAAGATGAGCGACCCGAATGGGGGTATCAACCGAGTGTCCGGTTCCCATTACGGGAATATGAAAGTTATGCGGTGTGGCTGACATAATTGGGATGGTTAAAAGCAATTTGAATTAAAAGATAACTTGTAATATAAAGATATTATAGCAGATATCATACTCTTATATCTAAAAATAATGAACTTGTTTTAAAATTAACTCTTATGGGCTTTGAAACTTGGCAAAATAGGTTTTTGTAGAGGGTTACTCGTTAGTCGTTATATTGTTTGATCCCGAAATTTCGGGACGGGTTGTTTGAGGTTTGACGTTCAGCTAAATCTGACTGAGTTGGACTTCATTTTTTGATGCTGGTTTCGTTTTATTTTTGATAAATATACTGGTGGATTATTTAGAAGCACTAAATTGCATAAGAATAAAAAGCTTACAAAGAAACGGGGATATAGTGTTTAACCGAATACTCATCAATCACTCTGAAATTTCTACGAAAAAAGGGAATCGACGTTTTTTTGAAGATCAATTGGGGAGCAATGTTCTGAAGCGTATAAAAAGTGAAGGATTTAACTGGCCGGTAGATGTAAAGCGACATTATCAGGTAGTTCGGGTACCGGAGGATGCAAGTGAAGACCAGATCCTGAAGGCTATTGGTAATATAACCGAGGTTCACGGTGTTCGTTGGGCATCACCGGCTGTATGGCTGCCCTCTGAAAAATTCCGCAATGAAGATAATACTCCAAAATATAACATGATTAAGGAGATTGCTGTTCAAATTGCTGAGCAGTGCTTTAAGGAAGGGCGTACCTTTGCGGTAAAGCTAAAGAGATCTGATAAAAAATATACACTTCCTTCAGAACAGCTGGAGCGTTGGCTTGGAAAGGAAATTGTAGAAAATACACCCTGGAATAATGTCAACCTGAAATCTCCTGATCTGGAACTCATTATAAGAGTTTATCGTGATGAGCTTTTCATCAGCCCGAAAAAATATATGGGATCATCAGGATTACCGGTAGGATCTGCCGGCCATGCACTTTCACTGCTTTCAGGTGGTTTCGACTCACCTATTGCAAGCTGGATGATGGCACGCCGTGGTTGCAGTCTCGACTTTATTCATTTTACACCATCCCACCCTCATCCGGAGGAAATTGAAAATTCAAAAATTGACAGGCTTGCCGCCTGGCTAAGCCGATATACCCTTACTTCCAGGCTCTATATGGTTCCTTATACACATTTTGACTTATCTATGCCTTCACACAATCGGCCAAAAGCGTTAATGGTGTTCAGGCGGTTTATGTCGCGAACGGCAGAAGAACTGGCTAATCGTATAGATGCCAAAGCTCTGGTAACCGGTGAAAGCCTGGCACAGGTCGCATCCCAAACGCTTGAAAATCTGGTGACAAATAATTCAGTGCTGTCCATGCCCGTTTTTCAACCTCTTATCGGACATAACAAAGATGAAATAATTGAGTTGTCCCGTAAAATCGGAAGCCATGATTTGTCGGTTGAACCGTATAAGGATTGTTGTTCTCTGATTTCCACGAACCCTGAAACTAAGTCGAATCCTAAAACCATTCGAAAATTCGAGGAGCGGTGGATTCCGGATTATCAGGATTTGATAGACCGCACTCTTGATGATGCATACTGCTATGAATACGAATGCGGCAAAAAAGTGAATGCCTACGCGATTCGGAGCGTTGAGCAAAATGAATTCCCAGAATGATTCAAAATATACGTTCTGCACATCATCTAATATATTCGTAATCACTTTCATAAGTAATACATAAATCCGTTTTTTATGATGCAATTCGCTTCAAAAATTTCAAAATACAAGCTTAAAGCGGGGATAATTTTACCATCCGCACTGATCATACTTTTTTTGACGGCGATGAAATTTCAATACGCTGATCCTCCTTCGGTTTCCTGGGATGAAATCAAAAAGCTTGAGGGTGGCGAGGCGCATCAGGGCAGGTGGGAAATGAATGATTCGGATTTCCGCTATGTCGATGATCCGTCTGTTGCAGTACACGATGACGGGCATACTGCTGTGGTATGGGCAGATCAGGAAGAGCAAAATATTTTCTTGCAAGTATTTGAGCCGGATGGTGAAGAGCGCTTTTCCGATGCGATAAATGTATCACAGCAAGGCGAGAAATTCTCCTGGCTTCCGAGGCTTAAATTTAATCCGGAAAATCCGGATGAAATCTATGTGCTATGGCAGGAGATTATATTTTCCGGGGGATCGCATGGCGGGGAAATCCTTTTTTCCAAATCTGATGACGGTGGCCGTAATTTTAATGAGCCACAAAATCTATCAAATACCCCAAAAGGTGCCGGAAAAGGCAGACTTTCGCAACGGCTATGGGATAACGGAAGCCTCGACCTGACGGTTGGCCCTGATGGGCAGATTTATACCGTGTGGTCAGAATATGAGGGTGATTTAAGATTCAGTAAATCTACCGATGGTGGTGAAAGTTTTTCAGAACCGGAAACCCTTGCAAGTGATGATGAAGCCGGACCGGCCAGAGGCCCGTCCATAACTACCGATGCCGATGGGGAAATATACATTGCCTGGAGTCTTGGTGAAGAAGATACTGCCGATATCCATTTTAGCCATTCTACTGACGAGGGCAGTTCTTTTGAATCACCTCAGCCTTTATATGAAAGTGATGGTCATTCCGACGCACCACAAGTTGAGGGAGACACCAGGGGAAATTTGTTTCTGGTTTATGGTGAAGGAAACGGTAGCCGCCAGCCCCAATATGATGTGATGTTTAGCCGGATGAATAACGATGAGCAAAGTTTTTCCGAACCTAAAAGTATCTCAAGAGGTCATTCTGAAGAATTCAGCAGCGTTCATTATCCATCGGTAGTGCTGGATGGCAGTGATAACATCTATGTGATTTGGGATTTATTTCCGGAGAGCGGCCGCGAATCGCTTGGTCTTGGATTTACCGCATCAGGTAATGGAGGTCAAACTTTTTCAGAGCCGACTACGGTACCCGGTATGGGTCAATCCCAATATGGCATGAATGGCAGCCGCCAGGGATCTTTAATGCGGAAAATGGATGTGAATAGTGAGGGGCAGATTGCTGTAGTTAACAGCACTTTTCAAGCCGGGGATGCCAGTTATATCTGGATGATCAATGGTTTGGCAGAATAGGATAAAAAAAGCATGGATAAACAGCCGCAGCTGTTTGGTAAATCTGAGTTTTAAATGCCGCAATGCTGCACACTATCAATTTACAGGATTGAAGGATTTATGTTCAAATGAGTCCGATTTGTCTATAACTTATTATGACTATGGTCTGCTGCTCATCATGATGCACCCATGCGCGCTCGTTTTTTCAAGGAACCTCTCCAGTTCTTTGTAACCCGAGTTCGATTCTAAATCAGCACTATTTATAGAACATATACTCGTACATTCGCATAAATCGGGTCTGTCCCGGCTTATGTCGTGATGTTTTCGTGGTATTCGTTGTGGTAAAATTCCTGCTTGTCTTAACCAAAACAGGTACTATGTTTTATTTTAAATCATTCTTTCATATGTACTTTTATTACAATAATTACGCACCATAAATACATACAGTAATTATTTTGATTTTTACGATAGGCCATAATCTAAATAAAAAAGCTGCCCTGAATTAAACCAAGACAGCTTTTTATCTATTAGTTTATACTTAATCCGGCCTACGGACGCTCGGGTTCAGCGCCCCAATCTTTCGGATATCTCCAGAGATTAGAGCGGATTAATTCTCTCATAAAGAAAAATTCTTTAGGCAATTTGTCATAAAGCTTGGAAAACAATTCCTCATGATTCATCAGTTCATCTTTCCATTCTTCAGTATCAATAGCTAATGCCTTATGGAATTTTTCCCGATCAAAATCATCCAGACCTCTCAAATCCATGTCTTCATATCGGGGCACCCATCCGAGGGGACCTTCTTCTGCATAAGCTTCACCGTTGACCCTTTGAAAGATCCACTTTAACACCCGCATGTTCTCACCGAAGCCGGGCCAGACCATATCGCCGTTTTCATCTTTTCGGAACCAGTTAGCAGCGAAAATTCGGGGTGGGTTGGTTATTTCACGGCCGATCTGCAGCCAGTGGTTAAAATAATCTCCCATATGGTAGCCGGCGAACGGAAGCATAGCAAACGGATCCTGGCGGACTTTGCCGAGATCTCCGAAAGCAGCGGCCGTTTTTTCCGATCCCATGGTAGCAGCTAAATACACGCCAAAATTCCAGTTAATAGCCTGATAAGTCAATGGAACTGTGGAGCTTCTTCGCCCACCGAATATAAAGGCATCAATACGAACGCCTTCAGGGTTTTCCCACTCCGGATCAATTGACGGGCACTGCGATGCCGGAGCTGTGAACCGGGCATTAGGGTGAGCTGCCGGTTTATCACTATCCGGGGTCCACTTATTACCACGCCAATCCGTAAGTTCCGGAGGCGGCTCCTTGGTTAAGCCTTCCCACCATACGTCGCCGTCCGGAGTTAATGCGACATTGGTAAAGATGGTATTTTCTTTAATGGATTCCATCGCATTCGGGTTGGTATCGTAGTTAGTACCCGGAGCTACACCGAAAAAACCAGTTTCCGGATTGATAGCATAGAGTTTGCCATCTTCTTTCGGCTTAATCCAGGCAATGTCGTCCCCGATAGTGGTGACTTTCCAATCGTCTAACTCCTTTGGAGGAATAAGCATGGCAAAGTTGGTTTTACCACAGGCGCTTGGAAATGCGCCGGCAACATGACTCTTTTTACCCTCAGGAGATTCAACTCCCAGAATAAGCATATGCTCAGCAAGCCAGCCTTCATCACGGGCCATGTTGGATGCGATGCGAAGAGCAAAGCACTTTTTACCTAAAAGAGCATTACCTCCATAGCCGCTGCCATAAGACATGATTGAGCGTTCTTCGGGGAAATGCACAATGTATTTAGTATCAGGATTACATGGCCATATCACATCTTCCTCTCCTTCTTCCAAAGGTGCACCAACTGAATGGAGGCATTTTACAAAGTCACCATCGCCCAGAGTATCTATGACTTTTTTCCCTATCCGGGTCATGATCCTCATGTTAACTACTACATAGGGTGAGTCGGTAATCTGCACACCAATTTGAGCAATGTCAGAGCCAATAGGACCCATGCTGAAAGGAATCACATAGAGGGTTCTACCCTTCATACAACCATCAAACAGCCCGTTCAGGGTACCTTTCATCTTTTTCGGATCCTCCCAGTTGTTGGTAGGCCCTGCGTCTTCTTTTCTCCAGCTGCAGATATATGTGCGGTCTTCTACTCTGGCTACATCACTCGGATCTGAAAAAGCTGCATAGCTGTTGGGACGCTTTTCAGGATTGAGCTTGATAAAGGTTCCGCTCTCCACAAGCAAATTAAGAAGCTCATCATTTTCTTCTTCCGATCCGTCGCACCAGTAAATGTTATCGGGCTTGCATAATTCAGCAGTTTCGGCAACCCACTTGTTCAGTTCGGCATTGTTTACTTTATACTTTGGTTGATCCATAATTATCTCCCATTTTTTTATTTAAAACAGGCCAAAATCATTTTTTTGTGATGACTTTCAGGATGATTTATATCCCAAAAAATTTAAATTAGTCATCAATAATGGTTGACTAAATTGGCCTGAAGTGTGTGAAAAAAATCAATTCGCATAATATAATTTGCAGTTGCTTCAGATAAAATGATAACCGTCATCTTTTGCACCGCATAGAGTAAATAAGATATCAAGTGCAAAAGCAGTGTGTTGATACAAAGAAGCTGATTGCCGGTAACTGGCAAATTCTATATTGCAAATTCATATTACAATACCAAGTTACACATGAAATGTGAATGTATTATTAAAATAAATTGTCTCTTTTCCCGATAATGAGTTTTGAATTTAATCCGGAGCTTTTGCGATTCTGTTAAATATAATTTTGTCAGTATTGAGCATCACCGTTTTATAACCAGACATCCGACACGTGGAGAATTTAAATAATAAAAACATGCGGAAAATATGCGTGTATTGCGGATCAGGCAGTGGTAGCAACGACATATTTATCAGTCAGGCTAAAAAGCTTGGGAGAATGCTCGCCGGTGAGAATATCGGGTTGGTTTATGGTGGCGCTTCAATTGGGATGATGGGAGCAGTCGCTGATTCTGTGCTGGAAAATGGCGGAGAAGTAACCGGGGTTATTCCTAAAAAGATTGTTGATCTTGAAATAGCGCATCGCCAATTAACAGAGTTGAAAATTGTAGACGGCATGCACGAACGCAAAGCAGCGATGGCGGAGCTGGGAGATGCTTTTATTGCATTGCCGGGTGGGTTTGGCACTCTTGATGAGATATTCGAGGTTCTGACCTGGTCGCAATTGGGATTGCACCAAAAACCCTGCGCGATGCTGAGTGTGAACGGGTATTTCGACGATATTTTAAGCTTTATCAAAAAGGCAGAGGATAACGGATTTATCAGGGATGAACACAGGCAGCTGCTTTTGGTCGGTGACACACCTGAGCAGTTACTATACGCTATACAGGAAAGATGGAATCAGCAACCCGGGAAGAAAATAAATCCGTTTCCCAAAGTTTGATTTTTATCGGACTATGACAGAGGAAATTTTTTAAATAATTGTATATAAGTTTCTTATTTTTAAATGAACTTTAAGTTAATACGTTGAAGTTGAATGAACAATCGAAGAGCAGTCAGAGAAACCGTAGTTAAAGCATTGTACGCAAGACAGGTTGGCGATCATGATGATGAACACATCATTCAGACCATCATCAAAGATGCCCATAAAGACGATAAGGATAATCTGGAATTTGCGGAGCGCCTGTATCTGCGGTCGGTAAAAATGGCTGATGAAGCGGATGAGCAAATTCAAAAGCATGTAGCTAATTGGGAGCTGAACCGCCTGGCAATATTAGACAGGGTGATTTTACGTATGGCGGTTTGCGAGATGATTACTTTTGAGGATATACCTCCGAAGGTTACCATCAACGAAGCTATTGAACTGGCCAAGAAATATTCCACAAATAAATCCGGTCAGTTTGTAAACGGTATACTCGATGCCGCACTTGAGAGTATGGAAAAGGAAAATCGTATCGTAAAAAAAGGACGTGGGTTGATCGATAAATCTGCAAATACGAGAACCGAGTTAAATGAGTGATAAAGGTAAGATGGTTGCCTTGGCAGATATTCATGGCTGCTACAGGACGCTGGAAGCTTTGTTAAAAAAACTTGATTCCTTCCGCTACGGCAAATTTATCTTTCTTGGTGATTACATTGACCGTGGCCCCGACTCAAAATCCGTATTGGAATTATTGATTGACTTTCGGGAGGATCACGACACCATTATACTCAGGGGTAATCATGAGCAGATGATGCTTGATGCGGTAAATAAAGGGGATATCTCATTATGGATGCTGAACGGCGGAAGCCAAACTCTGAAATCCTACGGTTTAGAAGCAGGCAATTTAGATATACCGCCAAGGCACTTTGATTTTATAAATGAGATGGAAGTCTACTATGAAACGGATGAATATTTTTTCGTCCACGCCGGTCTGCCACCGGATTTGAGAATAAGTGATGCGACAAAGAACAATGAAATGAAATATGAGTTTCTTTGGGAACGGTCTCATCTCGATCTCGAACTTGACAAGCCCGTATGGGAAAAGAAAGTGGTGTTTGGCCATACGCCACTACATATGCCTATTCTTACTGAAAAAATGATAGGCATAGATACCGGTTGTGTATTTCCGCACCTTACCGGAATGGGTTATCTCACAGCGGCAGTTTTGCCAGACGAGCAGTTTATCTATCAGAAAAATATCGAGCTGCCCTGATTGGTTTTCAGCTAATTCGTCCGGTTTATCATTCTTCTCTTAAAAGACGTACGAACCTGCGGGTTGCCTCGTTTGGATAAGCTTATCATTCAACTTTCGTGAGTATTTATCTCTTTAGCACGCAATATTGAAGAATCAAAAATTAAATCATTATAAACGCAAAAAACCCCGGTTTACCGAATGAGTATTAAGTGTGGAATAGTAGGACTGCCCAACGTGGGTAAATCAAGCATGTTTAATGCGCTGAGTAGTGCAGGTGCGGAAGCGGAAAATTTTCCATTCTGTACGATCGATCCCAATGTAGGTGTAGTACCAGTACCTGATCGCCGTCTTGAGAAGCTTGCTGAGTTGGTGAAACCTGAGAAAACCCAACCAACAGCCATAGAATTTGTGGATATCGCCGGTCTGGTAAAAGGCGCTTCAGAGGGAAAAGGAAAAGGGAATGCTTTTCTCTCACACATCCGTGAAGTGGATGTTATTATTCATGTGGTTCGCTGCTTTAATAATGATGATGTAATTCATGTTGAAGGCAATGTTGACCCGATTCGAGATATCGAAATCATCGAAAGTGAATTGATTTTCAAAGATCTGGAAAGCGTTGAACGCCGGGAAGAAAAACTGAAGAAACAGAGCAAATCCGGTGATAAAACTATAGAGGCACAGGTAGGGCAGATCAGAAAGTTGCGCGAGCACCTTGAACAAGGCAAACCGGCGCGAACATTTGCCCGAAACGGACACAGCGAAGCGTGGGAAGATCTCATGCTGCTTTCTCTTAAGCCTGTTTTATATGTATGCAATGTAGATGAAGACGATATACCGGATACATTTGAAAACGAGGCAGTGCAGAATGTATCAAATCACGCTGCTTCACAGGGAACGGAAACCGTTGTGATTTGCGCCAAAATCGAAGCAGAGATAGCAGAGCTGGATGAGGAAGAAAAAGAATCATTTCTTGAGGCAGTAGGTCTGGAAGAATCGGGGCTGGATCGATTAATAAAAACTGCATATAAAAAACTCGGCCTCATCACCTATTACACTGCAGGGCCAAAAGAGGTGCGCGCATGGGCAATTCCCGGAGGGCTAAAAGCTCCGGAGGCCGCCGGGGTGATCCATTCGGATTTTGAACGCGGTTTTATTCGTGCGGAAACTATAAAATATGAAGACTTCGGAGAATGCGGTTCTGAAGCGGTTGCCAGAGACAAAGGTAAGATGCGCTCGGAGGGTCGCGACTACGAAGTCAAAGACGGCGATGTTATCTTATTCCGTTTCAATGTGTGATGCAATCAGGTGATAACGGATCATCTGAGGTTAATCAGCATGATTATTGATTTCAGAAAGCTCGTATTTTTTGAGCTTGCTTCTGAGTGTACCTCTGGGCATATCCAGCAGCTTGGCCGCCTTTGAGATGTTATGATTGCTTTTGTCGAGAGCCCATGAAATTATTTCAAGCTCTTTTTGTTGTACATATTCTTCAAACGGTGGATAGCTTTCACTTTCAAATTGAGCAGGTGGGCTGTTATTTTCGACGGTTTTTCCTGCATCATCAAGGAGAGTCAATGGATTTTGAGAGGCTCCAGTAGCAATAATACGCTCTGCTAAGTTCTCAAGTTGACGAACATTTCCAGGCCATTCATAAGCTATGAGTTTGTCATAAAATTCATTATTGAGTTCTTGCTTTTTTTGTTTTGCACCGTGTTTTTCGAAAAAATGATTAACTAATGCGGGGATGTCTTCTTTACGTTCCCGCAAGGGTGGCAAGTGCAAGGGGATTATATTCAGGCGATAGTAAAGATCTTCTCTGAATTCGTTTTCGCGAACCCGGTCCCGCAGATCAACTTTTGTTGCGCAGATTACCCTGACATCCACCGTAATAGTTTCCGTACCTCCAACGCGGACGAACTGGCGCTCCTGTAAAACACGAAGCAGTTTTACCTGGAGATGCAGCGGAAAGTCATCAATATCATCAATAAAAATGGTGCCGTTGTGGGCACGTTCAAAGTATCCTTTATGCTGCTTGACGGCACCTGAAAACGCTCCTTTTTCATGACCGAATAACTCACTTTCAATTAGTGACTCAGGTATGGCAGCACAATTTATCGCGATGAATGGTTCTTTATTTCGAGGGCTGTATTGGTGAATAGCTTTGGCTATAACTTCTTTGCCGGTTCCGGTTTCTCCCTGAATAAGGACGGTATAATCATGCTCCGCTACATTTTTTGCAGTTTCAACGACCTGTCGCATCGGTGATGAATTGCCAATGATGGTTTTGTTTTCGAATCGTTCAAGCCGTTTTTTGAGTTGTTGGTTTTCATCTCTTACCTCATAATACTGATGAATGTTTTTCATCAGACTAAGAAATCTCTCGGGTGTCAGAGGTTTAGTGATGTAATCATATGCGCCTTGTTTCAGGGCAGAAACGGCTGTTTCCACGGATGCATAAGCAGTTATAACAATAACTTCACAACCGGGATTATGCTCTTTAGCTGTTTTCAGAATGTCGATGCCACTTTTTCCGGGTAATCTAAGGTCGGTTACCACAACATCATAGCTGTTATGGCTTACCATATTTAAACCCTTATCACCATCTGCGACACTTTCTACTTCATAGCCCTCTTTTTTGAGAATATTGGCCAGTGTTATTCTTGTAATTTTTTCGTCTTCAACTATTAATACTTTCACTTTTTGCCTCCAGTGGTAGCGTTATTCTGAAGTTGGTATAGTCACCGTCCTTACTATCTACATTAATAGTGCCATTATGAGCTTCCACTATTCCGTGAGTAACAGATAATCCCAGGCCGGTGCCTTTTCCGGTTTCTTTAGTGGTATAAAAAGGTTCAAAAATCTTATCTAATTCCTGCTCCGGTATACCAGTACCGTCATCTAATATTGAAAAGAAAATGTTGCTATCATCCTGGATCCCGGTTTGGATCGATATGGAGCCTTCATCACTGACAGCATCCAGACTGTTCAGCAACAAGTTCATTAATAGCTCCTGAATTAAATTGGGGTCGGCCTTAATTTTAGGCATATTGTCCTGTACATTTAAATCAAGGTTAATGTTTTTTTCATTGAGCCGGTAATCAAGAAGATCAATTACTTTATTGAGCTCATTATTAATATCAACTTCTTCAGAGGTTTTTGTACGCTGACGTGAATAACCGAGTAACTTGGTTACAACAGATTCAATATGGGTTAACCCCTCATCAATAAGTTCAAGATAATCATAGGTTTGTTTCTGGTTCTCAGGATCTTTCTGGATGCCGTAAACGCAAAACCGTATTCCGTTAAGAGGGTTATTGACTTCGTGAGCTACTCCGGATGCAAGCCGGCCGATAGAAGCGAGTTTTTCCGCTTGATAAATTTGGTGCTGGGCACTTGCAAGCTGCCTTTTAGAATGAGAAAGCCGCTCTTTTAACATTTGAAAGTGTTCAATCAGAAAGCCGATCTCGTCGCTGCGTGGTTGTAAAGCCATGGGTTGGTCAGAATCGAGGTCGATTTTGTCTACTTCGACAACAAGATCACGCAGGGAAGACATCACGCGGTTAATGAAATAGTAAAGAATCAAAAGAGTTACAATGAGTGCGGTAACTGTAAAAAATAGCAGCAGGAAAAAGGAATTGTTTATTTCATCTCTGGTGAATGATGTATCAAATCCAAGAGTGGCTGTTCCCCATCTTTTGTCTCCGATTTGCAGCGGTTGTATCGCTTCGAGGATCCATCCGTAATCCTGATCATCAAAAATTGAAGTAATCACTTCATTGGTGTTGCTTACCTGCAGAAATTCAGTGTCGGTTATCTGAGTGTCATAGAGAGATAAATCACTATGTGCTATGATTCGATTCTCGGTGTTTTGAATTGAGATGTATTCGATACTTTCCACATTGTCCATAAAGTTCTGGATGTGGGTTTCCAGTAAATCACTTGTAATTACATCTTCACGTTCCGCATAAATCAGGGCTTCTATAACCGGGATGGAAAATGCTTTGGAAATTGATTTCGCATTCTCTTCCTGCTGATTCAGGATCATTGTGCGCCATTGCAACAAAATTCCAATTGATGCCAATATCATCAAAAGTGAAACTATGGCACCAATAATAGTAATGATCCGCAGTTTGATGCTGGACCGGAAGCTTTGCTTGATTACATCAAAAAATCGACTCATGGAAGTTGCTCCTGATTTAATCTTTCATCAATAATATTATAATCTTCGTCTACAGCCCTTGTAAAACCATAAGCAAATTCAGGATCCCACTCTTTGACTTTATCCGCAAAAAAAGGATCATGTGGATCAATTCTTAAAAGTGCTTCTTTAATTGCCGAGATCTTGTCTTTATCATAATCTTCCGAAACCACAATCGGAGAACCGGGCACCGGGTTGGATCGTGCTACAATATTTACACCCCGGCTACTGAATTCCTGAGCGACACGATCTTTAATTGTCCCGGAATCAAAATTGTCGCGCATGACTTCATAGACCACACTATGATGATGCTGAAAGTGCTCTACATTCTCAAGATCTGATACAGATAAGCCATGCTCACTCAGACCGGTTTTTAGAAGCCAATTTCCTGAAAATGATTGTTCCGATGGTAATGCAAGCCGCTTGCCGGATAATGAATCAATTGAGTCGATCCCGGAGTCTTCTCTGGTTATCATAACCGAATGGAAAAATGGTTCACCGTTTTCATTGAGTGGTTTTAAAATTGGCTTTAATCTATACTTCTCTCTTGATGTTACATATATATATGATCCGAGGAAGGCAGCATCCACTTCACTATCAGCGAGTTGTTGAACTGTTTCCTCATATGATCGGCTGATGATGAGTTCAAAATTATAATCGCTGCTTTGGGTAAGATAGTCCATTAAAGGTTGATAACCTTGATATAATACATTGGCGGGAAACCGGGAAATTACGCCAAAATGGACCGTATCTTTTGGAACCGATTCCTCCATGGCCACTGAATTGCTTTCGGGATATGGTCTGCTGATATCAAGAATGGATTGCCGCAAAAAATAGGTAGCTATTCCAAAGAAAAGAATTAGAAAAATGATCGTATAAAATAATTTTCTCTTATCCATTATCGGTTTTAAAAGTCTGTAAGAAGAAAGCATTGAGAGAGTATAAAATAGTTTGCAAAAATCATTCCTATTATCAGAACGAGCCAATCTGAATTAATTAGCCGTATAAAATCCGGTTGCAGAACAAAAGTGGTGATATCTCGCCACTTTGATGGTGAAAATACGCCATATGTGGCGTGTTTTCGCCGGGTTTGCCGGGTAAATATAGCGCTTATGCTTTCCAAAATCCCCTCAGGAGCAAATCTGGTAATACTGGCATACCATTTGCCTAAAAAAAAACAATTCGAGCAGACAATTATCAGAAACACAAAAATTGGATACATGAGTAAAAAAAATCTGAATATTGGAGAAGCCTCAAAGCCAAGATTTGAATTCCGAACCTTTGGTCAGCAATTCGATGAGGCTCACTACAGAATGGCACGATTATCCGTACCGGTTCCCGAGCACGTCTGGGAGCGCCATTCTGACGAAATCTACATCCTGTCATCTACGAATGACATCAACAATACGAAGATTCGTGACGGCAAAATGGATATAAAAACTTATGTGCAGACGGTCGACGGCCTTGAGCAATGGAATCCGCTGATGAAAGGGGAGTTTCCAATTAAAGCAAGTGTGCTTACAGAAGAGGTTATTCCGGCCTTTCAAGTGGAGATGGATCTGCCCGATAAAGACGAATTCAGTTTTGATGAATTCATGGAGATGGTTGATGCACATCCGGAGCTGAAATCAGCCCGGGTGCACAAGCAGCGATTCGGCTATATGGTAAATGATACCATTTGTGAATATGGATATGTCACGATAAATGGAGCTAAAGTGGCAACAATTAATTCCGAGTCCACTGAAATTGAAGATATAAAAAAGACCCTTGCTGAAGTAGGGCTGGAAGGGATAGAGAATATCAATTACCTGCAAGCGATCAAGCGGGTTACCGGAATGATTGATAAGCCTTTGGCTAACGAATAATTCAATTAAATCAAAGAAATAATATGGCACAGGAAGTAGAACGAAAATTTCTCGTAAAAGGTGATTTCAAATCCTACGCTTTTAAAGAAACGCGAATAACACAGGGTTATCTCTCTTCGGTTCCGGAGCGTACCGTGCGTGTTCGGATCAAAGGTGATAAAGGATTCATTACAATAAAAGGAATCGGCGGTGAATCAGGTGCAAGCAGGTTTGAGTGGGAAAAAGAGATTCCTGCAAATGAAGTCCGGGATCTATTAAAAATTTGCGAACCAGGTGTTATCGACAAAACACGATACCTGGTAAAACAAGGCAAACACACCTTCGAAGTTGATGAATTTTACGGGGATAATGAAGGCCTTATAGTTGCCGAAGTAGAGCTGGCATCTGAGGATGAGCAGTTTGAAAAACCGGACTGGCTTGGTGAAGAAGTAACCGGTGATGAACGGTACTACAATTCCATGCTAATGAAGAACCCTTATAAAAACTGGTAAAAAAAACCTTAGGACTGTAAACCCATAATCTCAACTGCGATAATATATGAGTGACAGCGATAAGTTTACAAAAGTAGACAATGACGGCAATGAGTATGATCCATTGGATATGCACAACTACTCCATGGAAAGGTTGCCGGAAAGAAAAAAATCTCCAGTGGAACAGTGGATGGCGATTATAGGTGCGCCATTGGCGGTCATAGCATTTATCGCTGTCGCTTTTTTTATTGAGATACCGTATTTGACTAATGTTGGAGTAGATGCATTACAGTCCGATGAAGCCATTGCGGTATATGAAGATATCGGCTCGGATCGGTTCCAGCAGAATAACCACTTCATGCTTGCCATTTTTTTGGGAGCAATTATCCTGTGGATTACAGCCGCTATCCCCAATTATCAGGTTTCTCTCATATTGATAATAGGACTTGTGCTAACCGGTGTTTTGCCAGAGGAGGAGGCCTACGCGCAGCTGGGGCACCGGATTATGTGGTTGAATATCATGTCCTTTGTGTTAGCGAGTATGTTGGTTACGACGGGGGTGGCCAAAAGGTTTGCCCTCTGGTTTATTCTGAAGTTCGGGAAGAATGCCAGCATGATATTTATCAGTTTTATTGTCATCAATACGGTGTTATCGGCTTTTATTTCAGCTACGACGGCGAAAGCAGCAATACTGTTACCGATTTTTATGGTGATTGCAGCTATTTACGGGGCTGACGGAGGAGATAAGAAAACCAATTTCGGTCGCAGTATTGTTTTGCAGAATCTTCTAAACATCAATCTGGGTGCCGGGGCATTTGTGACGGGGTCAGGTGCAAATTTGCTTGCGGCTGCACTCATAAGTGGTGCAATTGACGGGGAGATCTTTTTCGCTGACTGGATGGTTGCCATGTTCCCGACAATGGTTGGAATGATGTTCATAGGCTATATCCTGGCATTGAAGATATTTTTCCCGCTTCAGCCCAATGAGCAAGTACCTCAGATTGAAGGGGGAATGGACCGGCTTAGAGAAGAATACAATAAGCTGGGTAAGATTGATTATCAGGAAATCAAAACCATTGTGATTTTTTCAGCTATACTGTTGCTTTGGGCAACCGACAGGTATCACGGAGTGAGTGCAACGGCTGTAGCATTTGTTGGTGCTATTATATCACTGCTTCCCCGCATTGGCATCGTTACCTGGAATGATGTGGATATTCCATGGCACCTTATGCTTTTTTCAGCAGGAGCTTACACCCTTGGTGCGGGTTTCAATAACACAGACCTGCCATCATTAAGTGTTAATGCATTTTTCGATGGCCTTGGAATAGGATATGATACCGAGTTTTGGGTGCTTTATATGCTAATGACCGGGGTGATGTGTTTCAGCGCATTGGTTTTTCAGTCCAAGACGATGCGTACCATGTTATTCATTCCGGTAGCAATTGGTATCGCCCAGCGCTTTGATTTTGATGTTGTGGCTTTGGCCTTACCAACCGCCTTCATGATAGAATATGTATGGGTGCTTTATTTCAATAGCAAGCCGGCCGCGCTGCTATATGAAACTGATCGCTATACCCTCAAAGATGCTTTCACATTCGGCATTACCATGATGATAATCGGCTACTTCCTCAATATTGTATTAGGGGAAACTTTCTACAGATTCCTTGGAATTACACCGGATGGTGTTTTCGGATTATTTTAAAAATTCAATAGATAATCAATTATGGCTCAATTATTTACACAACATAAGCAAATTGAAGGGGAGATTGATGAGTTTCTCGATATGATTGTTGAGGGAGGTCTTCTTTTCAAAAAAGGTGTGAAGTTTTATCTCGAAGGCCGAAACGAGGAGTTTGAACAAAGGCTCGCGGAGCTTAGAACCCTTGAAAAAAATGCTGATGTTCTACGACGAAATGTCGAAACCAAGCTCTATTTGAGAACCTTAATCCCGGAAGCAAGGGGGGACGTGCTTGGGCTTCTGGAACATTCCGATGCTGTATTAAATAAACTCACAGACACTCTTCTTGAATTTTCAGTAGAGATCCCTGAAACACTCGAAGATCTCAATGAGCTTCATATTGACCTGGCGACAAATGCCATAGATGCTTCTGAAAGTATGGTGAAAGCTATACGTGCCTACTTCCGCGATTTATCAGCTGTTCGGGATAATATTAAACAGGTACAATTTGCACGAGAAGAGACCAACCGTATAGCAGAAAAATACAAGCGTCATGTTTTCCAAAGAAGCAATATGAGGTTAAGTCACCGGGTTCACCTGCGATATTTTGCCTTCCACATTGAACAAATTGCTGATGAAGCAGAAGATGTATGTGACCGGCTCGCCATCGCTGCAATTAAAAGATATATCTAATCGAGGATATAATTAAATGGAATGGGTCTTTCTAATTAGTGGATTATTTCTGGGTTGGTCTCTGGGAGCCAACGACGGTGCCAACATATTTGGCACGGCCGTTGGAACCCGTATGGTGACATTTAAAATGGCCGCCCTTGTCTCCACTATCTTTGTAATACTCGGCGCTGTTATTAGCGGGGCGGGTGCTACAGAAACACTTGGCCAGCTCGGTGCAGTGAATGCACTGGCAGGCTCTTTCACAGTAGCCTTAATGGCCGGACTTACCGTAACGGGGATGACCAGATTAAAACTCCCCGTATCTACTTCTCAGGCAGTAGTTGGTGCGATAATTGGTTGGAATATTTTTACAAACTCACCCACCGATTATACTGCCTTAGCTGAAATCGTAGGTACCTGGATTTTTTCGCCCATTCTTGCCGGGTTTTTTGCTATTATCCTGTATCTGTTGGCAAAAAAGTTTATCGGTAATGCACGTATTCACATGCTTGAGCTGGATGCCTGGACACGAATAGGACTGATAGTGGTAGGCGCATTTGGAGCTTATAGTCTGGGAGCAAATAACATAGCAAATGTAATGGGTATGTTTGTTTTTGCTTCACCATTTGAATCAATGTCGATTGGTGGTTTAATGAATTTTTCTGGTACTCAGCAGCTATTTCTTATAGGAGCGGCTGCAATCGGGGTGGGAATTTATACCTATTCTTATAGGGTAATGACTACTGTTGGTAACGACATATTTAAACTTACTCCGATTCTCGCACTTATCGTGGTACTTGCAAAGTCTCTGGTGCTTTTTGTCTTTGCTTCCCAGGGGATTGAAAGTGCACTTGAATCAGTGGGATTACCAACACTGCCGTTAGTACCGGTATCAAGTTCTCAGGCTATAATTGGTGCCATTATTGGAGTTGCCCTGGTAAAAAGCCGTTCAGCGATAAACTATAAAATTGTGGCACGTATCGCATCCGGATGGGTGACCACCCCCGTAATTGCGGCTTTTCTTAGTTTCATAGCACTGTTTTTTGTTCAAAATGTATTCGAACAAAAAGTGGTGGACCAGCCGGAAGGAATTACGATAAGCACTGAGATTGAAAATGCCGAACAACCAACAAGTACTATTGAACTTGACCAGATAAACGGCAAAGGTGAATTGCCGGCAGATTTGGAGATTTGCAAAAATTCACCAAACTCAATCGGGAATGTAATCAGATTTGAGATGACTCCCGGTACCCAAACAAATAATCAGTAAACCTATTAGGACAAGGTTATGGAAAGAAACAATAATATTGCTTTAGTAAGTAGATGGCTTCAAATAGCTATTGTAGCATTTGTAATGACAGGACTGTTTTTCCAATCTGCCGTTGCCGAAGGTTCTAATGAAGATGAAAATTCTGAGGAATCTAAAGAAGCAGATGTAGCAGAAAAAGAAGAAGCGCAGGATGATGAAGAAGATCGCGATATGCAAATTGATCGTCATCCGGAGATTGAGTATGACCCAACCATGCCGGTTGAATGGGAAGATGTGATCATCAACCCGCATAAGATGGTGATTTCTTCGGCCGATGGAACTCATCGGGTAGCTATTCGCGGTCGATTACAAACAGACGTCGCGTATAATATGTTTGATAGTGACGATACAGTAAATCGTGCTGAATTCGGTGATGAAAGAAATGTGCCGTTTGGTACCTGGCACCGACGAATCCGTATGGGTATGCTTGGTGTTATGTATGACAACTGGGAATGGCAAGTAGAGCCGGAATTCAGGGATACTGAAATACGGTTTGCAAATTTATATATGGCGTATCTGTTTGATCACGGACGGCTTGCCGCGGGCCATTTTAAAGAGCCATTCAGTTTTGAAAGTCATACGAGTTCCCGACGTATAACTTTTCTGGAGCGCGCTGCTGTAGTGGATGCACTTCGGCCAAGCTCAAGCCGCTCGATAGGGTTAATGTATGAAACATTGCGGCCCGGCTATTATATTGGTGGTGGTATCTTTGGCGGTAATACCTGGGGTGCTCAGGAAAGAGAGCGTGATATTCATGAAGGATGGGCTACAACTGTACGAGCCAGTTTCGCTCCTTATGAAGATGATAGCATAAACCTGTTTACGCACCTCGGTGGTAGCTTCCAGCACCGGGTAAATGCCTGGGCTGAAGGCGATGATCTTTCGGTAGATGGTGATGGTGAAGAATGGCTGAGAGGATATATGCCCGTCCGCAAGAGAACTCGTGGTGGCCAACGTGCGGCAGAAACCCGGTTTGTCGGACGGCATGATATAGAAGGTGTCGAAAATCACCAAACCTATGCACTCGAAGGCTTATTCGGGTATGAGAGATTTACACTGCAAGGTGAGTATTTGCTTGCAAATTTTAATCGTCCTGATGATTTGACCGTGGATAACTTCGCCGGCGAACATGATGAAGGTGAATTGGATAATGAAGCGTGGCTGGATTATTACGAAACCACGATGACACAAAGTGGCTGGTATGTTGAGTCTACCTTCTTTCTTTCCCGTGATCAGAGAAATTATCGCTCCTTTAGCGGGGATATTGGCGGGCAGCATGTAAATCGCCCTGTTTCAGACGGAGGTGCCGGCGCATGGTTGCTTACGGCACGTTATTCTCATATGGATGGGTATACCGATCAATATCCGGTGGATGAAGATGGAAACCATCTATTTGATGAGGACCTGTTTAATGGTGATGAATACGGTGGCGGTCAAAAACTGGACCACTGGACCCTCGGCCTTAACTGGTATCCTGAAAGTGACATCGTTTTCAAATTAAACCTGATGTATATGGATGGGCGTTATCAAAAACCGGTTGAAAATTTTGCAGGGGAACCGGAAGTACGAAAAACTGATGGCTTTTCTTTTGCTCTTAGATTTCAGTACGAATGGTAAAAGAGCTCCATTAATTTGAGAGAATGTTAATGGTTAAAAGTAAATAAAATAGTCATAGGCCAGGATCATCCTGGTAACCTCGATAGAGCTTCTCCGATTTTTAATGGTTAGTCGGGGAAGCTCTTTTTTTATTACCTTTTCCTGGTAAGTTTTGTTTTTCTAAAATCCTGTATTAACTAAACTTTAGCCGCTCTGGTTCTTAATCCGGTATGCACATACATTATCCCCGTCAGGTATATAGGAAACCCGTTCGATATTTGCATTTAATATCTTTTTAAGAAACTTCTCTTCAAGTTGGCAGGGTAGTTGGGATTCGCTTACCACATCCCGAAACGGGCAGTTACATTGCTCGATGTAAATTTCATCATTTTCCCTTCGCACAGAGGCCATAAACCCTTTTTCAACCAGCATGTTTTCAAGAGCGTCAAGTTGCTCACTTGTAGATTGACGATTTTCGGTCGAGGTGAAGTCTTTGGCTTGTTCAATGCGGTTTTGCCAGAAAGAAACAAAAAACTCTTCAAGTAAATGGTCATAGCCACGCTCTTTCAGAAAGTGAATAATGTCCTTAATCATGAGGTGTTCATGATTAGGATAAAGCTCATGACCTTTGTCGGTTAACTGAAACTCCAGCTTGGGTCTGCCGACACCTACTTTTTTATAATTGCGCTTGATGTAGCCATCTTCTTCAAGCTGAGTGACATGTTCCCGGACTGTAGTCATCGCAAGGTTGGAATGTTCAATGATATTGTCCAGACATGCAGGCGCATTACGCTTGATTAAATCAAGAATCTCCTTTTTGGTTTCGCCTATCATGTTTTTCATCGAATTAACCTGCAATTTATTCGATAAGCCAGCTGAAATCGGATTTTAACTTCGAAAAGCCGCGCCTAATATAGTAATCTTACAATAATTTTAATCTTTATTATTTGGTAGCCGGAGTTTCTATCCAAGCGTTATCTTAATAATCAAACATTGTACTGGTGTTGCACAATTCCTGGGCCTGGTTAGTAACGGAATTCAATTTTTTTTAAAAAAAGCCGTGTCCCCGGTTATGCATTTGAAAGGGACACGGCTACCTGTGCACTAATTTATGTTCTGTGAAAGGACTAATACTCAGAACTGTTGGCGAAGTAAGAATAAATTTTATATACCATCACAAATATTTTGGGGCAGGTCAATTGTTTTTTCAATGATGCTGCCATCATCTTCTGCAGTTATTTCAAAATCTTCCTGGTAAAATACTTCCTCATAATAGGCTCCTAAGTTATACAAACCAGGTTCCGGAAGGGTAAGTTCAAGTTCACCATCTACTACATCGCCAGCCGAATTCCATTCGGATCTGGTATCCGGTTTATAAAAAGCCGGGAAGCTCGGTTGGACTTCGACATCTCCTCCATTTGAACAGATACCAAATATGTTAAATGTAACAGTGATTTCTTCACTATTACTCAAATCCAAATCTCTGGTAGTACCTGAGCAGAAATCTACCGACTCTATAGTTTTTTTATGTTCACCAGCCATATCGTATAATTCAATACGGCCTTCAACATTATCAGGAAGATCTTTTAACTCGATAATTCTATTCCCGTTTTTCTGTTGGCTCATTTCCTCACCCAGAAATTGATCCGTTTCGGTATTGAAGATTTTTGCTTTATGTTGGGTACCGGTGCCTGTGAGGTTGAGACTAATGCCTGTGTTACAGGTCGTGCCGGTCCAGGCAGCCGTCCAGTACGAGAGGTGATCTGCTTCAAACTCTACTTGCAAATTTCCTTGAGAAGATTCTTCTATCTCAGCCGGAGATTCAAAAGTCCATGCCCCTTCATCCTCATTAAAGCTCCAAATTTCAATTTCATCTCCCTTTGAAATAGGGGTACCATGATTGTCAACCGTTTCGGGAGATAATGTCATCGACATTTCCAAAGGAGGTAAAAAGTTACGGGCTTGCCGGTTATTTTCATCTTGAATTTGAAGATACAGATAGCCTGCAGGTTTAAAAGTAAGTTGTTCATCGTTATTCGGAGCATTAATAACATC
>CAZDIA010000001.1:103478-153690 GCA_964505385.1 uncultured Chitinophagales bacterium
GCGGCAGCCCGCTCTTGTTAACCATCTTGATTTCAAGTGGATTACCACCTGAGCTATCTATGGATACTGATTTTGCCGTCGTAAGATAGCCCGGAGCATCTGCCTGAATATTGAACTGAACTTTGTCAGCATCTTTACCGGGAATAATTTCATCCTGTAGAGCAAAGGAAAGAAAGCCGTTTCGCGCTGTAAAAGTTGTTTCGGCCCGGTTAAACAGATCGATAACTTTATCACTATCTGTGCCTTTAACTTGCACTTCTACAGAGGTGTCATTTTCAAAACCAACCGGCTTCTGTGTTTGTGAATCCACAAATATAACAGATACAGTGGTGGTTCGGGTTTTTGTGTTCAGGATGGTTTTTACACCCTCTGTAGGGCTGGTAATATCACAGGCTGCAACAAAGAAGATAATGCCAACCAATAAGCTAAACAGTACAGCTTTTAACTGTTGGTATGTGATGATATATCGCATAACTGATGGTTATTTAGGGGCTATAACATCATCAGTTAAGACGATAATACATACCAACAGTAATGGCGGGATATAAACTTGCCCACCCTACATTATCTTCAATGATTGCAGCCTGGCTAGCGGAAGGAGCAAGTAATCCATCCGCATTCATATCAACATTCGGTTCTCCCTGAAATACAATTCCAAGGTCGACATTAAAACCAAATCTTCTGCCGGAAAATGGATTTCCGTAACCTAAAGCTAAGTAAGGAGCAAAATCGGGGAACCGGAAATCAGCATGGACATTACCAAGATCCTCCGGTGAATAAACATCTCCTCCGACAGTATGTGATTGTTTCGGAATAAGCACTGAATTTACGGTATTCTGATTGTAAACTATTCCGCCGCTGACTCGCGCACCATTCTGAAATGGATGCCAGTCAATAATTGCCGTCAGATTTGATAAACTCAGATCGGCATCAATATCAAAATCTTCATCATCAGAGGTTGTATAAGAATAAGTGTAATTAAACATGTTACCACCTGCCCGAACGCTGAAGGATTGATTCAGCTGAACACTGCCTTCAGCACCAATTCCCATGGTACCAAACCCACCCTTAACTGCTACTGACTGCCCGAACAGTGCAGCAGGTATAAAAATGATCAGGCTAAGTGATAGTAAAAATTTCATAATTGTGCCGAGTTAGCTTTTGAGTAACTGATTCATCCCATCTTTGAGAGTCTCTATGCTGTATGATTAAAGACCCTGAGATTACGAGAAGTATTTACCCTATTACTAAAATCCGAAAATGATGTTTAAGACAACTCTACATGAAACGAGATGTGTACCCCTGGGGCAGTCATGTAGCCGTCCTGAGACAGGCTGCTATGCATATGAGGGAGTCAAAATTCTATGACCAAGTATAGCTATAAAAAGCACTCAAAGCAAATTTTTGGAAAATATATAAAATCATAAAAAACAATAATATAAATAGTTCTTACAATGTTTTCATAAAAATTCTTAGTTTTTGATTTAGTTATACATAAGGAAAATGGAAAAAATTGCCTACATAACTATGTGATGTATTCCTACGATGTCGGTGAAATCAGATGTTATGCAGATAATACCAGAATCAAAATCTGCAAATACGCGATAGAACTTTCCCATCAAAATAATATATTTACCCCTTGTGATCTGAGTCTGTGCAAATGAAGTTTCAATAAAATCATTATGTCTATGAAATCTATCATTGCCTTATTTATTATTTGTCTGCTTTTGCCATTAACCGGTTTAACGAAGAATAATCCCGATCCAACAGACCGCCCTGAGATTGTCGTGGGGATTGTTGTAGATCAGATGCGCTATGATTTCATCACCCGATTTTGGGACTTATACGAAGACGACGGAATAAAGCGACTTTACAGTGAAGGTTTTTCCTTTGATAATGCTAATTACCGTTACGTACCAACGTATACTGCTCCGGGCCATACCTCAATCTTTGCCGGTACCAATCCGGAAGTACATGGTATCATTGCCAACAATTGGTTCGATAAAGAGGCGGGAGAAATGATCTATTGCACGGATGATGAAAATGTTGATCCGGTAGGGACTGAAAGTGATGCCGGCAGAATGTCGCCACATCAAATGTTGTCTACCACAGTTACTGATGAGCTTAAATTAGCCACAAATCATAAATCCCGGACTGTCGGTGTAGCTCTGAAAGATCGCAGCGCGATATTTCCTGCCGGCCACAATGCGGATGGAGCTTACTGGTTTGATCCGGACAGCGGTGATTTTGTTACCAGCAGCTGGTATCATGAGCAGTTGCCGGATTGGGTTGAGCAATTTAATCAACGAGATATACTGGAAGAATATCTTGCCGAGGGATGGGATCTTTTACTTGATGAATCATACTATGATATAAGTCGTGAGGATGATAATCCCTACGAGGGGCCGCTACCCGGAGGTGATAAGGTTACCTTTCCTTATGATCTGGAAATGAAATATGAAGAAACCGGGCCATCACTCATTCAGTATGTGCCGCAGGGTAATGATATAACCACTGATTTTGCCATTGCGGCAATTGAAGGCAAGGAGCTGGGAAGTGGCAATGCTACGGATTTTCTGGCAATATCTTATTCTTCACCGGATTATATCGGGCACCGGTTTGGTCCGCAATCACGAGAGATTCAGGATCAATATTTGCGTTTTGACCAGGAGATCGCACGGCTTTTGGATTATCTTGATAATGAATTCGGTGAGGATGAATTCCTGGTTTTTCTCACGGCTGACCATGGAGTGGCGCACGTTCCGAAATATATGCAAGACCTCAATATTCCTGCCGGGTATTTCTATGATGATGAGGTTGAGGAGAAATTGGTGGAATATTCACGGTACCATTTCGGCACTAACCTGATACGTGCGTTCAGTAATCAGCAGGTGTTTTTGGATCATGAGCGTATAGACCAGGAGAACCAGGATTCAGAAGAAGTGGAGAGGAAGATTGCCACCTATCTGAGAAAGTTAGAAGGAGTTTCAGGGACGCTTACGGCACATGATCTGAACTCGACTCAATTTACCGAAGGTATCCAGGCAAGGGTGCAGCGAGGGCATCATGCTAATCGATCGGGTGATATTGCTGCCTGGCTTGATCCGCAGTGGGTACCATTCTGGGAGGATAAAACCGGAACAACCCATTTTTCGCCTTACAGCTATGATACAAGAGTTCCGCTTTTATGGTATGGAAGCGGCATTGAAAAGGGGGGCAGTATAAGAAAGGTGGGAATCGAAGATATTGCACCTACACTTGGAGTTCTACTCGGAACAGCTTTTCCTAACGGAACCACCGGGGAACCGCTTAAGGAGTTGCTTGACCAGAGAAAATGATTAGTGCCTTGGCTCTTAAAGTTTGGATTTACACCTTTATTATAGAAAGTATCCATTATATGATAAAGAATTAAAGAATTTTAAGAAGTCAAAAAGACAAGGTTTTAAGAAGTCGAGAAATCAAGAAAATGAAAGAGGATTGGAGGAGCTACCGGGGTTTTGGTTCCGGGTTATTATCTTATCATCTTTACTTCTTCACATCTTTTCATCTTCGCCGATTTACCTCTTCAAAAAGATTTTTTTTCTGGGCAGATCATTACTATAAGCTATTCTCTTGTCAGCTCTATATAACTTGATAGCGCATTGCCAACTCGTTCTCCCGGCATTGAAATTGCGGTTAGGGCGCCGCTTATGCTGTCTTCTGAAGTTACGGTGTCAAGTTGGAGAATATGCGGACGGCGGCTGGCATCATCGGTATCGATTTCGCTGTCAATGATACCGGAGAGAGTGCCATCATTGTAATTGGCATATTCCAGTATCACCGGTGATTGGTTATCAAGAACTACTTCAATATCACCAGTCTTATGAACATCAAAGTTGACGTCAAGCGTATCAGAATGAGTGATCACCTTACCATTCCACTGGCCTGTCAGATAATCAGCTGGCGGGTGTTGCTCCTCAGACTCTGACTGTCCAGCACCCGGGGAATCTATCTTATCAGGCTCGAGTTTGTGCAAAATACTTCGGGCAATCATGGAGGTTGCCGGGTGCCGGGTGTTAGTCAAAACTGCAACCACTATGTTTTCTTCGGGAACCAATGTGAGTATGGTACTAACACCACCCATGCTGCCGGTGTGCCACACTTCCCGCAATCCGGAATCGTGCTCTCTTGAAACCCAGCCTAAACCGTATTCCTCCGTAGCGCTGTGATCGGCGGAAGGCGCTTTCATCTTTTGGCGGGTGTTCTTACTGAGAAGGCTTTCCGACTCATTTAAACGTTTTTGCGTAAAATAATTTCCGAAGGTGAGCAGATCATCGATAGTGCTGTAAACCGCAGAGCCGCCGCGGTGATCAAAATCATAATTGGGAAGAGGCGAAAATTCCGGATTATATCGAATTGCGTGATTATCAACTTCATCCTCATCTATTCCGACATAGGTTCTTGAAAGCCCGAGAGGAGTGAAAAGTTCTTCTCTCATAAAATCCCCGTAAGATTTTCCTGATACTCTTTTAATAATTTCATCCAATACCCCGTATCCGAAATTGGAATATTGATAATGCTGGCCAGGCTCATAAACAACAATTCCGTATCGCTGAATCGACTCACTCATGGGAGGGCGGGTATAGTCCTCATCTTCATAAAAAAACTGATAATGCAGCGGCAAACCTCCCGTGTGGTTAAGAAGCTTACGAATGGTGACGCTATCAGATGGGGAATGGAAGCCGGTCAGGGGGGAGTCATCGAGATAGTTGTTTGCAGGTTCATCCAGGTCGATTTCACCCCGTTCGGCAAGGAGCATAATACCGGTTGCGGTAAAAGGTTTAGAAATGGATGCTGTTGAATACATGGTTTGTGGATCGGCAGGCATATCATTATCCATATCAGCCCATCCGAAGGCTTCACTCCACAAAACATCTCCATCGCGGGCAACCCCTACAGCCATTGAAGGCACCTCACCCTCAACTATTAGCTGCTCTATGGTTTGTTGAATCTCGCCAAGATTTTCTGGTGCGGGTTCATCCACGCGTGAGGTTTCCTGACAAGCGGGATTTACCAGAAGTAGCATTATTAGTAAAGACCACAGGTACATATAACTGAAATGTTAAAGGGTAAAATTTAATCGCTGGTGAATTTGATGATTTCAGGTATTAAACAATCTCTTGATAAGGAATAATTCAATCAAGAAAAATGAAGAATTAATTCAAAGCAGCAAATACTTGTTGTCCGCTGCATGAATCAGAATTAGTATTTGTATAGGGTAAAGGTGATAACTCTTTTTTTAGAAAAATATGGTGGTAAAATTATTGAGTCTTTTGCTCTCTTCAATAAAATAATTTAAGTCATCGGTATAAAATACCATTCCCACAAGGATGACTTATTGTGCTTTACTTTATAAGTATCGGGATTTTATGAATGGTGTAAGCTCAAAAAAGCGCTTCCAAATCAAGTTTTGTTTAATGGCTTAAATAATTTAATAAGTAAGGGTTTGATAATTTTTTTTCTAAAAAAGTATTGCATTGTCGGTTTTATGCTTTATATTTGACCCTCGTTGAACCATGATAATCATCATAACAAACATTAATTCTACTGTATGAGTACGATATATCAAAGATATGACACATTGGCTGCAGTCAGAGATTTGGACTACACCATGAACGGCCAAAATGAGGATAAGGGAACAGGCCGGATGCCTGTAAATATCTCGGAGATTTTTGGAGAGAACACCTTGCACCTGGAAGTATTGAAAGAGCGGCTCCCAAAATCCGCATGGAAAGAGCTTAAAAAAACCATCAAGGATAATGAACCTCTTAATGCGGATGTAGCCGATGCTGTGGCAGTTGTAATGAAGGATTGGGCGACGGAAAAAGGCGCCTCGCATTATACTCACTGGTTTCAACCTCTAACCGGGCAAACTGCCGAAAAGCATGATAGCTTTATCACACCGAATCAGGGTGGCGGTGCAATTATGCAATTCTCAGGTAAAGACCTGATTCAGGGGGAGCCGGACGCGTCAAGTTTTCCGAGCGGTGGACTCAGGCCAACTTTTGAAGCTCGCGGATATACCGTCTGGGATCCGACATCACCCGCATTTATTGTTGAAAACAAAAATGGTAAAGTGCTCTGCATTCCCACTGCGTTTGCGTCCTGGAAAGACGGGGAGGCGCTGGATCACAAAACACCATTGCTCAGATCTACCGAAGCATTAAATAAGCAGGCGCTTGAGTCACTCAACCTGTTTGATATTGATGCCAAATGGGTTAACTCCACAGGCGGGTTTGAGCAGGAGTATTTTCTGATTGACCAGGAGTTCTTTTACCGAAGACCCGACCTGGTTACATCCGGGCGTACGTTGGTAGGAGCTAAACCGCCAAAGGGTCAAGAGCTGGATGATCACTATTTCGGATCAATTCCGGATCGCATCATTAATTTTATGATGGATGCCGAACGGGAACTGTATCGCCTTGGCGTCCCGGTGAAAACTCGCCACAACGAGGTAGCTCCGAGCCAGTTTGAGATTGCTCCTATCTTTGAGAAGAGCAATGTGGCAGCGGATCACCAGCAAATTACGATGATTACACTAAAGCGGGTGGCCCGAAAGCACGGGCTGGTGTGCATGTTGCATGAAAAGCCATTTGCCGGATTAAACGGAAGCGGGAAACATACTAACTTTTCATTGACAACAGACTCGGGCAGAAATCTTCTTGAGCCGGGTGATAACCCTCACTCCAACATGCTCTTCATGTATTTCTTTACTGCAGTGCTGAAGGGTGTTTATGAATATCAGGATTTATTGAGAGCATCAGTTGCATGCGCCGGAAATGATCATCGCCTTGGAGCAAATGAAGCACCACCGGCCATACTTTCGATTTATACCGGTGAGCAACTTGAAGACATTGTAAATCAAATGATGAACGGCGGTGCTAAAAGTTCAAAATCCGGCGGATTACTAGGATTAGGCACATCTGTGCTGCCTGACCTTCCCAAGCATGCCGGTGACCGTAACCGAACCTCACCGCTGGCATTTACCGGTAATAAGTTTGAGTTCCGTGCAGTTGCGTCAAGTCAATCGGTTTCATTTCCGATTGTTGTTCTTAATACCATTGTCGCGGAAGCACTCAAGCAAATGAATGCCGGCCTAAAAGATTCAGTGAAATCTGAAGGCTCGCTTGAGGAGGGACTGAAAAAAGTGCTGAAGGAAACGCTTAAAGATGTGAAAGATATCATTTTTAACGGCGACGGTTACTCAGACGAATGGCCTAAAGACGCCGAAAAGCGAGGTTTGTTGAATCTACCGACAACAATGGATGCTTTACCAACACTTGTTAACAAAAAGAATATCAATCTTTTTGAAGATCATAAAGTGCTGAACAAAGCCGAGTTGGAATCACGTCATGAAATATGGACAGAGCAGTATTTCCTCACTTTAAATATTGAGGCCGAAACAACGGCGAATATTGTAAAAACTATGTTGATACCGGGTGCCGTCAGGTATCTCAATGAGTTGCTTGCTCTGAATGACCGCGGCAGCAGCACCGGGTTGAATGTAAACGGCACCAGTGGATTGGCTGAGGAAATCAATGAAACGTTAAGCAAGTTAACAACTGATCTCAAAGAGCTGGAAGCGCAAAATGCCGAACTTGGAGGCGATACCGCTTTTGAAAAAGCGCGGCATTTACATTACAACGTGCTTCCGGCTATGAATAAAGTTCGTGATACAGCCGATAAGCTTGAATATATGGTGGCTGATGATTACTGGCCGCTTCCCGCTTATCACGAAATGTTGTTTGTCAAATAACCAGATAGTACATAATCGGTAGAACGATATTCAGCCCGGCCCTTTGAAAGGGGTCGGGTTACTTGTATCACGGAATGTATGTGAAGATAATTTCAGAGTTGAATTTATTACTAATCAATATTGATTTCAATTAATCTTAGTTGTACATTCGGAAGATGATTTTACAAGCAATACAAAACGCACATTGGTGGTGGCCCATAACATGGGTTGACTGAGCTGTGCGCTTGTGCTGATTAAGTTTTATTAACTTCAGATCGACCCACTTCAAGTTTTTGGAGTGGGTTTTTTTGTTTTTTAGCCATCTATGAATCAACAACAATTTTTACAACTTGCGGATAAGTACTCTACCGTGCCGGTCTGGAGGACTATTCTGGCCGATACTCTTACGCCGGTTTCTCTTTTTATGAAACTGCGCAACGGCGCCCGTTTCCCCTTTTTGTTTGAATCAGTGGAGGGTGGCGAACATGTGGCCAGGTATAGTTTTCTGGGACGCGACCCTTATCAGATACTAAGATACCAGCACGGAAAAGCAACGCTCATCGATACTACCGGTGATATTAAAACCTACACCGGTAATTACCTGGATGTTCTCAAAAATCTCACTCAAAAACTGGATGAGCCGGAAATACCTGACTTACCGAGGCTGACCGGAGGTGCCGTGGGATTTTCTTCTTATGACACAGTCAGACTGGTTGAAAACCTTCCCGATGCCCCGACGGATGACCTTGATCTGCCGGATGCCATCTGGTCTTTTTATGATGAAATTTATGCGTTTGATCACGTAAAACATCGCATACTACTAATAAAAACAGTTTTTTCAAGTTCGGAGTCTGATCCTGAAACACAGTTTGCGGAGTCCCAGCTGGCACTTGATCGCATGGAAGAGATCGCACGCAGACCGGCCGATGAAAACATGTCATTAGATTTAGACGGGGGGATCTCATCCAATACATCACAACAGGCTTTTTGTGACAGTGTAGAAAAAGCTAAAGAATATATTTATGAAGGAGACATCTTTCAGGTGGTGCTCTCGCAGCGATTTCAGAACCGGTTTGAAGGAGATCGCTTCATGTTATACCGGGCACTGAGAATGGCGAACCCCTCTCCGTATCTCTTCTTTCTTGATTATGATGATTTCGCTTTAATAGGCTCATCACCTGAGGTTTTAGTGCGCGTGGAGAATAACCAGGCAAGTCTGATGCCGATTGCCGGCACCCGGCCTCGTGGTGATACAGATGAAAAAGACCGGGAGCTTGAAGAGGATCTGAAGAATGACCCCAAAGAAGTTGCCGAGCACGTGATGCTGGTTGATCTTGGCCGGAATGATCTGACCAGAGTTTGCCGGCCGGAAACGGTAAAAATGACAAGAAATCAGGTAATTGAGCGATATTCACGAGTCATGCATATTGTATCTGAAGTTTCGGGTGAACTTGATGAGAATGCCCATGCAGTAGATGCGCTAAAGTACTGTTTTCCTGCAGGAACGGTTAGCGGAGCGCCGAAAGTCAGGGCTATGGAAATTATTGATGAACTGGAAACTACCCGGCGCGGACCTTATTCAGGTGCTGTCGGATATATTGATTTTTCCGGCAATCTGGATACTTGTATAGCCATCCGCACCATAGTAGCTACGGATGATCGTGCTTACATACAGGCCGGGGCCGGTATCGTGGCGGACAGTGTGGCACAAAATGAATTTGAAGAAACCGAAAACAAAGCACGTGCGTTGTTTGATGCACTTGATATAGCCAGGTTGTTGAATTCGCAGCATGAGTAACCGTGAGTTTTTAAAATAAATAAAACAAGTAGCTTATATTGAAGTTTACTAAAACAGAAAATCAATTAATAGTTAAGTTTAAATGAAGACAATCCTCTCGGGAATACAACCATCCGGCAGGCTGCATTTTGGAAATTATTTTGGAGCAATTCGCCAGCATATCAAAATGCAGGATGAAGGTGATGCATTTTATTTCATCGCTAATTATCACTCATTGACTTCTTTGAACAATGGGGAAGAGTTGCGGCAAAATACCATTGACGTTACACTCGATTACCTTGCTTTGGGTATGAATCCGGAGCGATGTACTTTTTTTGCTCAAAGTGATGTGCCGCAGGTTGTTGAATTGTACTGGATACTTGGTGCACTGACGCCGGTCAGCCTGATGGAAAAGTCGGTTGCGTATAAAGATAAAATAGCCCAGGGCCTGGCAGCCAATATCGGACTATTTACCTATCCGGTATTGCAGGCGGCCGATATTCTGATTTACGGATCGGATTTGGTACCCGTTGGAGCCGACCAAAAGCAAAATCTTGAAATATCCCGTGATCTCGCGGCAAAATTTAATCACACCTATAACGGGGAATATCTAAAAATACCCGATGCATACATAGTTGAATCTGTAGCCACCGTTCCCGGAATTGACGGGCGGAAGATGAGCAAGTCTTATGATAACGCCATCAACATATTTGACGAAGGCAAAACCTTGAAGAAGAAGGTCATGTCTATAGAGACGGATTCAACAGATCTGGAAGATCCCAAAGACCCGGAAAAGTGTAATGTTTTTGCGCTGATCAAGCTTTTTGCTGATGAGCAAACAACCGAAGAAATCGCTGAAAAATACCGTGCGGGCGGTTATGGTTATGGCCATGCCAAAAAAGAGCTTCTTGGATTGATAAACGAATACTTCGGAGAAGCCCGGGAAAAACGCAGGGAACTGGAAAAAAACCTGGACTATGTCCATGATATTTTGCGTGAAGGTAGCCGAAAAGCTCGCGTTCGCGCGGAAGAGATTATGGAGCCGGTTCGTGAAGTGACCGGTGTTGTAAGGCATTTTTCAACGGAACAAATTGAAGGAAAAGGCATATCGTCTTGATTCAGCGGGGTAAAAAGGATTGTGAATACGAAATTCAAACTTCAATAATTAAACACTACAATCACCAGCAATTGCAGCATAAACTAACGTAATGATTTTAATCATAGATAATTACGATTCATTCACCTACAATCTGGTTCATTTGATTGCAGCTCATACATCAGACTACAAGGTTGTGAGAAATGATGTGCTAACTCTGCAGCAAATCCAGCGAATGAATCCGGATCGGATTTTGATTTCACCCGGACCCGGGCGGCCTGAAAACGCAGGGATTTCTGAGGAGGTGATCCGAAAGCTTGGGAAAAATGTACCCGTACTTGGTGTGTGTCTTGGTCATCAGGCTATAGGAAGGGTTTATGGCGCTGAAGTTGTGCATGCGCCAAATTTAATGCACGGGAAAACGTCGGTGATCAGGCATGATAAAAATGGGGTATTTAAAGGAGTTGCATCCGAATTTGAGGCTACTCGTTACCATTCCCTTGTTCTTGATCCGGAATCAATTCCGGAAACGCTTCAGGTTAGTGCCCGCACACCGGACGGAGTGATTATGGGACTGCGTCACAAATCACATCCTATAGAAGGTATACAGTTTCATCCCGAAAGCATCCTTACCGAGGTAGGCCCTGAGTTAATATCAAACTGGTTAGCTGTTGATTCAGCAGTAAAATCCGCTTCATGATACACATATGAAATTCACAGATATTCTTGAAAAAATTGGCAGGCAAGAGAATCTCACCACCGAAGAGGCATCTTTCGCGCTTAAATCAATCATTGATGGTGAAGTAAGTCACGCTCAAACTGCTGCTTTTCTCTACGGAATGAGGAGCAAAATTGAAACTGTGGAAGAGCTCGCTGCTTTCGTGCAGGTAATGAGAGATGCGGCCGTCAGCGTAAATGTAAAGACGGAAAATGCTGTTGATCTGTGCGGAACGGGCGGGGATCATTCCGGTACATTTAATATTTCTACAGCAACGATGTTTGTGGTTGCCGGTGCCAATGTTCCTGTTCTGAAACATGGTAATCGGAATGTTTCAAGTAACAGCGGCAGCGCTGATGTACTCGAAAAACTTGGCGCAAAGTATGCGCTTTCCAAAGATCATGTCGAGGAGTGTTTTAATGAAACCGGGATGGCTTTTATGTTCGCTCCCAATTTTCATCCGGCAATGAAAAATGTAATGCCTGCACGCAAAGAATTGGGGATGAGAACATTTTTCAATATGCTCGGACCATTGCTCAATCCGGCTAATGTCAAACGGCAGGTGATCGGCACGTACAACCGTGAAGTAGCTCAACAGCTTATTGCCATCCTTGCTCAACTTGATACGGAGTTTGCTTACGGCGTACATGCTCACGATGGTATGGATGAATTCAGCACGGCCTCGTTTACTGATGTAATTGAACTACAGGGCAATAAATTTGGTGAATTTCAAAAACTGGATCCGCGCACGTTTGGGTTCACTATGGTTGATTCCAAAGATTTACAGGGCGGCGACAGTGAAAGCAATGCGGAAATAATTAAAGCAGTTCTTGAAGGTGAAGGCACCGAAGCGCAGGAAGAAATTGTAGCCCTTAATGCGACATTTGCCATATACGCATCCGGTTTGTATGATGATTTACAGGAAGCGCACATGCTGGCAATGGAAACCCTCGAAAGCGGACAGGGAGCTGAGGCTTTAGACAAATTTGTTGAATGCACGCAGGAATTGGCTCTGAAAGAAAAGGACGCAATATGAGCTCAATTCTGGATCGAATAGTAGATCAGAAAAAAGAAGATTTAATTCTAAGAAAAAAAGAATTTAAAGCTTCTGATTATAGCAGTTTTCCGGGTTGGGAAAAGGATCGAAGTTCGCTTTCCGGCGCATTGAGCCGGAAAGGAGTTCAGATTATTGCCGAGTTGAAAAAAGCTTCTCCATCCAAAGGAGTTATCCGGGATGATTTTGATGTGACCCGGCTTGCCGGGGATTATATCACTAATGGAGCAGCGGCTTTGTCTGTGCTCACGGAGGAGCGATTTTTCAAGGGGAACCCGGATTATATGACTCAACTTTCAGAAAGTGTACAGGTTCCGCTGCTTCGTAAAGATTTCATTTTCGATTTTTACCAGCTTCAGGAAGCCAGGGGCATTGGTGCGGATGCCGTACTTTTGATTGCAACTATAACCAGCGGCAATCAACTTATGGAACTGCACCATGCTGCTACCGAACTTGGACTGGAAACCTTAATCGAATGCTATGACCCGGAAGAGTTTTCCATGATTGATTTTAAATCAGCCGAAATTGTTGGGGTCAATAACCGCAATTTAAACACCTTTCAAGTAGATGTGCATCGTGGCATTGATGCACTGAAATCACTGCCGGATCATATTCTGACTGTTTCTGAGAGCGGTCTGTCCTCACCGGAGGATATCCGGCTTTTGCAATCGGAAAGTATTGACGCGGCATTGATCGGCGAATACTTTATGCGGCAAAAAGAGCCTGGAAAGGCGCTTTGTAAATTAACAAGTATTGATTACGAGCCTGAATCTGACCGGTAAAAGGTCTGTTTAGTAAGAATTTTTTAATGATCTAAAGTAAGCAAGTATTTTTTATGCACACAGAAACCCGGCGAACTCAAATTAAAATTTGCGGCATCACGAGTCTTGAAGATGCCAGATTTGCAAGCGGGGCTTTAAGCGATTATCTGGGATATATATTTTATCCGAAGAGTCCAAGGTACATCGAGCCGGCAAAAGCGGCCGCAATAACCGAATGGGTCGAGGGTCCGGCAAATGTTGGTGTATTTGTAGATGCCGGAATCGATGAAGTCAACGAAACGGCACATCAATCCGGGATGGATATGGTTCAGCTGCACGGCACCGAGGTGCCCAATTACTGTGCTCTGATTGACAAACCTGTAATTAAATCATTTCGGATAGACGCTGAGATGACTGCCGATGAACTCAAAGAGGCGGTTGATCCATATTTAGAGCATGTTGATTATCTCTTGTTTGATACCAAAGATAAAAAACTGATGGGCGGCACCGGAAAAACGTTTGACTGGAGCGTACTCAAAGAAATAGGTGAATCCTTGCCGTTTTTTCTGGCAGGCGGAATAAATAGCGGTAATGTTCGCGAGGCGGTAAAAACCGTTCAACCTTTTGCAGTTGACATATCCTCCGGTGTTGAGCTTGAGCCGGGCGTCAAGGATTTCGATAAACTAAGCACCTTGTTTGATGAGCTACGGGAAATTTGGGATTTACAGGAATCAAATTCATTATAAACGAAATTACCTATTTACATGTCCACTCAGGAAGTTGCAAATACCTACAATTACCCCAATAAGCGCGGTTACTTTGGGAAATTCGGCGGAAAGTATGTGCCCGAAGTATTAATACCTGCGCTTGAGAAACTTGAAGAAGCGTACCTCAGGGCAAGAGAAAGCAAGGCTTTTCAGGCACGCTATCGGATTATACTTCAAAAATATGTCGGTCGTGAAACCCCGCTCACATTCGCTTCGAGATTAACGCGGCACTATGGTAAAGCTAAAATCTACCTGAAACGGGAAGATTTGTGCCATACCGGTGCACATAAAATTAACAATGCCATTGGGCAGGTGCTGCTTGCTCAAAGCATGGGAAAGGATCGGATTATAGCCGAAACAGGTGCGGGGCAACACGGTGTGGCAACAGCCACGGTTTGCGCAAAATTTGGTATGAACTGCATAATCTACATGGGTGAGGAAGATATGCGCCGGCAAAAACTCAATGTGGATCGTATGCGATTACTTGGCGCTGATGTGCGACCGGTAAATAGCGGATCAAAGACGCTGAAAGATGCAACTAATGAGGCTATCCGGGATTGGGTTACTAATGTGGAGGATACTTTCTATATCATCGGATCGGTAGTGGGGCCGCATCCGTATCCGATGATGGTTCGCGATTTTCAAAGAATTATCGGAGATGAGGTACGCAGCCAGTTGTGGTCGGCAGAAAAGAAGCTTCCGGATTATCTCCTTGCCTGTCTTGGCGGTGGTTCCAATGCCATAGGAATGTTTTATCCGTTTTTGGATGAGGAGAGCATAAGAATAATCGGCATCGAAGCCGGCGGACTTGGAAAGGATACTGATCAAACAGCTGCAACATTGAGCATTGGCGCACCAGGTGTTTTGCATGGCTCCCGCAGTTTTCTGCTTCAGACTGAAGGCGGGCAAGTGCGTCTGCCGTACTCCATCAGCGCGGGTCTTGATTATCCAGGTATAGGGCCGGAGCACGCCCATCTTTTCGACAGCAAAAGGGTTGAATATTATGCCGTGGACGACAAAGAAGCTATGGAAGCTGTTAAACTAAGTTCGGCACTTGAAGGTATTATACCTGCTATCGAAACGGCTCATGCAATGGCCTGGCTTGATCAACTGATGCCTGAAACAAGCGAAGATGAAGTTGTGGTTATCAATTTTTCCGGCCGGGGGGATAAAGATATGACTACTATCTCTGAATATCTAAACAACCAAAATCCGGCATGAAATGACAGAACAATTCACTTCAAAAGCAGAAAACCGCATAGACCGTTTGTTTGCAAACCGGATGGAGCCTGAAAAAATAATGAGCATATTCGTGACTGCTGGCTTTCCGGACATTCAATCCTCAGCTCAGTTAGTTACCGCACTATCTGATGCAGGTGCAGATCTCATAGAACTAGGTATGCCATTCAGCGATCCGCTTGCAGATGGACCTACTATTCAATATTCGAGTCAGGTGGCTATTGAAAACGGAACCGATCTAGATACGACGTTCGAGATAGTTGAACAGATTCGCGAAAACTCGGATGTACCGTTAGTTCTGATGGGTTATATAAACCCGATTTTACATTACGGGATAGAGCGATTTGTCGAAAATGCTGCAAAATCAGGGGTTGATGGTTTGATTCTGCCTGATGTTCCTCCCGAAGAGGCTGATGAGTTGAAAGCGGCAGCAGATCAAAACAGGTTGCATCTGATCTACCTGGTTGCTCCGAATACGTCCGATGAACGCATGCAGGTTATTGATGATCAAAGCAGTGGATTTGTTTACTGTGTTTCCGTAACGGGGGTTACAGGCGCGCGCGATGGTGAATCTGTTCAGCAATCCGTAAAACGTTTTATTGACCGGGTAAAAGAAAATATCACCCGAAACCCTGTTTTGATCGGATTTGGCATCACCTCCCATGAAGATGCGGTGCAGATCAGTGAGAGAGTGCAGGGCTTTGTGGTAGGTTCCGCTGTAATCAACAAGATACGCGAAAATTATCCAAAACCTGAGTGGATAATGAAAACTGCTGATTTTGTTCAAAGTTTGAAGAGTGGCGAGTCAAAAACACAATAAAAATCTTATAGTTTACATTATCAGCGTAGTAGAACTGAAAATATGCCGCAATAGATACTAATGATATTAACTTATTACAGCGCAAGGCTATGAAATTTAAATCAGCTTACATTTTATTATTTTTCGTTGGTGGTTTTTTGATGTTGACGGGATGTGAGGGAAGTGATTACCGTCAATCGGCGCAGGGAGATCGCTCAGAAATACTTGTTGTTATGGATTCAACCCGTTGGGACTCGGAAGCTGCAGATGCAGTCAGGGAAACGTTTGGTGAATATATCATGACATTGCCGCGACCCGAAGAACGCTTCGATTTGAGGTTTATAGATATTGACACGCAACGACAGCTGGACAGTGCACAAAGACATCGTAGTGTTATATTTGCCGCTCCACTTGATGAACAAAGCAATGTAGGTGGATTCATTCGAAACAGCCTGAGTGAAGATATCAAAGAAAGAGTCGAGCGCGGCGATAATTTCGCTTTTCCTCTTGAGGACCGCTGGTACCGAGATCAATGGACACTGTTTTTAACCGGCAATAGTGATGAAGAGCTTGCGCAAAATATCAGGGATGATGGGTCTGATCTGGTCAGTACGCTTCATGATAAAACCATCGAACGGTGGAAAAGATATGTATATCGAAGCGGCGAGCAGGTTGATAAAGCAGACTCACTTTGGGAAAACCATGGATTCCGTTTTCGGGTACAACACGACTACCGCGTTGGGGTAGACACCACAAATTTTGTAACAATGCGTCGCCATCTGCATGATAATGACAGATGGTTATGGGCATGGTATAAAGAAGATGTAGAAGATACTGATTTTGTGGATTCAGATTGGATCCATGATATCAGAGACAGTTTAAATAAAAAATATATCCAGGGTTCCAGAGAAGATTCTTACGTGACTACCGAGTTCCGCCGGCCGGTGGAAACAGAATCCGTCAATTTAAATGGCTACCCGGCCTATGAGACGCGCGGCACCTGGCAAATGACTAATGATCTGATGGGCGGGCCTTTCCTCAATTACACTATTTTCGACGAGGTCAATAATCGTGTATATATGCTTGAGTTTGCCCAATTTGCTCCGCGATATGAAAAGCGGCGGTTTGTATATCAGTTTGAGGCAATGGCCAGTACGTTTGAATCGGACAGCACACTGGCAGAGAGAGAAGACGAGTTATCGCTCAGATACTTTCAACAAGAGTAACAGTAACTGATCAGTTAAAGTAAACCTCAGGCATGTAGAATTATAGCGGTTAATCAGAAATGGGGGAAGAAGTAAATACGGCACTTCAGCAAAAGCTTGAAAATTTGCCGCTGAATCCCGGGGTTTATCAGTTTAAAGATCAACGTGGAACTGTTATATATGTAGGAAAAGCAAAGCGGCTTCGCCATCGCGTTCGGTCATATTTCCAACAGAGCCAACCGATAAGCGGCAAAATTGCGGTGATGGTTTCCAAAATATCCGACCTGGAAGTTATCGTAACCGACTCGGAAGCCGAAGCTCTGATTCTTGAAAATAATCTGATAAAAAAATATCAACCCCGGTACAACATCGCATACCGGGATGATAAATCCTATCCTTACATTTGTGTAACAAGAGATGAGCGGCCACGTGTTTTTCCCACACGGACTGTGATTCAGGATGGAAATCGCTACTACGGACCATACGATCATGTGGGAAAAATGCGAAATATGCTGGAGACTATCCGCCAGACTTTTGGATTGTGCACCTGCGCATGCAGCCCCAAAATGATTGATCATCTCCAGGGATTGCCCAAATGGAAAAAATGTTTTGAGGATTATTTTGAAAACTGCTCTGTCGATATGCCTTTGGAGGAATACCAATCAACCATAGACAGAGTCATAAGGTTGCTGAATGGCAAGACAGAAGGGTTGATTCGGGACTTAAAGGATGAGATGGAAATCAGTTCGAACGCGCTTGAATTTGAGAAGGCAGCCCAAATGAGGGATAGTATCCAGTCGCTGGAAAAGTACAGCCAAAAGATGAAAATGGTTGATAAAGATGCCATCGACAGGGATATATTTGCGCTTGCATCCGAAACGGCTGAGAATATTGCCTGCGGGGTACTATTCAAAGTGCGTGAAGGCAAACTTATTGGCAGCTACCACAGGTTTCTGAAAAATATAGAAGGTATAGAAGAAGGGGATTTGCTGCAGTCGTTTATGGAAGATTACTATACCGGAACAATCTCCGGCACTATTCCTGATGAAGTTCATGTCAGCCATGAAATTGATGATGATGAACCCCTGATGGAGTACTTGTGGCAGGAGCATGGCAAAAAAGTGCCGATACATCTTCCGAAAATCGGGGAGAAAGCACAGATGATGCGTATGGCCACTTCCAATGCAGAGTTGCAGCTAAAAGAATATATCCTCCAAAAGCAGAAGGCTGAAAAAGATCGCGTCCCCCACGTAATTAAAAGCTTGAAACGTGATATTGGCCTGGATAGATTACCGAGGAGAATTGAATGTATTGATAATTCTAATTTTCAGGGTAGCGAGCCTGTAGCATCTTTAGTCTGTTTTGTGGATGGAAAGCCTAAAAAAGGCGAGTATAAAAAATATTCCATCAAGACCGTAAAAGGTCCGGATGATTATGCATCCATGAGAGAAGTTATTTCCCGCCGATATGGCAGAATGAAAAAAGAAGGCAGTCATTTACCCGATTTGCTTGTGGTTGACGGCGGGAAAGGGCAGCTATCCAGTGGGGTTTCTGTATTGGAAGAGTTAGATATGCTGAATGATATTCCCATAGTAGGATTAGCAAAAAGGCTTGAGGAGGTTTTTATTCCTGGTAAGTCTGATCCGATAATGATCCCGAAGACGTCATCTTCGTTAAAACTACTCCAATATTTGAGAGATGAGGCCCACAGGTTTGCCATAAGCTTTCACCGGAAAAAAAGAAGTAAAAGCATGCTGAAAAGCAGCTTAACGGAAATTCCCGGTGTTGGGCCTAAAACTGCACAGAAACTTATTAGTGATTTCGGTTCAGTTAAACGAATACGAGAGGCAGACTTAGAAACTTTACAGAAAAAAGCCGGCCGACATACGGGTGAGCAGGTATACAGCTACTTTCATCAGGAGACGGAATAATTATAAGTATCTTAATTTCCTATAAAAGCCATTGAGGTTGCTGCATGTGTTACTAATTGCCGTCAAACACAGCTGCAAGCCGTAACCCATGTTGAAACTACAATCACTCATTTTAGACAGCATAAAAATGGTGATAGAAGGGGACCGGGTTGTGAAATAATTATGCCAGATTGTCTTTCATCGGACAATGGCATTTCGGCAGAGTTAATACAATAAGTTGGATTTTGTATCAGACTATTACAGTTTATTTTTTGATTAATATTGGAGGAAACCGGGTTCCGGCTCGTCCGGCTGTTGTGTATCTGAATTATCTTACAAAAATGAGAAGATTAAATACAAGTTCGGCAAAATGAAGCAAAATGGCCGCTTTTTGAACTTTACAATTGGGTGAAAATTTATTATAATGGACTAAATCTAAATTATAGGCAAAACCGGAAATTTAAATCAAAACTCTTATTTGAACAGATAGCTACCTCAATCAAAGTTCATCAATTTGGCACGAAATTTGATTCATGTATGAGTAAGCAAGGAATAAAAACCTGTTCAATAAAAAATTAAATTGTTTGGCTGTAGGTGGAATAAGTTGAGTTTTGATAAAAGCGATGGGCAGTTAAGTTGGCTGCTGAACTATTTTCTACTTCATCTGACAATTGAAATGAAATTTGTAACATAATTGTTTTAATGATAAAGTAGCTACAGATACTTAATATTTAAAGTATCAATAAAGTTTTTTGCAAACTTTGTTAGGTATATCCCGGTTGCGGGGTGTTGTATTGTAGAGTAAAGTATAAAGCGACAATACAGCTAGATAAATCAAACTAAGACATTAAACAAAAAAACAAGGCACAGGTAAACGGCAATAACAAAAAAAAGCCTGGCGTTAGGAAGGTTAACATGAGTAACAATAAGAAAAACATAAGACTTTCGGAGCTTGACGATCAGCAATTAGTGAGGCTGTACCGGCGAGAGGGCAGTGAAAAAGCGTTTCGTGAGCTGCTTAACCGTCACCAGTCCAAAATCTATTCTTACATCTATAGCATGGTGGGCAATCAGGAAGTAGCTAATGATATCTTCCAGGAGACCTTTACCAAGGTCATTACGAAAATGGATGAAACTTACAATGAGCAAGGTAAGTGGATTGCATGGGTAATGAGAATTGCTCACAACGCAACTATAGATTATCTGCGAAAGAAAAAGCGGTTCGTCGACGTTAACTCTAATGACGATCCGGACTATGACTTTTACGAGCGTTTGCCGGATGATGATTTAGAGGATGCCCAGCTTACTATTGAAAAAGGTGAAGCGATGGGCAGTCTCATGAAACACATAAACGAACTGCCTAAAGAGCAGCGAGAAGTCGTGATGCTCCGCCACTATTATGAGATGTCTTTCAAAGAAATTGCAGAACTTACAGATGTGTCTATCAACACGGCACTAGGCAGGATGCGGTATGCTTTGATTAATCTCAGAAAAATGTTTGATAAAGAACATGGAAAAGAATCAAAATACGCCCAACGGTGATGACCTGTGCATTAAGTATGTAATGAATGAGTTAGATCCCTCTGAAATCCATATTATTCGCAAAGAGATGGATGAAGATGAGGATCTACTCATAGAAATTGAATGTCTGAGTCGGACATGGGGGAAAATCAGGCAACTGCCCGATGTTGAACCGCCTGCTAATGTTTCAGAAGCTGTAGTTCAGCAAGCCTTACACCATCACCAAATGTCAAATAAGCCTTATTGGCGCGGCTCACTAAGCAACACCACTTTGATGGCCGCTGCCGCGGCCGTAATTTTCGGACTTTCTATCGGGGTGGCAAACTTTTACCCGCAGCTAATTGGTTTTACTGCCGGAGGTGAAGGAGGTGAGAGTGTTGCTTCGATGGAAGAACAACACATAGAACCTTGGGTAGATAATAATAATATCCTGCACTTGAATGCTTCCGAAGCCGGCTTTTCCATATCCTCCATCGATAGCACGACACACAGTGGCTTGGATCAATTGCAGATGTTTGATAGCCATAACTTGCTGAATAATACGAATCAAGGCACTATTCAATTAACCAGGACTCAACCAAAATAATACCTCTGATCATTCGCTACAATTAATCCCTTCCTCAAAACCAAATCCTTTTTTACTGCTCTACATAGAATGTAGGAGGTGCTTTGTTTGTTGAACCTTCCCGCTTATATTTAGAGGAAGCTATATTAACAATCAACGGGTACCATATTTATGGGAAAAATTATATCAGTAGCGAATCAAAAAGGTGGTGTGGGCAAAACGACCACTGCAATTAATCTTGCCGCAAGTCTGGCTGCAATAGAACATTCTACGCTACTAATTGATATTGATCCCCAAAGTAATTCAACAAGTGGGTGTGGTATAGATTCGAATAATGTAGAGCATTCCATTTACGAATTAATGATGGGTAGTTGCAAACCCGAAGATACCATTTCTCGAACGGAAATGCCGTATCTCGATGTGCTGCCATCACATATAAATCTCGTTGGAGCTGAAATCGAGATGGTTGATAAGCCTCAGAGAGAGGAAGTGTTGCGTGAAGCTATCAAAGGACTTGGTGATCAGTACGATTTTATTATCATTGACTGCCCGCCTTCTCTAGGCCTGCTGACCATCAATGCGCTTACCGCATCCGACTCTGTAATGATTCCTGTGCAATGCGAATATTTTGCGCTTGAAGGTCTCGGACAGCTGCTCAATACAATCAAAATAGTTGTGCAGCATTTGAATCCTAACCTCGATATTGAAGGTGTGGTATTAACGATGTACGATACCCGGACACGACTCTCCAATCAGGTAGCCGAGGAAGTTAAACGTTATTTTGATGACCGTGTTTACGAATCTGTAATTGCCAGAAATATTCGACTTGCTGAAGCTCCGAGTTTTGGAAAGCCTGTAATTTTATATGATTCGGGAAGTATCGGATCCAAGTGTTATCTTGCATTGGCACGTGAGCTTATTACTAAAAACAAAAAACTATTTAAGGATAGCCCTGTTTTCGCGTAACTTAAAACTGTACATTTTCTTATTATCATATGGCAAAAAAAGTATTGGGCAGAGGTCTTGGTGCATATTTCCCGGATCTGGATGACAAAGAATCACAAAAGAAATCAACCAAATCCCAAAATGACCGGGAAGGCACAGCAATACAGGATAAGCTTAACGTTACCCTGCATATTCCTGTTAATAATATAAGGCCGAATCCACACCAACCGAGACAGGATTTTGACGAATTCAGCCTGCAGGAGCTAAGCGAATCAATTCGTAAACACGGTTTAATTCAACCTGTAACGGTTCGCCAGGTAGCAGATAAGCGCTATGAGCTTATCAGCGGTGAGCGCAGACTCAGGGCTACAAAAATGGCAGGCCTTAAGGAAATCCCTGCCTACATCCGTGATGTTAATGATGATGATATCATTGCCTTTGCACTTATTGAAAATGTTCAGAGAGAGGAGCTTAATCCAGTTGAGGTGGCACTAGGTTATAAAAGGTTAATCGAAGAGTGTGGCTACACGCAGGAGCAGGTCGCAAAGCATGTGGATAAAAATCGTACTACGGTTACTAATCTGCTGCGCTTGCTAAACCTCCCGGCAGCCGTACAGGCGGCACTTAAGGAGAAGAAGATCAGCACTGGACATGCTCGATCACTGATAAACGTTGAAGACCCCAAAACCCAGGAAAAGCTGCTCCAAAGGTGTATTGAGGAAGATTATTCCGTCAGGCAACTGGAAGATGCGGTTCGAAAAGCAGCGCAATCAAAAAAGCAGAGAACCAAGTCGGCTCCGTCAAAGGATCAGAAAGATATTCATTTGATAGAAATCTCGAACCGATTGCGTAAAAAGCTGAGCACGAAAGTTGAGATTAAAAAGAAAAAGCAGGGCGGTGAAATAAAAATTGATTACTATAGCGATGAAGAGCTGGATCGCATCCTCTCAATGCTCGACCATGACTCTTAAAACCACATTGCTACTGGCTTTGGGTTTTATCTTTACTACGGGTGCTGCTTCTGCGCAGTTGATTGATGATCAGCAGATAAATCAAGGAGATGTTTACAGTTTTAAGAGTAGTGCCAATACCCAGGAAAATCTGCCGGATACTATCCCTGAACCCAGGGAGGTCATGTTTAAGTCTGCACGTCTTCCGGGGTGGGGGCAGGTGGTGAATGAACAGACATGGAAAGTACCGATTGTATACGGATTACTCGGTGGACTTGGATACTACAGTTACTGGGTTCATGATCAGTATACAGATTACAGAGCTGCGGCTTACAACGCTAATCCCGAAAATGATGATGAAAAATTTGGCCCGACTCCGCCGGATATTGATCCTAATCAATCAGAAAGTGCTCTGAGAGATCATAGGGATTTTTTGAGGAATCGTCGGGATCTGACCTTTGTGCTTATAGTGGCAGCTTATGGATTAAATATTGTCGACGCCTATGTGTTTGCTCACCTTCGTGATTTTGACGTAAGCGATGATCTGAGTGCAGGCTTTGATATTAAACCGGGTCCGGATGAGATGGGCAATGCCGGAATGACGCTTTCTTTTACTTTAAACTTTTAGCTTTTACAACCAGTCAATATGAAATGGAATAAATCCACGCATAATGATCAGCCGATACCCGATCACTATGAGCAAAGAGTAGAACAGGATATCTGGAGTGTTTTTAAGATCATGGGCGAATTTGTCGATGGTTATGACAAATTACACCGAATAGGTCCATGTGTTTCGATTATGGGATCTGCCCGGCTCAACTCTGATAACGAATATTATGCTCAGGCATCAGAAACTGCAAGGAAATTAACAGATCTCGGTTTTGGAATTATAACCGGCGGAGGACCGGGTATTATGGAAGGCGCCAATCAGGGTGCCCAGCAAGGGAAAGGCAAATCGGTTGGGCTATGCATTGACTTACCTTTTGAAGAGGAAGCAAACCAATATGTTGACCGGGATTACAGAATCAAATTTCGATATTTTTTTGCGAGAAAAGTGATGTTTGTTAAATACTCACAAGGCTTTATAGCTTTTCCCGGTGGGCTGGGAACACTTGATGAATTTTACGAAGCTTTAACGTTGATGCAAACTCGCAAGATTGATAGATTCCCCGTGGTTTTATTCGGAACAGAATTCTGGCAAGGACTGGTCGAATGGATGAAAGCGACAATGCTTAAAGAAGGTACAATTTCAAAAGATGACATGGATTTATTTTATATGACCGATAATGTGGACGACGTTGTAAATCATCTTTATGAGTTTTACCAAAGAAATCAGGTTAAACCAAATTTTTGATAATTTTTAAAATAATTAAACCGTTAGTATGTTATTATTAATATTGGTCACTGATTTTTATAAGTTTACACAAATCATATAATATTAAACGGAATACTAATCTTTTTTGTAGATTCGTTTCGAAAACAAACAACTAAAACATAAATAGTAAAGGAAGAACAGCGCATGGTACCCGTAAAAAAAATAGCTACATTTTCGGTCGCTTTACTCTTGTTAATGGGAGTCGGAAAATTTTCCTATGCACAGGATTATTCCTATGAAGATGCTGCAGAAGCATATACCGAAGCGATGGAATACATGGAAGCGAATGATTTTCATAACGCTATAGAAGGATTTAAAAATTCCCATGAAATTGCTCTTCAAGTGGGGGAACAAGCAGAAGAAATTATAAATAGGGCAAGTGAACAGATAACACGTGCGGCATTGCAGCAGCTACAGTATTATGCTACCCAGAGAGAGTGGGAACAGGCAACTTCCTGGGTTGATGAGCTTCGGGAACTTGATACTGAATATGGTGACGGTACCGCAACCGAACGTGCCGAACAAAACGAGGCACGCTTGTATTACTCCTGGGGAAATGATCTTTACAGGGACGAGGAAAACGAAGAAGCCATTGAGAAATATGAGCAGGCGCTGGAGCTTAACGAAGATTTTGTAGGTGCTCACTATCAGCTCGGGCTTGCCCATCGAAGACTTGGTGACCTTGAAACTTCTTTGGATTATATTACCCGGTCAATGGAGCTTGCCGAGCAGCAAGATGATAGCGATAGTTATCAGCGCGGCAGAGCCCAGGCACGAGACTATTTGATTTACAGAGGAAGCGATGCGACTGATGACGAGCGGTATGATGAAGCTGAAGAATATCTGACACGTGCGCTTGAGTTTGACCATGAAAGTGCCAGACTGCATTACCGCTTAGCAGAACTGTATAATCAAACTGAACGGTTCAGCGAAGCGCTTGAATCGGCAAATACTGCTCTTGAATATGAAGACGGCGGAACGAGTGATCTCGCTCGTATATATTTTGAGGTTGGTGTTGCTCATCAGGCGCTCGGCAATGAGTCTGAAGCTTGTGATGCCTTTATAAATGCGGCCCATGGGGACTATCGCTCCGCGGCTGAGCACGAGCTCGAGCATGAGTTAAACTGTGAAGGATGGGAAGAGCAAGTCGGACGTTAAATTTTGCTCTAAGCCAGTTTTAAAAAGTCAGAAACCCTTGTCTGTTTACAGGCAAGGGTTTTTTATTTGAGGTTTGTTATGCTTACACTATATTTGCGAAAACTTAGCACCATTTAACTACATATGTAACATTTGTTATGGCCGAAGTACAACAAGACCTTGAGCAACTCTGTGTAGATACTATTAGAACTTTATCAATTGATGGGGTACAAAAAGCGAAATCCGGTCATCCGGGGATGCCGATGGGTATGGCTGATGTAGCATTTGTGCTATGGGATCAATTTTTACGCCATAATCCGCAAAATCCGGACTGGATTAATCGCGACCGTTTTGTTTTATCGGCAGGGCATGGCTCTATGCTGTTGTACAGTTTGCTTTATCTCTATGGATATGATCTGCCGCTGGACGAATTAAAAAATTTCAGGCAATATGGCAGTATGACTCCGGGTCATCCCGAATACGGCTACACTCCGGGGGTGGAAACCACTACCGGTCCTCTGGGGCAGGGGCTTGCCAACGGTGTTGGTATGGCGATTGCCGAAGCTCATATGGCTGCAAAATTTAATAAGGCGGGAATTAATTTGATCGACCATTACACCTATGCTATTGTAAGTGACGGAGATTTAATGGAAGGCGTTTCACATGAAGCGGCTTCACTCGCCGGCCATTTGAAGCTGGGGAAACTAATTTACTTTTATGATGATAATAACATATCCATAGATGGCTCTACAGAACTGGCATTCTCGGAAGATGTAGGCAAACGGTTCGAAGCTTATGGCTGGCATTTTATCCAGATTGATGGCCATGACCGGGAGGCTATACATAATGCAATTAAAGAAGCCCAATCGGTAACCGACCGGCCGACTCTTATTGGATGCAAAACAAAGATTGGATATGGCAGCCCGAATAAGGAGGCGACCGCAGCATCTCACGGGGCACCACTTGGTGAAGATGAAGTTAAATTAACTAAACAGAAATACAGTTGGGAAGCGGAGGAGCCCTTTCATGTACCGGAGGATGTTCTGGAATACACCCGAAAAGCTAAAAATACCGGACAAAAACTTGAAGATGAATGGAAGCACTCATATCAGGAGCTTGAAAAAAATGATCCGGATACGATTAAAGAATTTGATAAATGGCTCAATTCTCCTGATTTCGATTGGGATTCTATATTACCGGAGTTTGAACAGGGTGGAGATCCTATAGCGACCCGTAAAGCTTCCGGTAAAATTCTTGAGTCATTAGTTCCTGAAATTCCAAACTTGCTGGGTGGCTCCGCCGATTTGACTCCAAGTAATAACACACACGCAGGTCAGGAGAATTTTCACCCTGAAAATTTCACAGGCAGATATATACGATACGGCGTGCGCGAACATGCGATGGGGTCAATTATGAATGGGTTGACCCTTCATGGCGGTATTATTCCCTACGGAGGCACATTCCTGATTTTTTCCGATTATTGCCGTCCTGCAATACGGCTTGCCGCGCTCTCACATATCGGCACTGTTTTCGTCTTTACCCATGATAGTATCGGTCTTGGTGAAGATGGGCCTACGCATCAACCTATCGAACACCTTGCATCCTTGCGGGCAATGCCTAACTTGCTGGTGCTTCGTCCCGCTGATGCCAACGAGACCGCCGTTTGCTGGAAAATTGCAATTGAAAACCGGAAAACGCCATCCGCTTTGGCATTAACCCGACAAGGATTACCGATTTACGAGAGAAGCTCAGCACCTGCTTCACTTGTAGAAAAAGGAGCATACACACTTGTTGATACGTCAGGTGAACCTGATGCAATTCTTTTATCCTCCGGTTCTGAGGTAGAAATTGCAGTGGAAGCGGCCAAACTACTTAAAAATGATGGCATCTCTGCACGCGTAGTAAGTATGCCGTGCTGGGAGCTCTTCCGGGATCAACCGGAATCGTACCGTGAAGTAGTGTTGCCTTCAAAAGTTAAAAACAAAGTTGCTGTTGAAGCAGCATCTCCTTCTGGTTGGCGTGAATGGGTTGGCGACAGCGGCAAGGTTATAGGCCTTGATCATTTCGGCGCATCAGCTCCATACAAGGATATCTACAAAAATTTCGGACTCACGCCTGAAAATGTTGCTAAGGCGGTAAAGGAGAATTCCTGATAAATTGACCGGCTGATCACCTGGAATATTTCCGGGTGATCAGCTTTTTTGGTTTGGTTACCTCAAAGGGTTTGGATGGGATAATGCGCTGCAAACATTGCCGGCAGCGTTAATTTAAGGTTTACGCGACCGCAAATTCCTGGATTCAGATGTGTTGCTAATGTGATTTTTTGTATAAGAAAAAGCCGGTAGCCTGCGTCACTCGTTTGATAAAAAGTACCTTGATAAGGTTATAAAAAACAATCATAAAAGAGTGAGAAAACTGCTATGTTTTTGAAATTTGATTAAGAAAATCATTGAATATGAAATCAAAAAACCTTAACTTATAAATATTGTGGATAAAAAATATTCTGCTGTCAGGGATTTATTTTTTTTCACATCAAACATTCACACCACGAAGTAGATCAACGATCATATGGCGCATCAAAAAATCGAAATTGAATTACCTCTTGCCAAGGTTTATGAATTGATGAATTCACCCGTGGACTTTCCACGGTACCTGGAGCACCTTAAGCAAGTCAACAAAATCAATTCACAAACATTTGAATATGTAACCAAAATTGGAGAAGAGGAGTTCCGTTGGACAACAAACGTAATCGATGATCTTCGAAATACTCGCTTCGCATGGATCACCATTAACGGTAATCTCAACCAGACCGGCACCATCAGGTTTACGCCATTGAATAATGGCTCACGAACAAGGGTTGATTTCAGTTTGGATTACCGTACTTTCTTTGGTGAACCATCGGAAGAAGTCAAATCATTCATGGAAAATCTCGAGGATACCTTACAAAAGGAACTTGAGAAGTTCAAAAGTTTGGCTGAAAGCGGTGAACTTGAAGAAAAACAATCCGCCGAAAAGGAAACTAAAGAAAAGGAAGAAGCTACAGCCTGATTCAGTTTCCAAACTCAGATAATTTAAAGATCCGCATGAATCACTTACATGCGGATCTTTTTTATATCCGTACGTGTGGTTTAATCGATGAGTTATAATCTCCATAGTTTTCTCGATTTCCAACCGATGCAACCGTTCCTGGCTGTACTCGGTTCTCCTGTAGAGCACAGTCTCTCACCACTCATTCATCAACATGCCCTCAACTCTATCGGCTTGAAGTGGGATTACTATGCGATACATGTTCCCGATCGGGAGCGTCATCTTCTGCCGGAACTACTGAAGAAAAAGGGATTCAAAGGCGCTAATGTGACAATCCCGCTCAAAGAAATTGTGCCTGAGCTTGTCACTTATGTTGAAGATGAGGTAAAGTACACCGGAGCTGCTAATACCATTTATCGGGATGCGGATCAATGGAGGGCCGCGAATACTGATGTATATGGATTTGCGCAGCCGCTTATGTCAAGAAAGCAGGCATTGAATGGAAAAAGCGCAGTTGTATTAGGATCTGGTGGAGCAGCAAGGGCTGTGTGTTATGCTTTAACAGATAGCTTGTCAATAAAACAGATTTTTCTAGTAACCCGGAACCCGGATAAAATCGATTACCTTTCATATCCGGCGGCAGACAAATTAAAGGTGGTCAGTTATGATCAGCTGGATACTGCTGTGGTGGAGAGTGAATTGGTTGTCAACACCACACCGGTGGGGATGTATCCGTCGACGGATCATTCACCGGTACCTGACAACAGCACCCATTTGTTAAACGGAAAAATTTGTTATGACTTAATTTATAATCCGGAGAAAACTAAGTTCCTGTTACAAGCCGGGGAAGCTGCGTGTGAACCCATTTCCGGTTTAAAGATGTTTATCCACCAGGCAGCCCGTTCTTTTGAAATATGGACGGGAAAAGAATTCCCCGCCAAAGAAGCTGAAGAACTCATCAGAGAAAAGTTAAATGGATGATCCAAAACGTATTATACCGGAATTATGGAAAAATGCTGATGATATTACAGCAGCGTTTTCACTGCGCAATCCCACTTTAAACCCGGAAGGAAAAATGCCCGGCTTAAACCTGGGTATGATTTCCACGGAGGTTGAGGAAGAGGTTAACAGGAACAGAAAGTATTGGTTAGAAAGTCTTGGCGGCACGTTAGACGGCCTTGCTGTCGCTCGCCAGGTGCATGGGAATCACGTTGCTGTTATTGAGAAGCCCGGTAACTATCCGGATACAGACGCGTTAGTAACAACTGAAATCAATCTATGGCTTGGCATTCAGGTTGCGGATTGCGCCTCGGTGCTTTTGGCTGATCGTCACCACAGAGTTGCGGCTGCGGCTCACGCAGGCTGGCGCGGCTCGGTAGCTAATATCGTACCGGAAACCGTAAAAAAAATGATAGCTCAGGGAGCTACTGCACCGGAAATTGAAGCATACATTAGTCCGTGTATTTCACAGAAAAATTTTGAAGTGGGCGAAGAAGTAGCTGAAAGGTTTCCAAAAGATCTGGTTGATTATCAATCCTACGAAAAGCCGCATCCGGATTTGAAATCACTCCTGAAAAGACAATTGGTCGAATGCGGTTTAGTGGAATCTCAAATTGAGGTGAGTGAACACTGTACTATGGAAGATGATAAAAATTTTTACTCTCACAGACTTCAAAACGGGAACACCGGTCGTATGATGGCGGTTATTGCACTACACTGACCATAACCAAAATCATGATCTTTTTTTTAATTCAGTTATGCAGCAAGTTTATTTTCTGAATCGCGGGAGTGAGGGTAATAACAACAAACAGCAGGGTTCAAGCTGAAACATGAGGGTAAGTTATCATCCAGGTTATTATGCGGAGATCAGTGAGGATCACATTTTCCCGATGAGGAAGTTTGAGGGGCTGCATAGATATCTGCTAAACCGCAAAGTAATTCGTCCGCAGGATGTCATTCAGCCAAGACAGATCGATTTTCGTCATCTTCATCTGGTTCACACCCGCCGATATGTTGCAGCAATAATGAACGGAGCACTTGAACGCAAAGAATCCCGGAGAATTGGTCTGCCATGGACCAAATCACTTGCCATTCGTTCAAGACTTGCCGTCCAGGGAACGCTAAATGCGGCGATGATGGCGCTTGAAGATGGCATATCAGGCAATCTGGCCGGTGGCACACATCACGCCCATCCGGATCATGGAGAAGGATTTTGTGTTTTCAACGATGTGTCCGTGGCTATACGGGTTTTACAATGGTCAAAATGGGTGAGCAGGGTGCTGATTATTGATTGTGATGTGCACCAGGGGAATGGGACAGCACATATTTTCGCGGATGATCCGAATGTGTTTACATTCTCCATGCATGGCAAAAGAAATTATCCGTTTAAAAAAGCTCAATCCGACAGGGATGTACCCCTTGAAGATGGAATCACAGATAATCAATACCTGGATATTCTCGAGAACGAACTGAACCGTATTCTGGATAGTTTTTCTCCTGATTTAGTCTGCTACCTTGGCGGAACAGATCCGTTATTTACTGATAAGTATGGCCGTATGAATATGACCTTGAACGGATTAAGAAACCGTGAGGAGCTGGTATTGAGTAAGATAACTCAACAAAATCTGCCTCTGTTGTTACTGTTATCCGGCGGTGGATATGGACCCTCAATTGATGACACTGTAAAAGCGCATGCTCAAATGTTTGAAGTGGCTTCTGCATATGAATACTGATAATCGACCGGATAATAAGTTTTGGGTAATCCGGCATAACTTTTTGGCGGATTATATTTATTATTGAGCCGGTTACCCTTAAAAGTTTAAATCCACGTTACAGATATTGATCGCTAAAATCGGTAAAAAAAGAATAGATAGTAGTGAGTAGTTCAAGAAACGTGTTAATAGTTGGATCAACCGGTTCAATCGGTTCACAGGCGCTGGATATTGTGCGTCAGTATCCGGAGGTTGTACGTCCTGCCGGATTGTCGGCGAATTGCAACTGGGAGACTCTTGCAGCTCAGATAAATGAATTCAAGCCGGAAGTGGCGTATCTTGCGGATGAGGAAACGCGACCAAATTTAAAAGAAGCGTTGAGTCATAAGAAAACCAGGCTGCTTGAGAGCAAGGATGAATTTTATGATGCAATCAGCACCCTGAATTATGATATCCTGCTGAATGCTCTTGTTGGTTTTGCCGGTTTTATCCCGACAGTAAAGGCGTTGAAGGCGGGCAAAAAGGTTGCACTTGCAAATAAAGAATCGCTGGTAGTCGGAGGAGAGCTGCTGCGTTCTTATTGTGATGAGCTTGATCGCAGGTTAATTCCCGTGGATTCCGAGCACAGCGCTATTCTGCAGTGTCTTGTTGGAGAACCTGAAAAATCCATAGAAAAACTGATAATCACTGCAAGTGGCGGCCCGTTTCGCGAGCTCGATCCCGCGCATTTGAAGGATGTAAAAGTTGAGGATGCTCTCGATCACCCGAACTGGGATATGGGAGCAAAAATTACTATCGATTCTGCCACGATGATGAACAAGGGGCTGGAAGTGATTGAGGCGCATTATCTGTTTAATCAACCAATGGAAAATATTGAGGCGGTTATCCATCCTCAAAGTATTATCCATTCGATGGTTACATTTACAGACGGCTCAACGAAGGCACAACTTGGGCTTCCGGATATGAAACTGCCTATTCTGTACGCTATCACCTACCCGGAACGTTGGTATTTTGAAACCCCGAGAATGGACTGGAGCGTGCAACAACAACTCACATTTCATCCCGTTGATCACAAGCGATTTCCGTGTTTCAGGCTGGCGCTTGAAGCGATTACTGAGGGCAATCATGCGCCGGCAGTTATGAATGCTGCCAATGAGGTGGCCGTAAAAAGATTTCTGAACAAAGAAATTCGATACGATCATATAGCCCGGATAGTAGAGGAAGCATTACAAACGTTTCAAAATCATCGTCAGCTATCGGTAGAATCGTTGTATAATACCGACTCAGAGACGCGAAAATTTGCGCAGAATTTGAGTTTAAATCAGGTTTGATATCACTTTATGGAATTTATATTCAGTTTTATATACTCTGTTTTAATTTTTATTGCTGTCATCTTTGTACTGGTGTTGGTGCATGAGCTGGGGCATTTTCTGGCAGCAAAACTGTTCGGTATGCGCGTGGAGCGTTTTTCGATCGGTTTCCCGCCACGTTTGTTCGGAAAAAAAATCGGCGAAACGGACTATTGCATCTCGGGGACTCCACTTGGCGGCTATGTCAAAATCTCAGGGATGGCTGAGGAGATGGATGAGGAAGAGGTCAAAAAGGAGCCTAAACCCTGGGAATATCGCAGCAAGCCGGTTTGGCAGCGCATAATTGTGATCACAGCCGGAGTAATTTTCAATGTTATTCTGGCATATGTGATATTTGCAGGTATAGTTTATACCTATGGAAGTGAAAGAATTCCGGCTGAAAATATACCGGGCTATTATGTTCCTGAAGGTTCAACGGCGGAAGAAGTTGGTTTTGAAACAGGCGACCGCATAATCGGGGTTAAAGACCGGAATATTGATTATATTGACAGCCCGACGCTGTTCTCGATGAGTGAGATAACCAGCTCGGATCTCACCTTTACCGTGTTGCGTAACGGAGAGGAAGTAGTGCTTGACGCTCCGAGGGATTTAATTGATAAAATTTCGCGCGAACAGGATTTCATAACACTGGAGAATGCGCTGCCCAGCAAAATCGGATATGTAAGTGAGGGTGATCCGGCATATGAGGCCGGCCTTGAAGAGGGGGATGAAATTATCGCTGTCAACGGCGAAGAAATTAGTTACTGGATGCAGATGGTTGGATTTATCCAGGATGCTGAAGAGAGTCTTACCCTAACTGTACAAAGAGACGGGGAAACGTTCGATACTTCTGTCACACCGGATGCCGAATCTCAACTTATTGGGGTAGGGGTGGTTAACCATTTTGAATATTTTGATTCAGAATCCATTGAGTACGGTCTACTGGGTTCTGTACGCCAGGGTATCAGTGAAACACATGATACCGCGGGTGCGATTGTAAACGGGTTCAAATCATTATTTACCGGAGCGATTTCAGTTCGCGAAAACCTGGGCGGGCCTATTGCCATTGCCAACATATCAGCTGAGGCTACCGAAACAGGGGGGATGCTTGGGTTCTGGAGAATTATGGCTTATCTGAGTATTACACTTGCCATTGTTAATATTCTGCCCATCCCGATGCTTGATGGCGGACACCTGATGTTTTTAATTTATGAAGGAATTACCCGGCGAGAACCCTCAATGCGTGTTAAAATGGGCTTACAACAAATCGGGTTGATCTTTCTGGTGGGATTAATGATTTTCGTTATCTTCAATGACATACTGAGAATTGTAAATTGAGATAATGATAACCAGAGCCGGTGTTCCGACTATAATTTTAGTTCTGTTTTTTTCCCTCATACTTGTTTTAACAGGGTTGTTTCTTGAATCCGCGTGGTCGTATGTATTATACCTGATAGCTGTAGGGTTATCAGGTACGGTTATCTTCTTTTTCAGGGATCCTGAGCGTACCATCCCCGAAAACCGCGAAGATCTAGTGATTTCACCTGCTGATGGGAGAGTGGTGTCTATCAGAGAAACCGAAGAACCGCATTATCTGAAAGGTCCGGCTCAATGCATCAGTATTTTTCTATCAGCTCTTGATGTTCATGTAAACCGGTACCCGGTAAGCGGTGAAGTGGAGTACCTACAATATAATCCGGGAAAATATCTTGTGGCCTGGAATGAAAAGGCGTCTGATGAAAATGAGCGCGCCGAATTTGGAGTGAAGCACCCGTCCGGAATCCGGATTTTATTCCGGCAGATAACCGGCATTATGGCAAGAAGAATCGTCTACAACACGAAGAAGGGTGAACAGGTGCAGGCCGGTGAGCGGTTTGGGGTAATGAAATTCGGATCGCGTATGGATATTTTGATTCCGCTTGGAATTGAAATCAACATTTCCGAGGGTGATCGTACAAAAGCAGGTGAGACCATTATTGCTAATCTCGGGGACTCCCGATGAAAGCGCGCAGCAGACAATCCCGAATTCGAAAACGGCGTAAGTTTCGCCCCGCTTTAAAGAAGCGAATCAGGGAGCGAAAACCTTTCCCAAGGCAGGTTGTTCCAAATTTTTTCACATTAATGAACCTGTTTTCAGGTTTCCTTTCAATAATTCACGTATTGGAGGGAGAGCTTGAAATTGCGGCGTGGCTGATCGTTTTTGCCGGTGTATTTGATGCGCTTGATGGTTATATGGCGAGGCTTACCAACACATCATCAGAATTTGGTGTTGAACTGGATTCCCTGTGCGATGTAGTTTCCTTTGGTGTGGCGCCGGCTTTTCTGATGTATCATTTTTCGCTTAATGAACTTTTGACATTCGGTATGCTTATCAGCGCCATTCCTGTACTCTGTGGCGCTGCCCGCCTTGCAAGGTTTAATATTGAAACCAAAATTGAAGATAGCTCGTATTTCCGGGGCTTGCCTATACCGGTACAAGGGATTATGCTTGCCGCCTTTTTCCTGACTTTTCATCAAAATGTCGAATTATTCGATATTTTTGAATACGGCGTCAATGCGGTCCTGATACCTTCCATGCTATTGTTTTCCTTTTTGATGATTACTACTGTTCCGTTTGATAAAGTACCTCGTTTTAATAGAAGTTATGTACGGAAGCACAAAGTGCCGGTTCTTCTCTTTTTTATATACGTCGTGTTAATTCTTCTGTTTCAGGAATATGGGTTAATGATCGCGTTTGGTATTTTCATCATAAAAGGGCTTCTGCTATCTGCTGTACACTTCTACAGGGATATGTTTGAGGAAAACCATGATGATGAAGTACCAGTTCCATGATTAAGGATTAATCAGAGAATATTTTTGCCCGTTAGCCGGTCACTATTCAAATTCTACTCTGGTATGAAACTCGCCGAATTCTCCCATGGGATCAATCTCCTCCGGTAGTGTATTGATGAATTGACGGTTGAAAAGGGTACCCGGTTCTATAATGTGTTTAAATCGAAGATCCACATGCGTGAGCCTGACCGTGATATTTTCTGAAAACAATCGATCAAACAGATAGTCATAGTCCATACTCCATATCGGAAAGCGACAAGTAAATCCCAATGGTTGAAATACGGTTTGTCGCCACTGACGAATATCATCAATGTGGAGATCACCAAAGATCAAATCGCATCTTGTGAGCCCGGCGTTTTCAAGTGTACCTGCGATAGAATTAACGTATTTATCATTGGGACACGAAGGAGGCAGGGGAGTTGTCAATAATGGATGGTCTAAAAACAATGCCTGCTTACGGATATGCGACATGTCTATCTCCTGAAGCGGTACGGTATTCCGGGTATTGTCATAGGTTACCAGCAGGTAGATATGCTCGTATTGATTCTCAATTTCGCGGTATGCAAGAAAGGCGTCTTTGCCACCACTCCAGAAAACGACTGCGGTATGCATGTTTTATATTAGCTCAAGTTTTTATACAACCACTAATTCAGGTATTTATAACTGCAATATGAATAACGGCTTGCTACAGTGTTTGATGATTGAGGTTTGATGTTGTCGTACTGACAGAACATCAAACCTCAAACCTCAAACGTCAAACAACTTGTCTCGAAAACTCCGGGATCAAACAAACTTTGCCGACAATAAGTAACAAATGTAGCAACTACAATGGCTTAAACAGCCATCAACTATATCGTATCCATTTTGCAATTTCTCTGAAGCCCGCTTTTTTACCATACATAAGAATTCCAACCCTGTAAATTTTACTGCTCAGCCAAATCATCATCAAAAAAGTGGCAATCATCAATATTACAGCAAGCGCAACCTGCCAGATTGGTACACTTATAATTGCCAATCTTACCGGCATTAAGATGGGAGCAAAAAACGGAATAATTGAAGCAACAACGGCCAGGGTAGAGGTTGGATCATCGCCGACATTGTTTACCAACAGTATTGGAATAATAATCAGAATTAAAATGGGCATTTGTAATTGCTGGCTGTCGGATTCATTCTCGATAGCCGATCCGATCGCCGCATATACCGAGCTGTAAATCAGATATCCCAGGAGGAAGAAACCGACAAATCCAACGATCAGCCATGGCGAAATAGTAGGAAATGTAAACGGTAAGTCATCCTCTGGTACACCGGCAGCCGCCGCTTCTGTCATTTCAGGTTGATCGATGAATAAAAGAGCAATAGGAGCTGCCAAAGACATAAATCCGAAAATCATCAATCCCCAGATTATAAACTGAGTTAAACCAAGTGCTCCTACGCCAATAACTTTGCCTAATAATAATTCAAACGGTTTAACGCAGGATGCAATCAGCTCAACCACCCGGTTTGATTTCTCTTCAATTACACCGCGCAGAATCATAGAGCCATATATAAACATGGCGATGTATATTATGAATCCCATGAACAAACCGATAAAAAACATGGCGCTGGTATCTTCACCTTCCTCACCTTCTTCCGTGATGGTGCGAGTGGTGAGTGAGCGCCGGTCATCCAGAATAGCTTTAATTTCATCTGTGGCTTCCACCCGTTCAAGACGGACGTCCCGTATTCGGTTGTTTAATTCATCACGAATATTTTGTATCAGGGTAAATCCAGCTGCGCCATCATGAAAAAAGCTCGGGTTCACAGAGGCGTCATCCAACAGATTTTCCGGAAGCAGAATATAACCGTCAATTTCTCCCCCTGTAAGCTTTTCGCGCCAGTGCTCTTCGTCATAATCGGATCCATCTCTGTAACGTGAGCCCTCCATTGCTGTTAATTCGTGCGCGATTTCATTGGTCTGATCGATAATTACAAGTTCACGATCACGGTCGCCGCCTATTTGCTGAATAATAATGGGGATGGCAAATATGAGAATGATACCAAGGGGAGCTAATATGGTAGTAAAAATAAATACTTTACTACGAATTCTGGTGATAAATTCTCTTTTAACAATTAACCAAAGCTTTTTGTAATTCATGATACAACCTCCTCATTTTCCGAAAAATCATCAGGGCTTTTTCCCACAGTGCTGATGAATATTTCATTCAGGCTCGGCATAACCAATTCGAACCGTTCAATATCCGCATGTTTCATCGCTTCGGTAAGTATATCCCTGATAGGGATATTGTCAAGCAGCCTGAGTTCCGCAAAATTATTGGACCGATTGTTAACTCTAACGCCTTCAAGCTTGTCAATGAAAGCGCCATCACCGTTGTATTGGAGTTCAATGGTGTTTTTCCCGAATGATCTGCGAATATCATCAAGCTTACCCTCAAGAACCACCTTCCCCTGATTGAAAAGGCAAATATAATCGCACATCTGCTCCACTTGTTCCATGCGATGGGTGGCAAACAAAATGGTTTTGCCCTGATCCTTTAATTCCAGAATAACTTTTTTGAGCAACTCACTGTTTATGGGATCCAATCCGCTGAACGGCTCGTCAAAGATGCAAATATCCGGATCATGTAAAATAGTGGATATAAACTGGATTTTCTGATGCATTCCTTTGGAGAGTTCACCTACCTCTTTGTTTTTCCATCCCATCGCGTCAAAACGGTCGAGCCAGTAATCAATGCGACTTGATGCTTTTGATTTGCTTAACCCCTTTAGCCGGCCAAGATACATCAGTTGCTCTTCAACTTTCATTTTCTTGTACAACCCTCGCTCTTCCGGCAGGTAACCAATCCATTCCTGCGTGATATGTGATGCGGGAACCTGTTTTATGAGAATCTGCCCTTCATCCGGAACCATTATATAATTAATCATCCGCAGGCAGGTGGTTTTACCCGCTCCATTGGGTCCCAGCAATCCATATATCACACCTTCGGGTACCTCGAAGTTTACCTTATCAACTGCACGGGTCCCCTGAAAGTTTTTAATTACATTATTAACTTCAATGGTGCTCATGTAATAAGACTATATTTGCATGTTAATTGCCGGTGCAAAGGTACGTTAAAAAAAGATACAAGTTTCATGAAATTTAGGATTGTAAATGCCGGTATAACTCTTAGTTTAAATCAGGAACATCAAAACATATAATTTATGGAGGTAATTCACGCAAGTGCCGAGTGCTATCCGGTTGCCAAAGTGGGCGGCCTGGCGGATATCGTAGGTTCATTACCCAAATACTTACAACAGCACGAGGTTCAAAGTAAAGTTATTATACCGAAATATAAAACAGATTGGATCATTAACCATGGTTTTGAGGATATCCATGAGGGTGTAATCACGCTTGGCGACTATCGCATTAACTATAAAATTCAAAGAGAAGACAGCAATCGCCTGGGTTTTCCGCTATATGTAGTTGATATCGAGCACTTGTTCAGCAGGCCCGGTATCTATTTGGATCCCGATAGCGGCTATGGCTACTGGGATGAGTTTGAGCGCTATCTGAGCTTTCAGGTTTCTATTCTCGATTGGCTGAAATCTTATTCTGAAAAACCGGACGTAATTCACTGCCATGATCACCACACGGCATTTATGCCGTTGTTGATGACCAATTCTCCTGTTTACCATGAGTTTGAAAAAATACCTACCATACTGACTATACATAATGCCCAGTATCACGGATGGTATGGAAATGACAAACGAGGCATGTTTCCGAAAATCAATCCTGAAGGTGAGGGGTTTCTCTACTGGAACGGGCAGATTAACGCTCTTGGATGTGGCATACGAACCTGTTGGCAACTAACGACGGTATCACCTACATACATGCATGAAATGCAGTATAGCAGCAATGGCCTGGAACCTCTCTTCGCACATGAAATGCCAAAAGCCCTTGGTATTTTAAATGGTATCGACACCGATGTTTGGAATCCTCAAAAAGATCCGAACATAGCGCATAATTACTACCAAAGGTCCTTTAAGACCGGGAAGCGTTATAACAAGCAAGCATTGTGCGAACAGTTTGATCTTGACACCTCGTATCCCGTAATGTCATTCATCGGCCGGATGGTTGCCGAAAAAGGAGCAGATTTACTGCCGGATTTGATCAGCACATTTCTTAATGAAGGAAACCGGGCTAATTTCGTCATACTGGGAACCGGTACTCCCGACAATGAAGCTCGTCTCAAACAACTTGAGACAACATATCCGGATAATGTGCGGGTTAACTTTGCCTATAACGAGCCTCTTGCGCATCAGATTTATGCAGGCTCCGATTTTCTATTGATGCCGTCGCGTGTAGAACCTTGCGGATTAAACCAAATGTATGCAATGCGGTATGGAACTATTCCAATTGTAAGAGAGGTTGGAGGTTTAAAGGATACGGTAATCGATTATGACTATAGCGACGGCTACGGTATTACTTTTTGGAACTTTACACTTGAGGAGGCCAATCGTGCTTTGCACAGAGCACTGTTGCTTTATAAGGATGAAAAAAGATTCCAAAAACTTCAGAGATATGTGATGGGATTGGATTTTTCATGGGGGCGGTCAGCTCAGGAGTACAAAAAACTATATAAAGATCTGATTAAAAGATACAAATAAAACTATGGCTAAAACTTTATCATTAATTCTTGGAGGTGGCAGAGGAACCCGCCTTGAACCGCTTACGCGCCAACGTTCTAAACCTGCTGTTCCGATTGGAGGCAAATATCGCCTGGTGGATATCCCGATCTCTAACTGCCTTCATTCCAACATTCGCCAGATTTTTGTATTGACCCAATACAATTCAGCCTCGCTGAACCGGCATATTAAAAATACCTATCAGTTTGATCTGTTTAGCCCAGGGTTTATCGACATTTTGGCCGCTGAACAAACTCCGGGGTCACAAAACTGGTACCAGGGAACCGCTGATGCTGTTCGGCAGTCGATGCATCATATGGAAAATCTGGATTTTGAGCAGGTGCTTATTCTCTCGGGTGACCAGTTGTATCAGATGGACTTCGAAGAAATGGTAAAACGGTATAATGATACCAATGCTGATGTTACCATAGCGACTATTCCGGTTAACGCACAGGATGCGACCGGCTTCGGGATTATGAAAACCAATGAGGAACATAAAATAACCAACTTTTTTGAGAAACCCGGCCTTGATGAATTAAACGGGCTTGAGTCGGAGGTTGGTGAAGATTTGATGAACGAGGGCAGGGTGTATCTCGCCTCGATGGGCATATACATATTCAATCGTGATAGCCTTTATGATTTAATTCAGAAAAACCCGGATGCTACTGATTTCGGTAGAGATATAATCCCGAAAGCCATTGAAGAGAACTATAATGTGGTCAGTTATAAATATGATGGGTACTGGACTGATATCGGTACAATTAAATCCTTCTATGAAGCCAACCTGGAACTGACAGGTGAGCTTCCGCGCTTCGATTTATACAATCGGGACAAGTTGATCTTTACCCGAGCCCGCCTGCTTCCAGGGTCGAAGATTTCCGGAACCACGTTTGAACGCTCAATAATTGCTGAAGGCTCCATCGTGGAAGCGAGTCGCATACAAAATTCTATTATAGGGATCCGTGCAAGAATTGGCAGCGATAGTGTTGTGAAAGAATCGATAATAATGGGTAATGATTATTATCCGGAATTCGAAGAAATTCAACGCGAAGATGGTCCGCCGATTCTGGGAATTGGTGAACGATGCCATATTGAAAAAGCGATCATCGATAAAAACTGCCAAATAGGCAATGATGTGCGAATAAAAGGTGGTGATCATCTGGAAGATCAGCACAACGAAAATTATTCGGTTGTTGATGGGATTGTCGTTGTCCCCAAAGACAGTATTATTGAGGATAACGTTCAGATTTTTTAATTCAACTTAGAATAACAGATCAATTACTGAAAGTCTCTAAAACCGCCTTAAATAATTCAGGCGTCATCCCCGACACTTTGTGTGCGGGGCGGGCTCCGGAAATCCTGTAGTGGTAGCGGAAGGATTATCCGGGATCCAGAGAACTTGACATAAAATTAGCCCTTAGCACTGGATCCCCGATTAAAGTACGGGACAAGCCCGGATAGCAAGCCGTCGTACCTCCGGCTTCCTTCCGGGATGATCACAGGTGGGAAAAACATGCAACTATTAAACTGCCATCTACTCTTCATCCTTTTGCTGTATCTTTTGTAACTGCTCAAAGGCTCTGTTTTTCAGGTTTTTGAATACTTCCGGGTCCATTTCGCCTGTAGTGTATTTAAGATGAATCCAAATAAGGTAGGTAGCTACCACATCTTCATAACAGTATCGCTCAATACGTTCCAGCTCACCGTTCTTAAACATGGTGTGTACTTCGCCTCCCTCTCCGGTCAGCTTGACGGGCATTCCGATAAGCGCACCGATATGTTTGAGCTTTGGCCACGAACTTGCGCCATAGTTGCTGAACTCATCAATTAGATCGATGTTATCCCTGCTGAAGCGGTACCGTATTTCGTGCCGGTTCAGCCGCAATGGGAGCTGCATTCCGAATTTCATAGCCCGGTATGTAAGCAATGGCAGATCAAAGCCGCGTCCGTTGTGGTGAATCAGCCCGAAATCTTTGTAGGTTTGGAGCGTCTTGATCAACTCGTTTAATCCTTCTTTTTCATCTTCGCCGCTCCAGGCAACTTTCTGTTTGGGTTCACCGGTATTTTGAATCCAGAGGCCTACCCATGACACCATGCGATGATACATAGGAGGTAAAAATCCGGTATTGTTTCGGGTAAGCTCTTCGGAAGCTTTTTCGAGCAATTGCTCTTCATCATCCGGGGCATCAGTAATCACGGATTTTAACAGATCGATATCCGGGATAGATTCTATATCAAACACAAAAAACATAATTGCTCTATTTAGACGCTTAAAGTTTGACTTCTGACTTTGATTTTCTTTGACAGAAAATTTTGTTATCCATGTATTTCCTGTTTCAAGAGGAATTAAGGAGTTTCAAAAAATCAAGATGTAAAGAAGTCATGTGATGTGTTCTGAGTCATTGTTTTAAAATCTTGAATTCTTGAATTCTTTGTCTCATTATTTTATTCCTTTTACTAAAAAAATCAATGCCGGCTGTCTTAATATGACAGCTCACCGCACAGAGACTCCCGAAACTGTCTTTTAACCATTTTTTTATCCCGGTATTTACCCAGCAGGTACATCAGTTTGGTGATACAGGCCTCTGTGGTCATATCATAAGCTCCGAGAACTCCATAGGACAATGCTTGCCTTCCTCCCTCATAGGTTTCCAGATTTACGGAGTCGTACACCGCCTGCGAAGTTACGGCAACGATTTTTCCGGCTTGGGTGCATTCCTCAAGAAAGGGAAGCAATGAAAAAGGATCTTTGACCGGAAAGTTACCTGTACCGAATGCTTCGATCACAATTGCTCCAATATTGTCATTATCGCTGATACTCAGGTTATCGGGATTAAGCCCGGGATATAGTTTCATCAAATGAACGGAATCACTAAAATCTGTAAAAAACTGGGGACCGTTTCCTGGTGAAAAAACTTCCTCTGAGAACTTAATGGTAACACCAATCTGGGCAAGTTCATGAAAATTAGGTGATGCAAAGGCATCAAAGTCGTCGATACTGATTTTGGTAGAGCGGTTGCCGCGGTATAGGCGATCATTAAAACAGATAGCCACTTCCGGGATTTCACAAGTGGCCATTTCTACCGCGTTAATAAGATTTCGGCGAGCATCACTGCGAATATTGCGAAGAGGAACCTGGCTCCCTGTGAATATAACCGGTTTGGTGAGCCCCTGAAGCGCGAAGGAAATCGCGGAGGCCGTATACGCCATGGTATCAGTGCCGTGTAAAATTACAAAGCCGTCGGCATCGTCGTACAGGTTGCGAATCGAATTGATGATTTGTATCCAATGATCACTGTTAATGTTTGAGCTGTCTTCAAAAAACAGTGTGCTGGTTTTTATCTGTGCAATCCGGGCAAGCTCGGGGATTTCATCATGAATGGAACTGAGGAAAAAAGCGTCTTCCACCCTGGAACTTTTCCTGTCGGGTTCCATCATGATGGTGCCACCGGTTTGTAATATAAAAATGTTCTTCATTTTGACCCGGAATCAATAGCAGAAAATCGATTTTATTGATAAAAATAGGTAGAAACAGTCTAAAATTTTTATAGATTTCAGGGTATTTAAGAAAAGGTAATTTTCAAACATATTACAGGTAAATTACCATGAAATGCGCATCCTAAAAAACGGAGTTTCGTTATGAATGTTTACCATCCATCAAAAATCAGGAATGTGGTTCTGTTGGGGCACTCCGGTTCCGGCAAAACCACCCTTGCTGAAACCATGCTGTTTGAATCAGGTACCACTAAACGCCGTGGTACTATCGAAGAAGGCAACACAGTTTCTGATTACAGCCCCATAGAAATCGAAAAGCAGAAGTCTGTATTTTCAACATTTACCCACCTCGACTGGCGGGGGCACAAAATTAATCTCATCGACACACCAGGTACTTCCGATTTTATCGGGGAAGTAATTTCGGCGATGAAAGTAGCCGAAGCGTGTGTATTTGTACTTGACGCGGAGCACGGTGTGGAAGTAGGTACAGAGTTGTTGTGGAACCAGGCGAGAAAATTTAATCTGCCGTCATTTTTTGTCATTAATAAGGTGGATCATCCAAATTCAGATTATCAGAAGTCGGTAGACCTTGCCAAAGAACGGTTTGGACGCGAGGTAATTCCGGTTCAATACCCCTATACTGAAAAAGAAGGCTTCAACTCGATCATTGATGTTCTCAAGATGACGATGTACGAGTTCCCGGAAGGCGGAAGCAAGCCAGACAAACTTCCGATTCCAGATTCCCACCAGTCTCAGGCTGAGTTGATGCACAATGAGCTCATTGAATCTATTGCTGAAAATGATGAATCCCTGATGGATATTTACTTTGAAAAAGGGAAGCTTGAGGAAGAGGAAATGGTTGAAGGCCTTAAAAAAGCCATGGCTAATGAGCAGCTGTTTCCGCTTTTTTGCGTCTCTGCCGAGCGTAACATGGGGTCAGGCCGTGTGATGGGCTTTATTGACAACATCGCTCCTTCCCCTGATGAAGCTAATTTATTGAAGAATGCTGATGGAGAACCTGTTGAGCTCGACACCGACAAACCGGTTTCCACTTTTGTATTTAAAACCATGGCTGAATCGCATGTCGGCGATCTGAGTTTCATGAAAGTAAATACCGGTTCTATTAAGGCGGGAATGGATATGGTGAATGCGACCACGGGATCTACAACCCGTTTGGGTACGCTTTACTGCATGCAGGGAGGTAAAAGAGTGGAAGTACCTGAAGCGATGGCCGGTGATCTTGTATCCGTAGTAAAACTTAAGGACACCGGAGTAAACGATACGCTTCACGCCAAAGGTTTTGATGTTCAATATGAATCTATTCAATACCCGGAAGGTACGGAACGGTCGGCACTCAGGGCAGTTGAAAAAGGCGACGATGAAAAGCTGGGATCAGCCCTTAATCAGCTTCGCAGAGAAGACCCAGCCTTGAAAGTTGAACATAGCCAGGAGCTGAGACAGATCATCGTAAATGCTCAGGGAGAGGAACATTTAAACCGACTTAAGGAAATTCTGTCCACCCGGTTTAAGCTTGACATTGAATTTTACGAACCGCGAATACCTTATCGCGAAACGATCAATAAGCAGGTTAAAAGTCATTACCGGCATAAAAAACAAACGGGTGGCGCAGGGCAGTTTGCCGAAGTGTACATGTTGATTGAACCGATCACTGAAAACATGCCCGAACCTTCGGATATCACGGTTCGGGATGAGGAAGTTATAGACTTGGAGTGGGGCGGCCAGCTGGTATTTCGAAACTGCATCGTTGGCGGTGTCATTGACAGCCGTTTTATGCCGGCTATCAAAAAAGGTATCATGGACAAGATGCAAAACGGACCGCTTTCGGGCTGCCGTGCCCGGGATATCCGGGTATCGATATATGACGGTTCTATGCACCCGGTGGATTCAAACGAAGAGGCCTTTAAAACAGCCGGGCTTATGGCCTTTAAACAAGGTTTCCTTGATGCGGCACCTCAGCTACTCGAACCCATATATGAAGTGGAAGTTACTGTTCCCGAAGAATATATGGGGGATATTATGAGTGACCTGTCTACCCGGCGCGGACAAATCCAGGGCAGCGATTCTGAAGGAAGCTTTTCAAAAATAAAAGCGAGAATTCCGCTTGCTGAACTGTACAAGTATGCAACTAACCTGAAATCAATGACACAGGGCCGCGGAACGCATACACGTCATTTCAGCGAATATGCACCGGTGCCTAAGGACATTCAGGAAAGAATCATGAAGGCTACGGCTGAACTTGAAGAAGCGTAGCCAATTCTTCAAGATAAGCTATGTAGCGATCAGGATATTCGAAGGGGCGTTCTGTCGGTATCGGCGGCAGGCGCCTCTGTAATCCCTCTTCCGGTTTGTGCGGGCGCAGTTCAGGCTCCCATACAAAACCCGGAAGGCGTTCATCCTCTATTTCAGGCGATTCCGGAATGACGGTGCCGGGGCTATCCCTCAATGAATTTAATCGATAGATTTGGCCATCACGGAAGGTAATGCGCAGAAATGGTGTTTGCATTTCTGTTGCCCCGTCCGGGTTGTCATCATCATCTTTGTTGTGGTAAAACATGTTGGCGTTTTCCCAAACCTCGATATAATCCAATTCTCCTTCGATGAAATTCATGAACAGGGTATCACCAGTAAGCTGGTTGAATCTGCCCGTCGCTGAGTCCTCTTCTGCAGAAAACGGTTCTTCATAACTGTATAATGATTTTATTTCATCTTCGACAAGCTGAATTTCAATTAGCGGACCGGTCAACTGTATATTTTCGCGCCACGCCCTTGGAGAACCAGTCAACTCGAACAGTTGAGTATAATCGTCATAGGAGGCGGTGTCGGATAGACTGGAGTAATTATCACTCCAAATGTGGACATCGTCAAATCCTTCAAAAACATGGGTGGTATCCTGGTCCCATACATCCATTCGATCCGCCCATACAAAAGTGGTGTCCTGCCCGTCTTCAGAAAGCCGTTGCATCCATGCCTCCCCTTCAATTTTTCTGAATCCGGTAGAGTCTGCTTCTACATAATCACCTGTTAGCCTTACCTCGTTATCCATATCATAGAGATAAACTTTGCCATGAAGTTCGTAATACTCATCTTTACGAACCGTAAACATGCTGTCTGCCTCTATATACTGGGTGGTATCTTCCACCTGGACATCGCCAAAAAAAATGGCGCTGTCCGGCTCGTTGTAGTATGTGCCTTCATGCGCGATTAATGTGCCCTCCTCATCCTCCATCCGCAGCGGTTCCGGGAATTCAGCAATTTCAAGCTCGAAATCATAGGCGAGAAAGTCACTGAAAAGGGTAGTTTCATCACTCAGCAGTATCACACGGCCCTGAAATTCACTGAATTCGGTATCAAGATCATAAAACACTTCATCTGCCCAGATTCTGTCGTTTTCTGTTGTGATCTGCACGTTTCCGGAGGCACGTAATTCGTCGAGATCGCGATATTGCCAGGCGGTATCGCAGACGATGGTGAAATCCTCGGTTTCAAGCTCTACATTTCCGATCAGTTTTCTGATTTCACCTTCATCTTCGGTGGTATATCCTTCCAGAGTATCTGTTTGGATGATACGCGCGCGTTGTTGAGCGTCAGCTTTTGAAAAAGATAAAGCTAAAAAAGCAACGCTGAAGAGAATTAATATGAAGGCATTTACTTTCATCAATCCAGCTCAAACTCACCGGTAACGGTACGGATGGTGTAATTGGTGAGATCTTCATCAGCATTCAAACCGTAACCGGTGATACTGTCGGTTTCGGTAGTAATAATAACGAACTCTTCTGTGTTAATACGGCGCTCTTCCTGATACCAGTTCAAGGACTCGGTATTCAGGGTGCGCCCCTGGTCAGTTGTAACAAATACACTGTCGCGGAAATGAAATTCCGAGTCTTTGCTCCAGTAGGTGGCATTTACAGAAGTTACCTCGGTTTTAGTATTGCCAAGCGTATCGCGAACCACGACATTAACCGAATTTTCCATTTCGGTGCGCGCGCGCTCTTCGTGATGATAAGTCGCCGCAAATGGAGTTCTGATGGTAACCACGCGATGCCCATCCTCGATTAAATCCATTTCAACATTGCTGCTTTCAGTGACGGAAAGCAGAGAATCAGCGAGTTGTTCATTGGTAATATCTTCTTCAAGATCAGAGAGGTCGGTGCACGCGGAGGCTATTACAAGCATTAACGCGGTTGTGGGAAGGGATAACCTAATCGGTGCCAAAGTACCGGTCACCGGCATCCCCGAGACCCGGAACGATAAAAGCCTGTTCATTAAGTTTTTCATCAATGGCGGCGGTAACAATCGGTACATCAGGGTGTTCCTGTTGAAGTCGTTGGATGCCTTCCGGCGCGCTGATCAGGCACATAAAATGGATGTTTTCGGGCCCCTTACTCTTCACAAAAGAGATGGAATCACAAGCGCTGCCGCCTGTAGCCAGCATGGGGTCCACTATAAGCACCATAGCCTGCTCGATGCCGGATGGCATCTTTGAATAATAATCAACGGGTTGATGGGTCTTTTCGTCTCGATACATGCCGAGATGGCCTATTTTTGCCTCAGGAATAAAGTGCGTAACCGCATCCACGAGACCGAGGCCGGCCCGGATTATCGGAATGGCCACAACCTGTGTGCCGAACTTATACCCGGCAGCTTTTTGAATCGGGGTTTCTACCGTGGTCTCTTTTACCGGAAGTACTTTGAGCGAGTGATATGCCAGTATAATCCCGATCCGGCTTAACGCAAGACGAAAAATCTGAGGCGGAGTTTTTTTATCTCTTAAAGTAGTAAGATCCCGGGCAACAACGGGATGATCCACAACTGTTACCCGGGAATAATCGATGTCATCTTTACTCATCTTCCTTATCCTTTTGACCGATGTCCAGATACATTTTGGTGATCTTGTATATCATTCCGGACAGAAAGATCAGGCCAATGATATTGACAAATGCCATGATTCCAAGCATAAAATCGCCGAAATTCCATACTACGCTTACTGCTATTAAAGCGCCAAACAAATGCATACCGACGAAAAGCAACCTGTAGTAGAAAATCGCCCTGTCTCCAAACAAGTACTGGAATGAGCGGTCGCCATAATAACTCCAACTGATGGAGGTTGAAATAACAAAGAAGAAGACGGCGATAGTTACAAGGTACTGCCCGCCCGGCATTAACGGCTCCAATCCGACAGCAAACGCGGCGGAAGTCAATGGGGCGGCATTTTCAACTACACCTCCATAAAACGTACTCACGGGTAGTCCATCTCCGTCATAGGCTATGATATCATCATTGATTTCTACAATACCTTCGAAAGGTTGACTGTATTCGTCATCAACAAACATGGTGTCGACGGGAATATCGTAACGCTTCATTTCGCCATTAACCGGCACACCGTATTCGAAGTTGATTATATAGTCATCGCCGTTATACGGTTCGTCAACTACATAGCTTATTTCGGTTCCGTCTGGATCAACTGAGGTTTTGTGGTAGCTGTCCCATGCGCCGGTAACAATAATAACCAAACCAGTAATGGTGCACACGACGATCGTATCGATAAACGGGCCGATCAAACCAACAAGGCCTGAGCGTACCGGCTGATCGGTTTTACTGGCGGCCATAGCAATAGGTGAGGAGCCTTGCCCGGCTTCATTGGAAAAAATTCCACGCTGAACACCATAGCTCAGTGTCAGAATCAGAGCACCGGAACCAACACCAAGTGCCCCTGCCTGTGGATTGAAGGCCATTGAAAAAATGGTGACAAAACCCGGGATTATCTGATCATAGTGTATCAGCAGTATGATCAAACCTCCAAGAACATAAAGGACAGCCATGAACGGTACGAGGCGGGCGGTCACATAACCGATTCGTTTAATTCCACCGAGAATCACGGCAGCAAGGATACTTGCGGTTATCAGGCCGGTAATTTCAACCGGGACGTTGAAATCTGATGACATCACATCGGCGACAGTATTGGCCTGGATCGCGTTTCCTGTAAGCAATGCGCAAATAGAAGCAGCGATAGCAAAAAGCACTGCCAGCCATTTCCAGTTTGGGCCCAGGCCTTTTTCAATGTAGTACATCGGTCCGCCGGAGACGGAGCCATCCTCATTGGTTTGCCGGTAGTAAGCGCCGAGCGTACACTCGGTAAATTTAATGGCCATGCCAAATACAGCGGTAACCCACATCCAGAACAAAGCTCCGGGGCCACCGATGTGAATAGCAAGAGCTACACCGGCAATGTTACCAACCCCCACCGTTGCTGAAAGCGCAGTACTAAGTGCCTGGAAGTGATTAATATCTCCTTTGTCTTCAGGCTTATCGTACCGTCCCGTAAGAACCTGAAATGCGTACTTGAATTGTCGGATTTGGATAAAACCAAGACGTATGGTGATAAAAATTCCAAAACCAAGCAAAACAACTACCATCAAGGGCAGAGATTGATACCCAAAGACGGTTTCGGGAAAGTTCCAGACGAAATTTTCCAGTGTAGCTATTATTCTTTCAAAAGTTTCCATGCTTTAAGTTTTACACTTT
>CAZDIA010000002.1:0-1268 GCA_964505385.1 uncultured Chitinophagales bacterium
TCGCTGACCTGGCAGGAGTTCTGTGCCCTCCAAATCCTCCCGAAAGGTCAGCGCGCCGCGGTATTTGCCTTTTAGCTGAGGGTTACATCGCGCCCCTTTCGGGTTTGACGACAAACGACAAACAACAAACGACAAACACATTTGCAAAATGTGGGCCAGCCGAAGTTTTCCTGCTATTTCACGAGGGTCATACGGCGGCTGAGTTGTTGGCCGGAGCTGAGTTGAATCCGGTAGAGGTAAACTCCGCTGGAAATATTGCTGCCGTCGAAGTTGACTTCGTGGGTGCCGGATTGCAGCTCTTCACCATCAATAAGTGTGGAGACCTCCCGGCCAAGCACATCATAGACAGTAAGCGTAACCTCATCGGTCTGTGGCAGTGAGAAAGAGATCGTAGTTACCGGATTAAACGGGTTCGGGTAATTCTGATCAAGTTCAAGAGTCTCGGGCTGTTCGGCAATCGGGTCATCATCGGTTGAGGTAATCACCAGCTCATCCTGACCTCCGGCTTCAGCATATCGGGCGGCAAATTCCTGCATGTACAGATTGGTGATGTCGTTGTCGTGAATAAACAGCGTGTTTTCATCATTGTTGAAATTACCACCGGCACTCCAGTTCATGGAACCGGTAATGACATGCCCGTTACCGTAGGATTCATCCTGCCCGTCAATAATAGCTGCTTTGTGGTGTAGCAGGGTTTCGCTATTGGCGCCGTGATCATGAAAATCGCCGAACTCAATAAGCTCGTCGAGGATATCTGAGCTCGGCCCTCCGATATTGCGGTCACCGATTACTCCGCGGGCGTTGATACCGGCATCATGGCGGCTTTCGAGTGTATTGCGGTATCGCCACCGTGTAATCCCCATCGTATTGATGTTGATATCGTGCTGAGCATCTTCAAAGGACTCAATAATGCGGTTTTCCACATTTGTTTGCGGGCTGAAGTAAAGCTCGAGATAGACATCATCAATCCAGAAGGCGGTCGGATTTACGATAGACTTATTGGTGCCGAACCTTGCTTCAGATTCATCGGGACTTGAGCCGCTTCCTCCCCACATCTGTTCGAACTCTGTGGTATAACCGCCGGCAATAGCGGGATCCTGGAACTCAATCATATTCTGATATTGATTGAAGGTGCCTGAGTCAGTGCTGTTCCAGGAGCTGGTAATAAGCCAAACATCTTCAGGGTCACCGCCATGATAATCAATAATGGCGATTTTGTTGTGCATGATACCTTCGGTTCGCCCGCCTGCATCGGATTGAATTACCGG
>CAZDIA010000002.1:1368-2846 GCA_964505385.1 uncultured Chitinophagales bacterium
CTGACCTGTCCGTCTACTTCAGAGCGAAGGGAGGCGTGATAGATGGTGGCAGGTTCCAGTCCGTCGATGGTGAGTTCGTGATCGGTGGTGAGTTCATCCGAGGAAACTTCACCCAGATCGTAATTATTCGGCGCGGTTCCGTAAACGATTTCCGATGTGCCATCGCTTAAGGTTTCCCAGGAAAAAGTAGCAGAAGTGGCGGTGGCATGTGTTACAAAAGGGCGGGATGCTACGATATCCGTGCCAAGATCACGCGGCGTGCGGGGCTGGAATTGTGGCGTTCCCTGGTAGTGGGCGGCAATCCCGGTAATGGTTGTCGGTTCGTCGGGTATTGAGCTTCCCGGAATATCGGTGTCCCCGTCGATGCGAAGTACTCCGCTGCCGGTTTCGTCGCTGATATCATAATTTTCTTCCCCGCTGAAAGTGCCGCTATCATCAAAGCTGAGATTTTCAATAAGGACCAGCTCTCCCTGATATTCGTCAGTATTAAATTGCTGGACCGTTATGGTTTCCGGCGCGATAATCTGGTTACTTTCCGGATAGATGGAGAATGTTACATCGCCGCCATTGTCGGTAATTTGCTCCAGGCCGTTAAAATCACCCCGCGGACCGGTTACCACTATCGAATCACCGGGTGATACATCCAGGTCAAAATCTCCACTCATTGTGGCTGAGTCATAAACAGGGATTCCTCCGGTTTCATCCTGCAGATATAAGGGACCTCCGAATTCATCAGCCACCGTTACCCAGCCGGTAACCGTGACTTCAGTGCCGTGTGAAGCTTCACGCGCTTCCGAAATCGGGATGGGTGCGCCTTCTTCAAGGCCGGAACCTGCTAAATCTATATTGAATTCGGAAAAATTATCGGCATTGCTGGAAATGGTGATATTGCTTTCATAATCTTCGACGGCATCAGGCTCAAACGTCACGTCAAACTCTGTTGATTCTCCGAATTCAAGTTCGCTATCATCGGGGCCGGAAAGGGAAAATGCGGTGTAATCTTCCAGCTCAACGGAGTTGATTTCCAGAGTTTCATTTCCCTGATTGCGGATGGTAAATGTAGCAGAACTCGAATTCCCCAGGGTTATACCGGAAAAATTATAGAGATAATTATTCCCGATGGATGATCCGTCTGCACTTACTTCAATAGTGGGTTCGTCTTCGGCTTCTGCAAAATCAGTCACTTCGACATCATCAATATTGATACGATTGCCATCGGTTTTTCTGAATTCAAAGCGGATCTCTCCAGGGATACCGGCTTCAAGAGTGTATTGAGTAAGGTCATCATCCAGAGTGATTTCATCCCCCAGTTCTTCCCAGTTACTGCCGCCATCGGTGGAATAGGATACCTGAACCTGGCCGCCGGTATCTCCTGAAAATCCGGAGTTGGCAGCGTAAAAACTGACTAAGTCAGCTCCGTCAGATTTGTCAAAATTCATTTGGATGTAGCCGTCCCGTATTCGTGCTGATTGAGATCC
>CAZDIA010000002.1:2946-91565 GCA_964505385.1 uncultured Chitinophagales bacterium
ATTTGTCAAAATTCATTTGGATGTAGCCGTCCCGTATTCGTGCTGATTGAGATCCGTTTGTTTTGTCGCCATCCTGAGAACCCAGCAGGGCGTCATTAAACTGCCAGTTGCCGGTGCTTAAGTCAACATCATCATTGGCATAAGCGCCTTTCGAGCCGGATTCAAAATCTTCAAAAAGCTGAGAGTAGGCGGTGTTTGCAATGAGTAAAAGGCAAAAGGTGAGAAGCGTAGTAGCAAATTTCATGAGTAGGTGGGTACGAATTTATGGTTAATTGGAGGAAGGGAAACTTAATTCCTATAATCGAAAAATAAAAATTTAAGATGGTTAGACTAACCACAGAGCCCACAGAGTTGTGCGCAGAGGGAACCGATTACCAACAATTAACTACCATTTTATTCGGCTGTCCGCATTTTGGGCGGGCTGTTGAATTAAATGGCACTGCAAAAATCACAAACATTTGCCCTGTTGCCGGAAGCTTAAGGGGGCCAAAAAGTAACCTTATTTGCAGTGAAAAATCTTGACAAAACAAGTTTTTTTATTAATTTAGAATACATAGATTTCTAAATTAATTTGTGCGTTAAAGGTTATTATAACTGTGCGAGAATACGTTTCTGCCGATCCGGAAATATGCAACAAAGGGTAAATAACAGTTTAATTTCTTTTAATGATAAGCTATATTTGACTCCCTTCGAACCGCTTCCAAACCAGCAGTAATTATTGAGAACAAAGTGATACAATTTCTACGAACATCCTTTCTTACGCTACTTTTAGTTTTTTCCGCACATCAGATACTGACTGCCCAATATGTCTTTGACCATCAGACAGTGGACGTCAGCAATATGGAGATTCGGTTTTCAAACATCGGCACAGTAGGTAATCCGAATGTATCCAGCCAGCCGGATAACCCGAGTATGCAATATCCCGCCGGCAGCGGAACCGAGCATATGTTCGAGGCGGGCATCTGGCTTGGTGCTGATTACGATGGCCAGACTCGCGTATCTACCTCGGCCATTCCTAATCCGTCGGGATATACCCGTATTGGTGAGCCAGGGTATGAATTTACCAATGACGGTACTCCCGTTCTCGAACGCTCCTCAATACCTGACTCAGAATTCTTCAGAAGAGATGCGGTAAGTCATCAGGATTTAGTTGCTGAGTTTTCGGATCGGCGAACTGTAGTGAATGGTACGCCTATATCCGGTCATGATGATCCACTATATGCCGATGTCGAAATGGAAGCCTATAACTGGAATTTCGGGTTTGCCGATGGAATCAGCATCATTAAATACGAGATTACCAACAACTCACATGAACACAGCACCGGGCAAACCTGGGAGGATTTCTATTTTGGATTGTATTCCAACCTGGTAGTGAGAAATGTAAACACTACCGAAGAAACCGGCTCAGCCTTTTTCAATAAAGCAGGTGCCGGATACATTGATTCACTCTATACGCTCTACGAATTTGATTCCGGTTCTGCGGATAATCCGAGAACCGACACCTATGGCGGTACGATTATTCTTGGAAGTGAATACAGGGATGTTCAGAATTATCATCCGCGATTCGAAGATGAAGTCCTGGCGGCGGGCAAAGAAGTGCCGAATGTCGGCCCCACATTTTGGAAGTTTAATCAATCCGGGGGGCGGTTTGATCAGCCTTCCAGTACAGAAGATCTATATGGCAGATTAACGCTGGAAAATGAAGCATGGGACTATTTTGAATACCCTGAGGATGTCGTCGAACAGCTTCGCGCTGACGGAAAAGACAGTGACGGTAATTATCTGCAGACTCATCGGTTCGGACCTTTTGCCGAGGTAGAGCCTGGTGAAACGGTTACCGTTTACGTAGCATTTATAGCTGCGCTGAAACCAGGTGATTATCAGGGGTTGATTCCGGCCGATACTCCTCTTGATCAACTTGATAACCCGGAATCCCGTGAGAACCTGAAAGAAATGGCAGATTGGGCGTTTCGTCTATATGACGGCAGTGAAGACCCTGATACCGGTGAACAGGAACGCTTTCTGGTTCCCGAACCACCGGCAGTTCCCCAAATGAGGGTCGAACTTGAAGAAGGCGGCGCTACTATCTACTGGGATAACAGAGCCGAGGAATCGGTTGACCCGGTTTCAAATGAGAAAGATTTTGAAGGGTATCGATTGTACCGAACCAAGGCAGGTGCCGATTTAACGGGCGATATCAGCGCGGGCCGGGAGAAACTTCGCCAATGGGATAAAGCTGACTCTGATCACGGCTATAACATCGGATTCGATGAGATTGAACTCGACCAACCGGTTACTTTTGATGATGATGATGATGTGGAATATCACTATGCCTATGAAATTGACGGGATGTTAAGTGGCTGGCAATACCAGTTTGCCGTTACCGCATTTGATCGCGGAGAAGAAGGACGCGAGTCACTTGAAAGCAGCCTTACCGCCAATGCGGTTAGTGTGTTTCCCGGATCAAGGGTCAATGAAAACTTCAGCAGTGATGATAATGAAAATAAGGTTGGAGTTTATCCCAACCCGTACCGTGTAAATGCGGCCTGGGATGGTGGAACGGAGTTTACGCGAAAAATCAATTTTACCAATCTGCCGGCCAGGGCAGAAATCAGAGTGTATACGCTTGCCGGAAATAAAGTAGCAAAAATGGAGCATAACTCGGAATCATACGACGGAGGCGGCATACGCTGGTACAGAGATATAGCCGGCAGTAACCGCGTCTTTTCCGGAGGTGAACACTCCTGGGATTTACTTTCACAGGCTAATCAAAACCTCGCAACCGGGTTATACTTGTTTACCGTTCGCGACCTTGACTCTGATCATGTACAAACAGGTAAATTTGCCATCATAAAATGAAATAATAAACATAAACCAATAAAATCACGCTTTCTATGAGACAAACTGTACGATTTTTAATGGTGAGCTTAATGGGAGTTGCTATGGTGTGGCACAGCCCTGTGCAGGCTCAGGATTATGAAGAGGTGACCATTCGTGAACTCAACACGTATGACGAAACTCCTCAGACAACTGATGATTTTGCTGATCACCCAATGGTGGGAGAGCAGGTAGAATTTGAAGCCATTGTAATTAGTAGCCCGCGCTCTTCCGGCCTTGCGAACTTTACAGAAGAAGAGGATCCTGATGAAGTAGGAATCGGCCGGATTCATTTTTTCGTAGTTGACAGAAATGCGCTTGAAGAGGGCCGTGAAGGCATGTATATGCAGGTTGTTGCTTCAGATGTCGGAGATTTTGAAACCCTTGAGCGTGGCGATTTAGTCAACATGCGGGGAACTCATGAATTTTTCAGCAACACCGTGCAGTTCGATCCGGATGAGGCTGGTTTTATAGGCAATGTGCTTAGTAGCGAGGCGTTGGCCGATTATCGGGAGTTGCTCGAACCCTGGGAAATAAGCATGGATGAAATTAACATGGAAGCTGAAGATGGCACCTACACATTCAATCCTGAAGGGTACGAGAAATACATCAACGCGTATGTAAGATTTGAAGAAACGGAAGTTATAGGTTCCGATCTTGATGACAGCGGCCGGCCTAATTTCTACTGGATTGATGAAAATGGTATACCTGCCTGGTTACGCGACGTATCATTGCGTTACCGTAACGACAGAAATGATGTTGAAGGCGGGTACCGTGACGGATATAACTACCGCAGGGTTGAAGAACAGGCCGGGTTTGAAGCGGATGGCGTATTTCAACCACCGCCCAGCGGTACCATTATTAACGTAAGCGGCTTCGTAGTCTGGGACAACTTTGATCCTTATGACCTTAATGAAAGCGATGAGCTCTCCACTCTTCAAATTGCAGCCATGGAAGATGGCGTGTTGTGGTGGGGCACCGACGATGATGTAGAGCGACGGACAACCGATCCCAATAATCCCGATTATGACTGGCCTAATGATTTGGAAGAGATAGGATTTCCTCCAAGTATATCCAACTACTCGATTTCTGAAACTCAACCCGGGCCCGGTGAACAAGTAGAAATTTCTGCGGACATTCAGGGACCCGATGGAGAGGAAGTTTATGATGTGCAGGTAAGCTACGAAACTTCTGAAGGCAACGAAGGTTCGGCAGATATGGATGAAAACAACGGAAGCTATTCTTATGAATTCGAAGAATTTGGTGCATTTGAAACGGTAACATTTACCATTTCCGCCACCGTTGATGCCGAAGATGAGCAAGGAAATGTTGTATCCATCACCGGCCGGTTTTCTGATGGTGACACGGATGATGCAGGTAACGTCCTGGATATGGAATTCACCCAAATGGGTGATGCTATCACTGAAATTTCTACTATTCAGAGGACAACTGACAGCAGGCGTGGACATAGCCCGCTGATTGATCTTGACCTGAGCGAAGTGGATATGGAAATTGATGCAGTGGTAATTTCAGACCATGAATCCGGATTCGTAGTGATTCATGATGCGGCTGAAGAATGGTCAGGCGTGCCGATCAGCGCTTCATCACCCGGTGTCGAGGATCTTGAGCGTGGTGAACAAATCACTATAACAGATGCCGTCATTTCTGCACCGACTGATGATGATGGTGATTATTTTGATGAGACCTATCTGGATGAAATCGAATATACATCCGGTGGCGTTCTTGATGATCTGATCAATGATTTACTGGATTATATACCGACACTTACAGTATCTGAAGCCACTTCTAATAACGGAGCAGCGTACGAGGGCATGGTCATCCGTCTGCAGGATGTTTTTGCTGAGACCAATCAGGCTGATGATCCAAGTGATTTCGGTGAGTGGGCGGTTGCACAGCAGGATGATCCTGACGGGCCAACGCTGCGAATCAATGACTTCCCTGATTTTGGTGAAGTTACAGGTGATTTTAGCACCACTGTGCCGGGTAACTTGAATGCCAATGTTAGAATTGGTGCTGAGTTTGATGAAGTGTATGGATTTTCAGCCTATTCATTCGGCAATCCGAAGATTCACCTGCGGGATCTCGATGACCTGGTAACAGATGAAAGCTATACCTGGCCGGTTCGCGAGCTCAGCCTGCACGCCATTGAAAACCCGGAAAGAGCAGAAACCGGTGATGAAAGTGCTCCGGAGGGTACTATTGTGGTTGATGAAGACAATGTGGCTCTCTGGGAGACTTCCACCTCCTACGACGGAGGCGATGTTAACTACCGCTTCGTGCTTCAGTCCAACGGCAACAATTTTGATGATCCGCTTATAGAAACGGAAGAGTATGAAGTCGATGGAGACACAGTATCGGTACAGCTTTCAGCTGCTGAACTCCAGCAGGCGTTTGAAGATGCCGGATACGACGAAGAAGATACCGGTGAATTCCAGTGGACGGTATTCCTTAGCAACGACGGTGATGGCGAAGTTCAGGTTTCTGATCAAGACGGAGCCGAATTCATACCGACTTATGCTGAGGTGACAGCTGGCTATGCCGATGTCGTTTCAAGCGAAGATCATGATGTTGATGTGCCTCAGACGGTAGAGCTCAAACAGAATTATCCGAATCCTTTCAACCCCAATACCAATATTGAATATCAGATACCCGAACGCAGTGATGTTCAATTAACCGTATATGATGTGCTTGGTCGCGAGGTTTCGGTGCTGGTAAATGAGGAGCAGTCTTCTGGTACATACACAGTTGAGTTTGACGGCTCACAGCTTTCAAGCGGCATGTATATTTACCGCCTTGAAGCCGGTGACACCTCCATTACCCAACAGATGATGCTTGTTAAGTAAATGACGTGTAAATGCGGAACTGTGGCTTGCCACGGTTCCGCATTATTAAATTCAATGTTTTAATTATTTTTTTTAATTCAATTTCTCTGATGCTGAAAAGGCTACGACTACTATTATTTATATTTCTTGCAGGGGTTGTCGCGTATGCTTGTGAGGATACGCTGTCAGGTGATTTCAATGAAAATCAGCCGCCCCGAACGTTTTTAGCTATTGATAATATCAATCTCCCCGAGGATGAGCGATTGGCAAGCAGGGTAGACGTTGAATGGTGGGGAGATGACCCCGACGGGTATGTCGTAGCATATGAAATATGCATTGGGGATGAAGAGTGTGACCCGGGGGATACCGAAAGTGAAAACTGGGAATATACCGAAAGTACGGATACCACCCTGGTACTTCCAATTCCCGAAGGGGAAGAGATAGCTGATGTGAAATTTAATGTGAGAGCTATCGACAATGAAGGATTGCGCGACCCGGAAGGCGCTTCCGTTGTATTTCCGATTGAAAATACTCCTCCTGAGATCAACTTTGATCCAACCCAAACTCCGCCGGACACTACCTACTCATATTTGAGTTTTGGTTTTGAAGCTTCTGATCCCGACGGAGATGAAGATCTGAATTTTATTGAATTAAATGTCAATGACCCCGATGAGGGTGAATGGGTGGAACTCGACCCCGAAACTGATTTCGTCACTCTCGAAATTGATCAGGATAATGTGGCTGATGACGGTACCTATTCAGCGGAAGTATTTGTCGGCAGAGCACTGAATCCTACCGGCGAGTTTATTGAGGGTATTGAGCTAAACAGTGATAATACATTAAATATCAGAGCTTTTGACCAGTCTCTTGCTGAGAGCAATATTGCTGAACTTGAATGGTACATCAAAGAGCAAACTTCTAATATTTTATTCATAAACGATGTGGAAGGAGCTACTCAAGGAGAAAGGGAATTTCATTCTGAGCTTCTTGCCAATGCGGGCTATACTGAATTTGATTACTGGGAAATCGCTGAAGCACTGATACCATCAGGTGATGTATTGCCTACACCAATTGATCCCACATTAAATAATGCACTCGCAAAATGGGATCACATTTACTGGGTATCTGATGACCTCGAGAACAATTTTCTGTTTGCACTTGAAGCAACCATTGATTTTTTCGATCAGGGCGGTACAATGTTTGTCAATATTCCATCTCGCACTGTATCCAGCCAGAATGAAGAAGCGGTATTTTCACTGCTTCCGACTAACGCTTTTGAAGATCCTCCACCAGGCCAGCAGAGGTTTACCCTGCCTTTCGGTTCGGAGCTGGTTCCGTTGATTGATGAACTTGATCCACTCGAACTATCTACCGGATATGCGAATATTAACCCGATGGTTCCGGACGGAGATGCCCATGAACTGTATGATGGAGACTTTACCGGCGGTAATGAACATGATTTCAGTAAACTGCTATCCGGTATGACGGAAAATCAATCAGTGATCTATTTTGGAATTACTCTCAGGGACTTCACCGAAGAAAGTCCACTCGAAGAAACAATGCAATACCTGCTTGACCAACTCGAATTTGAAAACCCATAATGCTATGGTCAAAACTTTATTAATTTCTGCATTTGCGATAATAGTAGGGCTCAATCCTTTATCAATCATTAATGCCCAACCGGGTAACTTAGAGGGTGTGGTTACCGACAGCGAAGAAGGAGATCCGCTTATCGGTGTCAATATTATGATTCAGGGGACTGATTTCGGTACCTCGACCGACACTGAAGGCAGGTATGAAATCCAGGGAATCAGTTCCGGCGAATATACCTTGCGGGTAACGTATGTCGGTTATGAGGAAGCTCTCATAACCGGCGTGGAAATAGAATCCGGAGAAACCAAAGAACTTAATATCGAGATGCAACCCGAGGTGCTTTCCACTGAAGAGGAAGTGATGATTATCGGTGAACGTCCGATATTTGATATTGAACAAGCTTCAACCAGTACGGGTATGGACCGCGAGGACATTCGTGCCGCCAATGTTCGACAGGTTGATGAAGTAATTGGAATGCAGGCCGGTGTAATTCGTGACCCCTCCGGGATGTATATCAGGGGCGGCCGTGCCGAGGAAACCGGTTTTGAAGTGGATGGCGTTTCTGCACAGGATCCATTGTCTGGTACCGGCATGGGGCTTGATCTTGGTTCCGGAGCTCTCCAGGATGTCGAGGTTACAACCGGCGGTATTGATGTCGAGCACGGTGGCGTTACCTCAGGAATGGTTTCAGTTGAAACCCGTACAGGTGGGGATGAGTTTTCCGGATACTTCTCTCATAAAAGGGACAATCTCGGGCAAAGCACAGATCGATCCAGTAACTTCTTTACTGATGTTTATGAGTTTAATATCGGTGGTCCGAGTTTATTAAATGAACATGTGCTTGATAATATCGGATTAGCCTTGCCGGGCGATCTCACATTTTTTGTGACTGGCCAGGCCAACCTTACCAACAATCACTTTGGCAACGCACCGGATAATCTTCAAACATCACTTATTGATAATGATAGTTTCTGGACCCCGCGTATGGACAACAGGTGGAGTGGTATGGGACGAATTACCTGGCGGCCGAGAAGTCATATGCGTATAGATGCAGCATATCAGCGCTCATTAACTGTTAATCAAAATACGCGAATGTTGCAGGTAGTGGGTGATGATACGCAAATACGCCCAGGCTATCAGTTTTTTCATTCACTTAATCTGGATAATGCCAATACATACACTCACGATAGTAAACTTGCATATGTGAAGTGGACGCACACGCTGGATTCAAACACGTATTATGATGTTCAGTTCAGCAGGCTTTTTACACGGCTGCGCACTGATGTTAACGGTAGAGACTGGAGACCCGAGCGTGTAGATGGTGATTTTGACGCTGAAAGTATTGTAACACCACCAGTGGATGAGTTTGAAACCGGCCAGGATTTTCGATATGTATTGCCGGGACCGGGCCTTGCCAATAACGAAGGCCTCGCGAGCCTTTGGCACGATCACTATGCCGAAGATTATACCCTGCAAGGTTCATTTACCCGCTATTTCTTTGATCAGGAGAATCGGTTACGGGTAGGCTTTGAAATGAAATTTCTGGACTATCAGTGGATTGACATTGAACGACCGTGGGTAGGAGCCCCGATCGCTATAGGCGAAGGAGTGGATGAGGACGACGCTTTTACCCAGACGCAACGCCTTGGTGAATCCAGCGACATTTGGCAGGTAGAGCCCCGCCAGGGTGCCTTTTACATTAGCGATCAGGTTCGCTATCGTGGATTGATTGCGAATTTAGGTGTTCGCCTTGAATACTGGTTCCCCGGGCAATTTGTCGACGATGCGGTTGATAATCCTGATGCGCCGATTCCCGACGAGGTAAGGGACGACTATATGGATTCAACTCACAACTTTTTTGGCAACCGTTTCAAAGCAAGATTACTGCCGAGAATAAGTGTTTCATTCCCGGTGCGTGAAAACCAGATGATGTATTTCAACTACGGACATCAAACTAAACTGCCGCACCCGTCTCATATTTATACAGGTTTAGACCCGTTTTACCAGGATCAGTCGTTCATGGCCGAGCTTGGAAACCCCAATCTTGACCCGGAAGTCGATATTTCTTATGAAGTGGGTCTGCGAAATCAGCTCACGGCCAACGATGCTTTGAACATTTCAGCTTTCTGGAACGACAAATATGATTTTATTACTTCAGAGCGCCTGTTGATCGAAGATGCAACCGGCAGGGAAGTTGAGCGGGCTTATCGTGTTAACGGTGATTTTGCAAGGGTACGCGGTGTTGAAGCAACTTACATCAAAAGATATGCTGATTGGTTCCGCGGCACGCTTACGGCAACCTATTCAAGAGCCGAAGGCCTTAGCTCCACATCCAATGATGCTCTCAGAGATATCATTGTTGGCGGCCAGGCGTTCGGTTCGAATGTAGAAACTCCGCTCGCCTGGGATCGCCCCTGGGATATTACTGCAAGAGTTAACATCACTTATGATCGTGAAAACAACTTGTTTGACTTACCGGGACTGAACCAGTTTCGGGTATTCCTGTCAGGTAATTATAGGAGCGGCATACGCTATACGCCAAATGAATTCATAGATAATCAGCGTCATCCGATTACGGGAGAGCGTAATTGGCGGCCAATTTATGAGCGGAGCACCGACCCGTCAGACCGCTTCTCAGAAGGTGGCACCGCATGGTGGAATTTTGATTTTAACCTCCAAAAGTGGTTCGAACTCGGAGGTACGGAAATGACCATGTTTCTTGAGATTTCCAATCTGTTCAATAATCAAAACCCGGCAATCATTAACCCTGTTACCGGAGAGGGTTACCGCGAGGATTATCCTGAATCACAGGAGGAGCTTGAAGCACTCAGGGACGACCGCTCTTATGATGTACCGGCAAATGTTCGGGATCCCCGGTATGTTGATCCCCGCGATAATAACCGCCCTGATTATCTCAATCCGGCAAACTTTCTGGAACCGCGACACATCATGTTCGGATTGTCATTTGAATTCTGATAACTGAAATTTTTTGATAGTAACTTCCCTTGCTAATGTATTTTCTACGCTTACTCTTATTATTCTTCATCTTAATACTGTTGCCGGCTGCATCCTTCGGTCAGTTATTGCCGGGATTTGGCGAAGCACGGTCGGGCACCTCCGGGTTTCAATACCTGCAAATCGGAGTTGATGCGCGTTCTTCCGCAATGGGATTTTCAAGTGTTGCGGATGCTGATGATGCATCCGGGCTTTACTGGAACCCCGCGATGACAGCTCAGCTTGACAATTCGCAGGCGATCATCGGACACACCCAATATTTTGCAGACATCTCCATGAACTATGTCGGATATGTGCACCGCATCAGAGATTTCTCAATAGGCGCATCACTGCAAATGCTGGATTCCGGAGAAATGGAGGAAACCACCGAACTGCAGCGAACGGGCACGGGTCGTAATTTTCGCACCATTCACCTTGCTGCCGGACTCACGGTCGGGCAGGAGCTGAGTTCACTTTTTAGTTATGGAGTAACGGTAAAATATCTTAACGAACGAATTGAGGAAGTTACTACTCAAACTGCCTTGGTTGATGTCGGCTTTTTCTACCGGGTCGGGGATACCGGCCTGAGATTTGCCGTTGGTTTGAATCACTTCGGCCTTGATGCTACCCCTGGTGGAGATACCCGAAGACGTCCCGGGCCAAATGAAAGTGACGCCGAAACCGATGATGATGGATATATTGTGTATGATGAATTTTCATCTATTTCACCGCCAACAACCTTTATAATTGGCTCCGCTTTTGATGTTTTGGATCGTAACGGAACAATCTTGACTCTAACCGGGCAGGTTACAAACCCGGCAGATTCTCAGGAGCAATTTAGCCTTGGAACAGAATTGAATTATCTCAACCGGTTTTTTATCCGGGGTGGATATGAATTCAGTACGGATGAAGCGTATCTCCCGTCGTTTGGAGCGGGGTTCAGATTTCCACTCTACGACTATGCCGTAAGAGCCGACTATGGCTTTAACACCAGAGAATATCTGGGAAGTATGCACCGAATTTCCTTAAGATTTGATTTATAATATGTTTAAGACTCTGATTTCCAATAGACTAATTTTGTTAACGCTGTTTCCGGTTTTATTAATTATACAAGCCGGCTGCGATTCTATTTTCGGAACCAAAGGGGATGAAACTACCGATGAAGTATTCGATGAGGGTAGAATAGATCCGGATTTGATTCTCGATGAAGTCGGCTATGCCGCGCTGTTGCCTTTCTGGGAAGACTTCGTGGAGCCTACAGATGTTTTTGTGGGTTATGATGAGCTTGTTTATATAACCGACAAAGTTGGGCTGCATCTGCTTGATCGGGCCGGCCGCCATTATGAAACTATAGAACTTGACGGAGCTGTTGCTGTTACCCAGGATCGTGACCTCAATGTGTATGTATCTGCCAGGTTCGATACCGTCGTAACAGCTGTAGACGAAGACATAGAATGGAGCTTGCCGGCAATCTATAAATTCCGCGATATAAATAAGGAAGACCCGCAATTGGTTGATCGTGTGGTTCATCCGTTTGATGATGCCAGCCAGCCCACTGGTTCAACTCAACGCGCCCGTCTTGACCGGGAAAGCCCGAATAACGATGAATTTGTAGAATTTACAGGTCTTGCCGCACTCTCGGATAATACGCTATATGCTACACGAAGAGGTCCACTTAATCAAATCGGTCAAGCTGTTGCACCTGACAATACGATGATGATTTTTGATGAGGATTCAGATGGCACTATGCGCAATACAAGCCAGGTAAGAGCATTGAATCCGGCATCGCCGTCATTAATCAGTGCGGTTGGCCCAAGTGCAATAACCACATTTGCAACGCCTCCGCAAAGCGAGACTGTTGATGATGATTTGAGCTTTCTGATCGCACAGGCTGATACCACCACTTCCGTCTCTTTCCGCGTGCTTTGGATTAATGCTGAGATGACTCCGGACGGTCTTGAATATTCACCCAATACAGAACTGCTGGACACCGATACCAGCCGCGCAGACCGTTTTTTGTATGAAGAAGAACGTTTCAGAGAACCCAGCGGGCTTGCTTTTTCTGGTGATGGCCGCGGCCATATATTTGTTACTGACACCGCCACAGACAGTCTCTATCTGTTCCAGACAAGCGGTGTTGAGGGAGTGAACCCTCCGGCCGGTTCTACAGTCGACCGCCCGATTTCCGTTTCTTTTGGTGGCACCGGCTCTGGTCCAAGAGAGTTCAGAAACCCGAGTGGCGTCGCGTATTTCCATCCGGACGGTAGTGGAGACCCCACGGTCTTCGTAGCCGATACCGGCAATGACCGCATCGCCCGTTATCGACTCAACACCGATTTTGAATAAATCATAGCTTCTCTTATCGGCGGTTTATCTATTTCTATCTGTATTATACATTCGAGGACTTCATCTTGTCGGTGGAGTCCTGTTTTGTTTAAAGTGGTAAATTCTCATGTTAACCGGTAATTTATCTGCTGATTGTTCGTGAATCGGATTTTACACATCAGTAATCCGGAAAGTAATTTTCATGCGTACTCTTGAAGATCAGATATTTGATCCAGGCATCCCATTTGAAGACAAAGCGTTAGAAGTATTCCGGTATCAGGTTAAGCATGTTGAGCCCTACCGGAAGTTTGTTGAAACGTTGTACGGCAAAAACTACTCTCCGAAGCAACTTGAGGATATCCCGCTGGTTCCCGTTGAACTTTTCCGTGAAATACCGGTAATGAGTGATGAATTTGAAAAACCGGAACTGCTTTTTTTCAGCAGCGGTACATCTTCTATGAAAAAAAGCCGGCATCATGTGGCCAAAGCATCGCTATATGAGAGGGCAATCAGCATGGGTTTTGATTCGACCTACGGTATTCGGGATCCGCTGATACTGGCCTACACGCCCGGATATAATGATAATCCGAAATCTTCTCTGATCTATATGATCCGGTATTTGATTGACAGAGACAAAAGCGGTGCCAGCAAATTTCTGGATGTAAAAAATCCTCCCGATGAATCATACATTTATAAATTATACGAAAATGAAGAGCGGCCGATTCTTCTGTTTGGCGCTGCTTTCGGATTGCTGGACTGGATTGAGAAACAGGATATTACCCTGCCGGAGGAAACTATAGTCATGGAGACAGGGGGGATGAAAACGCACCGGCGCGAAATGACCAAAGACGAGTTAAGGCAGCAACTGTCTGAAGGATTTCATATCAGCCCGGAAAAAATACATTCCGAGTATGGTATGACGGAAATGCTCAGTCAGGCATATGCCGACGGTGATATGTGGTTTAAGCCGTCTCCTACATTAAGAGTGACAGTAAAGGATAAGAATGCGCCGGATCAGAATGTTGATTATGGGAAAGAAGGCCTTGTAGGTATTTTCGATCTGGCAAATTTATACAGTTGTTCATTTTTTCAAACGGAAGACCTTGGAATTCTCAACGAGGATCATTCATTTCAGATACTGGGACGCTCCACCGGCGGGGCGTTAAGAGGGTGCAATTTTTTAATTGAAGAAGATTGAAGCTGAACGAAAGAATAGCAACAATTTGTGAATCCATTCAGAGCTGGCTTTCTGACGACACAGGTAGCCTTTCAGTGGCAATTGATAAAGCTGTTGATGAAGGGCATCAGCGGCGCGATGTATTTCACCGGCTCCGGGAAGTGGAGCGAACCGTCACTAAAGACGCTTTGAAGAAATGGGCAGAAAATGCAGGAGTAACTGATGAAGGTGTTGCCAATAAGGAAACCTCCCGCATACTTTGTTTGCATTCCGGAAATTTACCGCTTGTTGGCCTGCAAGATATTATTGCTGTGCTGGTTAGCGGTTTTGGGTTCACGGGTAAAATCTCCCGCCGGGATGCCGCACTCACAACCGGTATGCTGCAATCTCTTTCGGAACACGGATTTTCAGACACAATTATTTTTGATACGAATCTCAGTTACTTGTCATTAAATAACATCGATGGCGTATTATTCTCCGGATCCGAAGAAACGGTACCTGAGGTGTGGAAGCAACTGCATGAGCTTGGTTGTGAGTGTCAGCCCGAAAACCGGCTCATTCGAACTGCGGCGTATTCAATCGCATGGATGGAGAGATGTTCGGATAGTGATTTTCATAATCTTAGTGAAAGTATTCTTCGCTACCAGGGAAACGGTTGTCGCTCAGTTAAAGCCATTTTGAGTCCATACGGACTCGATGAAGTTGAACCGCAGTTACGGGCTGCAATTGAAAACCGGATGGATGAAAATGATCCGTCGAATAATGAGATGGTACAGCGTGAATTCGCTTTTGCCCGGGCTACCGGCAAAGCGGCTATACCTGCCGGACTTTTTTTAATTCGATCTGATGAGGATCTTCCGCAAACTCCGTGTGTGATCACGTGGATAAAAGGCAATCGGGAGCTTCCCGGCAAAATCCTGGAGGATCAACATCATCTTATTCAAAATCTATATGTTGAGGATGATCAGGTAATCGATAAGCATGGTTTGCCTGCCGAAAAATGCGATTTGCTTGCCAATGCACAATCTCCCGGCATTGATTGGCGCCCTGATGGAACTGATCCACTGAAGTGGTTAGCGCAATTAGCATCGGGCGCAAGGTGATCAGAAATCATTTGGCCTGAGTTCGATTCTAAATCAGCAGTATGTTAGCACTAATACCTTGGTGAAACTGCCCATTTTGTCTAACCACAACGGGCACTAAGTTTTTTTAAAATTATTCTTTGTTTTACGACAAGTGCCATAACTAACATCCTGACAATTACTCACAAAAACCCTGAAAATTAAAATAATCAAATTCAGGCCTTAAGCCTTTTGATCATTTGATTTCAGAATACAACTCTTTTGTGCATCTTCTGAACGGCGACGGTAATCAGCAATCCTCCAACACCTATAAGGTAAGGTGCACTGATAAGCCAGGCACTCAGGTCTCCGGTGGCGCAGCCCCGCATTAACTGCACTCCGTGATAAAGAGGAGTTGCATACGCTATCCATACAAGAAAGTCGGGGAACCGATCGGCTACCGGAAAGAAGATGTCGCTGAATAAAAACAGGGGAGTGATGAAGAGCGTGAAGTAGTAGGTATAAAAATCAATGGTATGTATGAAAGAAGTATAGGCCAGGCCGATTGAAGCAAAGCAGAAACCGATCAGCATGATAGCAACCGGTGCCAGTAGCATTTCGGGAATCAGGGGCACTCCAAAGAAAAATGTGATGAACATGAAAATACTGCCGTAAATGAAGGAGCGGGTCATCGCCCACATCAACTCACCGATAATTACATCTTTCATGGAGATGCGGGTGGCGATCATGGCGTCGTAAATTTGACGGAAAACCAGCTTTACGTATACATTGTAAGTAGTCTCAAAAGCGGCTCCGTTCATTGCAGATGCTGCAACGAGCCCGGGCGCTATGAAAACGACATACCCCTGTTCAAAATCACCTCCCGCTGCTATATATGCACCCAGCCCGATACCAATGCCAAGCAGGTAAAACACAGGTTCAAAAAAATGTGGAAGCAGAGAGTAATACCACTTCTTTCTGTAGGTGCGCGCATTTCGTTCCCAAATACGAAAAGCACTTTTCAGCCGGATAGGTTGATCCGTCAATTCTGCCATTATTTATTCTCTGAGTGTTCTGCCGGTGAGATTCAAAAATACGTCTTCGAGGTTTCCGGGACGTTGGTAAATATTACCGGAGTCGATCCCGAAACGGGTCAGCGCCCTGGTGAGCGAATAGCCATCATCACTGTAAAAGCTGATGCGATCCATCCCGGTTTGATAATATCTGAACCCTTGCTTTTTAATCCATTCGGTGAACTTTTCTTTTTGTATTCCGTTGAGGCGAATTTCAACAACATCACGGCTTGCCTGATCTGTAACAAGTTTTCTGGGCTGTCCCTCAGCTTTAATCCGGCCGTAGTCCATGATATATAAATAATCGGCAAGTCTTTCGGCCTCATCCATATAATGTGTGCTCAACAAAATGGTTACACCTTGATTTTTTAACTCTTCAAGTTTATCCCATAAGGTAATGCGAACCTGTGGGTCAAGACCGGTGGTCGGTTCATCCAGTATCAGTATGTCGGGATTATTCATTAGCCCGCGGGCAAGTGTTAATCTTCGTTTCATCCCTCCGGACAGGGAACGAATATCGGATTCTGTTTTACCTGATAACTCCATGAAATCCAGAAATTCATCAGCCCTTCTTGCAGCTGTTTCTTGGTCAATGTCATTGAAGCGGGCGTACACTATCAAGTTTTCACGCACGGAGAGTTCTTCATCAAGATTATCGATTTGAGGAATTACTCCAAGCCGGGCACGGATTTTCCGATCATCCCGGCCTGTTTGCATTCCCAGCACCGTTAGCTTCCCGGAAGTAACAGGGGTTACTTGACAGATCATTCGCATAGTTGTGGTTTTACCGGCGCCGTTAGGTCCAAGCAATCCGTAGAATCCACCTCTGTTAACTTTGAATGCAATATTGTCGACAGCGGTCACATTGCCGTATTGTTTGGTAAGATTCTCAGCTATGATTACCGTATCGCTCATGAGGTAGATATTGGACTTGAATCAGGAATTGCAACGTCAATCATAATATTTTGGTTCGGATCACGGATATAAATTGAAAATATGAAAATTTGTGAATGCTGCTATCAGAGTTAGGTAATTGGGTGATTAAGGTAATTAAGGTAATTTAGGTAATTGGGTAATTGGATAGTTGGATGAATTGAGGTATTTATCACTTAGCCTGAATTCCTTAATTACCTCAATTACCCTAATTACCCTAATTACCCCAATTCCACAGATTAGTCCCGGCACAACTAAGCCCTCGGTTAAGGGTCCCTTCATTCTCTCTGTGGTTTAGAAATGGTTGGCACTTTTCCCCAAACAAGTGATTAATTTGTATGAAAAATTTGCTTTATTTGTGAGTATCTTATACAAATTTTTTGTTAAGGAAACCGATTGATTAAGTTAAAATCTCAGAACTTGTATAATCACCTAAATATTAAAGTCCTATGAAAAGAGTAGTTATAATTTCCGTGTTGATATTGATGTTTGTGGTTCCTGCCCGGGCGCAACTGGGTTTTACCGAATATCATAATCGAACAGATTTCTTGATGAGTTCGCCGGGTTCATTAAAATTCGGGCTTTACGGATATGATAATCCTGCTATGCCGGCGACCATGCATCAGGGGGATTTGTTGTTCCAATGGAATGATTATGATGGGTTTGATCTGAATCATTGGGGGATTTTTGCCGGCGGACCGAATTTGGGATTCGGTGCGGTAACCATAGGCAATGATGATTTCAGGAGCACCGACTACCGGTTATCGACCGCATTCGGGGATGAAAATGCAAGTTTTGGCTTAGGTTACGGCTGGTATGGGGGAGACGGTGAAGGACGCGGGTTTGATTCAAATATATCGATGGGCACACTAACCCGGCCTAACAGGTATATGTCAATTGGCCTCTTTGGCACCAGAAGTCTTGAAAGAGCCGACTACGAAGGTGTAGCAGACCTTGGTATTCGGCCGTTTGGTACTGAAAATGTTACGGTTTTCGGAGATTATGCGGTAAACTCGGAAGACGGTTTTTCTGATGCGACCTGGTCGGCCGGGGCTTCTGTAGAAGCCTTGCCAGGTGTCAGAATCACATCGCGTTATATCCACGATGTCGGAGTGACAGGTGGTTTGCAAATCAGCTTCGGAAGAGGCGGAGCAAGTGTGCAAAGCCATATGGATACTGATCTGGAACACTCATTCAACTCTTACAGTGTTCGCTTAGGTGCATATGACCGCAATATTGCGGACACCTACTTCAGAGATGATCAAAAATATGTTGACGTAAACCTGAGGGGCTCTATGAGTTATCAGAGCCGTCGTTTTTTTGATGATTCCAGAACACTGATAGAGACACTGGAGGGCATTGAAGAAGCGAGGGAAGATGATTCTGTATCAGGAATTGTAGTTAATGCAACCGCGATGGCACTAAGCCAGGGAATGGTATGGGAAGTTCGCGATGAGCTGAAAAAATTCAGAGCTGAAGGCAAAAATGTGATTCTATATCTGGAAAGGGGAGGGATGAATGCGCTACATCTGATATCCGAGGCTGATAAAGTGGTGATGGATCCTGAAGGCAGCTTAAACCTTCCCGGCTATGTGATGGGCAGCACCTATCTCGCTGATTTGATGGAATCAGTTGGGGTAGGCGTTGATGAATTTCGCGAAATGGAGTATAAATCTGCATTCGAAACCATATCCCGTACCGGCATGTCGGATGCTGACCGCGAACAGCGCCAACAGCTGATTGACGGATTTTATGACCTGGCACGCGATGGAATCGTTAATGAGCGGCGATTGAATGAGGCCGATTATGATTCGCTGATCAATTTCGGTGCCAGCTTATTGCCGGATGAGCTTGTTGAAGCCGGTTTAGTGGATACACTTGTTCGCCACACCGATATAAACGACGTGATTGAATCACTTGAAGGTGAGTCAAAAAGGCGAACGAGTCCCGGCGACCTGGTAACATATCAGCTTCCCGGCGATGATCGCTGGGGGGCCGACCCGAAAATCGGGGTGCTCTACGCCATCGGCCCAACAATGACAGAAGTCGGAATTCGTGGCAGGCAGCTTGCCTCCGAGTTTAAAAAAATGAGAAAAGATGACGACATAAAAGCCATTGTCATGCGGGCGGATTCACCCGGCGGTGATGCACTCGCATCTGATCTGGTTGCAGAACAGATGCGAAAAGCTGCGGAGGAAAAACCTGTGATTGTTTCGATGGGAAATGTCGCTGCTTCAGGAGGTTACTGGATTTCGATGTATGCCGATACGATAATGGCGCTGCCCAATACCGTAACCGGAAGTATCGGGGTGATAGGCGGTTGGTTATATGATGACGGAGTAAGCGATCATTTGAATTTACATACCGATCACGTACAGCGGGGCGAGTCAGCGGATTTGATGTTTGGGCCTTCATTGCCGCTGGTTGGATTGTCACTGCCCGACAGATCCTTGACGGAGGAAGAACGCGCACAGTTTGTGGATCGATTAAATACTTTGTATGACCGCTTCATTGATAAAGTGGCTGATGGCCGGGAGATGGAATATGATGAGGTTAAAGAAGTCGCTGCCGGCAGGGTCTGGACCGGTGAAGATGCCATTGATATCGGACTGGTGGATGAATTGGGTACGCTTTATGCGGCAATCCACATGGCAAGGGAGCAAGCCGGCATACCGGAAGATGAAAAATTTGAAATAGTGGAAGGCCCGGAACCGCCATTGTTTCAAATACCGTCACTGCTTTCGCTGATGGGTATCGAGGAGCCCGGCGACAAAGATCCAATGGTTAAATATCTTGAAATGATGATAGATCACAAAGGCGATCCTTTGGTGATGATGCCTTTTGAATACTATCACATGTACTACAGAATGCTGAAAATGGACTAAAGATATCGGGTAATGCATGCATCAGGTACTTTAACCTGATGCATGTTTCACAAACCTATGTTCAATTGTTTTTTATTATATAGAATTTATGTATTCAATTGATTTTGTGCGATTTAATGTAGCACTGAATTACTTCATGCTATAAATCAGAATTTATGTATCTGCGTAAATCAGCGAAATCATCTGCGATAATCAGCGAGAAATAGAAAAAAAAGTAGGTTTCTCGCTGAGTTTCGCTCTTGCCCCGTACCGCAGGTCGGGGGATTAATTCGCAGATGTACGCAGAAATTCTACGCATTTTTTAATCGAACTCATGTTACATATGCATAAATTTCGAATAAGCCCGGACTGCGATAGGTGTTTTAAACCCACAGAGTGCGCTAAGTAATAAACCGCAAAGCATGTAAAGTTTTTAAAATTCATCATTTTGTACTTCCCATTGTTACCCGGGAAAGGCTTTGCGTATGCTTAGCATTCTTTTCGGTTTAATATGATTGATCCGCAGAATAACCTCAAAGTTTATACAAATCAAATAGATAAAAGCTATTAACTTCTTGATTTTCTTGGTAAAATATTTTATATAATTAACCTGTTACAGAATATAGACGATCAATTCTGAAATGATTTTTAATAGCTATCACAGATAGTTAAACCAGATGTCAGTATTAACAAAGTTTCTATAATGGGAGAACGTTATGGGCCAACAACAACTGTTACTGGTAATTTTAATGACGATCTTGATAGGTATAGCTACGATAGTTGCAATGCATTTCTTATCAGCCAGAGCAGAACAAGCCAATCGTGATGCGGTTCGCCAGGATATTTTATCGGCTGCCGCGAATGCTCAGAGCTACTATATTCGTCCGGTTTCGCGAGATGGGGGAGATGGAGACTTTGATCAATTGGAGTTGGAGCATTTGGGTTTACCCGGAAGGATAGACGGTGATCAGGTGATCAATGATAACGGGGTGTATTCAATCAGTGAACCTGATGAATCAAGTTTTGAAATACAGGCAAATCCGGCAAGTTCCAATAATGTTATAACCGCAACCATCTCCATTGATAATGATGATCAATATCAGATTGATTGGAATGGTGACGGCGATTGATTTCTCTTATTTTCAGGATTATTCCCGAATGACTTTATAAACGCAAGTAGAAAAATCCCTTGTAAGGCAAAATCTCGGACGCTTACAAGGGATTTTTCATTGAAGTTAAATTAGCGCGGCAGGCGCTCTTCCATGTCAGCGACAACATAAGCCATGACTGCTACGGTGGCTACATTTCCTGCCATTTCCTCGGGATCGAGTTTATCCGGAGTATCTTTCTCGCTGTGGTGATACCAGAAATATTTCTCCGTATCGGTGTGCAGCCCCATTATTGGCACACCCTCATCGGCTAAAGGACCAATATCCACCGTGCCGAGCGGTTGATCATCAAGGCGGGTAGCACCAATTGGCTCCATTAATTGTGCAACATCATAAAGGATGTCCATTGCTTCCTCGGATCCGCCAAAACCATAGCCCTCAGGTTCAAACACTCCAAAATCGGACTCGAAGGCGAGTATGTGATCATCAATCTCGCCGTTTTCTACAACTTTATCACGATAAGCTCGTCCACCCATAACACCGTTTTCTTCGTTAGTCCAGAGCACTAAACGGATTGTGCGACGGGGTTGAAGATCCATTTCATGAATAATTCTGAGTGCTTCCCAGGTTACTGCTACGCCTCCCGCATCATCCATAGCACCTTGGCCGATATCCCAGGAATCGATATGTCCGCCGATCACGACTATTTCTTCAGGGTTTTCTGTTCCCGGAATTTCAGCGATCACATTTCGGGAGATTGCCGGCTCATCATGCAGTGTGGACTCCATGTAAAGTTCAATTTCCAGTGATTCGCCGCGATCCTGCATCCGCTGCATGTACTTGACATCTTCAGCTGTTAAAGCGGCTGTGGGTATGGGATCGACACCATCAGGAAATCCTGAATTTCCAGTGTGGGGGTGCTGATGGGATTTTGGTGTAACTGAACGGATCAAGGCCGCTTCAGCTCCAAGCTCTGAAGCTCTTGCGGCGCCTTGTGTTCTGTACTGTACAGTGGCGCCGTAATTGGTAAATTCAGCATTATAAACAACGATTTTGCCCTCCACTTCATCAGCTCGCTCTTCAAGTTCATCAAAATCACGAACTACAATTGCTTCGGCCGCAATTCCATCCTCAGGTGTGGGAGGGGTATTGCCAAGCCCGAGCATACGCATATCCCGCTCCAGAGGTGATTTCAGTTTTGCCCACTCTTCGCCACGCTCCCAGTGTGGGACTTCAACTTCCTGAGTTCTGATTTCAGGAAAACCATCTTCTTCCATTTGTTCTACAGACCAATCGATGGCATCTTCCAGCATTTGGGAACCACTTAGCCGGTGTGGGAAATAATCGGCAAGTTCAGCCATACGCTGCCAGGCATGATCATCCTGCAGCGCCCGGTCGATAATTGCCTCCGCTTCCTGCTGGTATTCTTGTTGGATTCCGGAATTTTCCGCTTCTTCGAACTGAATTCCGAGTTCATCCACGTTTTCGACTTCGGCAGCCGGTCCCGGACTGCCGCAAGCCATCGTCAATATCGGAACAATTAATAAAATATAAGTTAATAGTGATCTCAGGTTCATAATTTTGGTTTATAATTCAATTGATAATTGCGACTATTTAGTTTTTCAATAAAACTGAAAGTATACTAAGTAGTATTTGTAAGAAAACTCAAAGTGCCCTAATAAAAGGCCAAGATCGAGGCGCGCGAAGTCCCAAAAGCGGAACGAAGATATTGGCCTTTTCTTAGAGGCACTAATTAATGAATAGTAAAACTGAACCACAAGTGCTGTTATTGAGTTTTACTGACATTCAGAAGACCAGAATACAGCCCTGAAATTTTGCAATCATATTGCAACCGATATTATGCCGTTGACAGAATTTCATCTATTTCGATGAGCTCATCTTCTGAAAGTTCACTGTTATTTAGCGAATCGAGATTTTGCTCCAGCTGCGACATTTTGCTTACGCCGATTAATACTGAAGTTATATCTTCATTATTCAACAGCCATACCAGCGCAAGTTGGGCAAGAGATTGTCCTCTTCGTTCAGCAACTTTGCTTAGCTTTTTTAATTGTTCCGCTTTAGCGGGATCGAGTTCGTCCTCGCTTAACATACCATATTCTTTAGTCATTCTTGATCCCTCAGGTATCCCTTCAAGATATTTACCGGACAGCAATCCTTTTGCCAGCGGTGAAAACGCAATGCAACCTAACCCGTGAGTTTGCAGGGTGTCAAACAGGCCATCTTCCGGCCAACGGTCGAACATGTTGTAGCGGGGTTGATGAATGATAAAAGGAGTCTTCAACTCATGCAGAATTTCAGCTGCAAGATGAGTGTCGTGAGCGGAGTAATTCGATATCCCCACATAGAGTGCTTTTCCGGATTTAACAGTGTGATCAAGTGCGAGCATCGTTTCCTCAAGCGGAGTTTCCGGATCAGGGCGGTGATGATAGAAGATATCCACATAATCCAGTCCCATACGATGCAAGCTCTGATCAAGGCTGGCGAGCAGATATTTTCTTGATCCCCACTCTCCGTAAGGTCCCGGCCACATATAAAATCCTGCTTTTGTGGAGATTATCATCTCATCCCTGTATTGCTTCAGGTCATAGCGCAAGATTCGTCCGAAGTTTTCTTCAGCACTTCCGGGTGGAGGACCGTAATTATTGGCGAGATCAAAATGGGTAATGCCCGCATCAAAAGCCCTGCGTATAATCTCACGACAATGTTGAAAATTATCGACGTCTCCAAAATTCTGCCATAAACCAAGCGATAAAACCGGAAGTTTCAATCCGGAGTTTCCACATCTTCGGTAGGGGATTTGTTCGTAGCGATCAGGATTAGGTGTGTAATGACTCATAATAGTTTTCTGTTTTTGAATTAATTAAATACTTACGAATGACGCCGGCATATACTAACCTTAAGTTTGTCACGGTTTACCACATGGGTTACCTGCATAATTTATCATTTTTTCAGTAGAGATTAATCATTTATGACGTTTCTGTCGACCGAAGGGCTTTCAAAAAATTACGGGCTTAAAGTGCTTTTTGAGGATCTCACCTTCGGTATATCCAAAGGAGATAAAACCGCGCTGATTGCTCAGAACGGAACCGGTAAGTCAACGCTATTGCGCATTCTGGCCGGCAAGGAGAAGCAGGATGACGGAAAGGTTATGATTCGAAGCGGAGTTCGCATCGGCTTTCTGGAACAGGAACCCATGCTGGATGATCGCCTCACGATCAGGGAATTCATAGGGCAGGGAAATTCGGAAAAGCTGCATGTGGTACAGAAGTATGAGAAGGCGGTTGAGGCGCAGGCGCGGGAATTTACACCTCAAAATCAAAAAGCTTTTGAGCGGGCAGTCGCAGCAATGGATACTGCCGACGCCTGGGATTTTGAGCAGCGTATGGAGCAGATCCTGAGTAAGCTGAATATTCATAATCTTGATCAATCTATAACCTCACTTTCTGGAGGGGAGCGGAAGAGAGTGGCTCTCGCTTTTGTGTTGCTGGATGAACCCGATATGCTTATCCTCGACGAGCCTACCAACCACCTTGATGTTGACATGATCGAATGGCTTGAAGCGTATCTGAAACAGTCCAATACGACATTGTTGATGGTGACTCACGACCGCTATTTTCTCGACCGGGTCTGCAATCACATCATCGAGATGGAAAACGGAAAGCTATATCATCACAAGGGAAATTATTCTTATTTCCTGCAAAAGCGAGCTGAGCGCGAAGAAATCGAACAAAAAGAGAGCGCAAAAGCAAGCCGGTTGTTAAAAAAGGAGCTGGAATGGATGAACCGGCAACCCAAAGCGAGGGGGACGAAGGCAAAATCGCGAATAAAAGCTGTTGATGATATTAAAAACAAAGCCGGCCAAAACGGTGGTGATCAGCAAATCCGGCTGGATATGAATATGAAGCGAATGGGCAGTAAAGTTCTGGAGCTTCGCGGGATATCCAAAAAGTACGGGGATCAGACTATTCTAAAGGATTTTACTTACTCCTTTAAAAAGGGTGAACGGATCGGAATATTCGGGAAAAACGGTGTTGGAAAAAGTACTTTCATCCGTCTTTTGACCGGTGAGGAAACGGTAGATTCAGGTGACATTATCACCGGGGAGACGATTCAGTTTGGTCATTATACCCAGCAGGGGTTACCGCTTGATGATCAAAAGCGGGTAATTGATGTTGTAAAGGAAGTCGCAGAAGTTGTAGAGTTGTCTGATGGCCGCCGTATTTCAGCTGCGCAGTTTCTGGAGCATTTTATGTTTCCTTCCAAAATGCAGTATACGCCGATTCATAAAATCAGCGGCGGAGAAAGAAGGCGTCTGAGCCTGATGATGACGCTCATCTCAAACCCGAACTTTCTGATTCTTGATGAGCCTACCAACGACCTGGATTTGTTTACTCTGAACCGGCTTGAGGAGTATCTCGCGGATTTTCCAGGCTGTCTGATACTGATTTCCCATGACCGTTTTTTCATGGATAAACTTGTTGATCATTATTTCGTTTTTGAGGGAGAAGGTAAGATTCGCGATCATAACGGTACTTATCAGGAGTACCGCGAGCAAATCGAATCTGAAAAGGAACAGCAGAAAGCGACACAGAAGAAAAAGCCGAAGCCTGAGAAAAAGAAAAAGCCGGTATCAACTGAAGAGCCGGGGTTAACCCGCGACGAGCAAAAAGAGTATAAAAATCTGGAAAAGCAGATTGATAAGCTTGAAACAGAATTAAGCGATCTTGAGACTGAGCTTAATAATGATGAACTGAATCAAAAAGAGTTGGAAGAGATATCTGTCCGCTACGGGGAGCTCCGTCAGGAAATTGATTGGAAGATGGACCGGTGGATGGAGCTGGAAGAGAAACTGGAGCAAAAAGCGTAAGCTTAAGCCGGGGACAGATCAAACCGGAAAATCAGCATTTACATAAAACCGGATTACTCCTTATATTTACAGCAGTGACTGTAGTATAATACAAGCGATGTGATTCGGTAAGTTAGTACGTGTAATTTTTGACGTCGAAAAACTGTTGAGTGTTCGGGGCGATGAAATTGTTATGAATTGGTGGTAAAACTTATTTGTGTTGTGGCTCAACATTTGACGAGAGAATTATCCTAAATCAAAAAAATAAATCAGCACATGATACCAGTACTTGACCTTACTCCGGAAATAGAGTTAATGCGCGCAGATCTTGACAAAGCGTGGAAAAGAGTGATTGACGAGTCCCGCTTCATTATGGGGCCGGATGTAAAAGCTTTTGAAGAAGAGGCGGCTTCCTGGTTGGGAGCGAAGCATGCTGTCGGTGTCAATTCGGGAACAGATGCCTTACTGATTGCTCTGCGGTCAGCCGGAATTGGTGAAGGGGATGAGGTGATCACCACGCCATTCACTTTTTTTGCGACTGCCGAAGCTATTGGTATGGCTGGAGCAAAACCGGTATTTGTCGATATAGAGCCGGCTGATTTCAACATCAATCCTCATTTGATTGAGGATGCTGTCAATGAACGCACAAAGGCGATCATGCCGGTTCATCTGTTTGGAAAGCCGGCAGCAATGAACCTAATCATGGAGATTGCCGAAAAAAATAATCTCAAAGTTATAGAGGATTGCGCGCAATCTTTCGGCGCTGAATATGAAGCTGCCTGCGCAAGTTGTGACGGCAATTGTAAAGATTCAAAAGAATTCCCCCGGAAGGGTAAAAAGACCGGAACTATAGGTGATGCCGGCGCGTATTCTTTCTTTCCCTCAAAAAATCTTGGCGGATTTGGTGATGGTGGCCTGATTGTTACCGAAGATGACGATATCGCCGAACAAGCTTCGATGTTACGAGTGCACGGCGCCAAAGAAAAATACCGGAACGAAGTACTGGGGTATAACTCCAGGCTGGATACGCTTCATGCGGCATTGCTGCGTGTGAAATTAAACTACATAGATCAGTTCAACATGGCGCGCAGAGCTGTGGCTCAGCGATACCGTGAGCACCTAAGAGATGTGGAAGAAATCGAGTTACCGGCCAAACCTGATGACGGTCATGTATATCATCAGTTTACCATAAAACTGGATGCAAAAATCCGGGATAAAGTCAAGGCAGAATTGGAGAAAAACGAGGTGGGAAGTATGATTTACTATCCCACACCTTGCCATAAACTACCCGTTTTTGCAGACCGTGATGAATCACACCCTGTAAGTGAGGAAATGGCTGATAAAGTGTTGAGCCTGCCCATGGGTCCGTTCCTCAAGCCTGATGAGCAGAAACAGGTAATCGACGCTCTGGCTGATGCGGTAAAAAATGCGAACTGATTACCGGTAACTTTAAGAGCTTATGTTATTCAGGTATCCTCTTTTATAAAGAATTAAAGATTTTTAAGAAGTCAAGAAGTCAAGAAGTCAAGAAATAGAGAATTCAAGAGAAGTTTGAATGAATGACCTGAATTTGGATTTCGGGTTATGATCTTATCATCTTTACTTCTTCACATCTTAACCTCTTTACCTCTTTAAAATGTAATTTAGTTCCGGCTTGTCCGGTTTATTCAATTATACCTAAATCTCTACCGATTCTTGAAAAGGCTTCGATAGCCTGGTCGAGATGTTTCTGTTCGTGAATAGCTGAAAGCTGCACGCGAATCCGGGCCTGACCTTTGGGCACAACGGGATAAGAGAAACCGATCACATATATTCCTTCATCCAGCAGCCGGGCAGCCATCTCCTGGGATTTCACTGCGTCATAAATCATGATCGGCACAATGGGATGTTCCCCCTTTTTGATATCGAAACCGGCTTCGGTCATTTTCTCCCTGAAATACTGAGTATTTCGCTCCAGTTTATCCCGCAGCTCCGTAGTTTCAGTAATCATCTCAAGAACTTTAATTGATGCACCGGTAATAGAAGGAGCAAGTGTGTTAGAAAATAAATAAGGCCGGGATTTTTGCCTAAGCAGATCCACAATCTCTTTCCGGGCTGCGGTAAAACCACCCGAGGCGCCGCCCAAAGCCTTTCCAAGCGTGCCGGTTATGATATCTACCCGGCCGGTCACATCTTTAAGCTCCGGTACGCCACGGCCTGTGCGGCCAACAAAGCCGGTGGCGTGAGCTTCATCACTCATTACCAGTGCACCGTATTTTTCCGCCAGATCGCAAATTTTATCAAGCTGAGCAATGGTTCCGTCCATCGAAAACACGCCGTCGGTTGCGATAATTTTGCGCCGGGCGTCCGAAGCCTCCTTAAGTTTTTCTTCCAGGTCGTTCATGTCGTTATTTTTGTACCGGAAACGACGTGCTTTAGTAAGGCGAACACCATCAATTATTGAGGCGTGATTTAATTCATCAGAAATAATAGCATCTTCCGGACCGAAAAACGGTTCGAAAACACCGCCGTTTGCATCAAAGTTAGCAGCATAAAGGATGGTATCTTCGGTGCCGAGGAACTCAGAAATTTTGGCTTCCAGCTCCTTATGAATGTCGAGAGTTCCGCAGATGAATCTCACCGACGACATTCCATACCCGTGAGTATCGATAGTTTTATGAGCGGCCTCAATAACCTCAGGATGCGAGGAAAGCCCAAGATAGTTGTTTGCGCAAAAGTTAATTACTTTCTTACCGGAGGTAGTCTCAATTTCCGCTCCCTGTGGAGTAGTAATGACCCGTTCTTCCTTATATAAACCGGAAGATTTTATTTCATCTATTTCCTTTTTAAGTTCACTGCGGATATTTTCGTACATAGGATATAATAGTTAAGTAGGTTGAGGATGATGTTAGAGTGATTTCATCTTATTAAATTAACCTACATTTATGATTGTATTACAGGAAATGTATGGCGGTTACAGACACGGTGCAAATATGCAGATAATACATTTTTACACAACCCTGAAATTGCTAATTCACAAAATAATTTTTCTACATGTCTAAAATACTTGTAATCGGTGCATCCGGTCAGATTGGAACGGAACTGGTTGAAGCTCTTGCCCATACCTATGGCAAAAATCAGATAGTCGGTTCAGACCTGAAAATGCCGGAAGAAAAACCTGATATTTTTGATTTTATAGAATTGGATGTGTTGGACAAACCGGCATTGGAAAAAACAATTGAGAATTATGATATCTCAATAATATACAACCTCGCGGCTGTTCTCTCTGCCACAGCAGAAAGTATTCCGGAAAAGGCGTGGAATATCAACATGAACGGGCTTTTAAATGTGCTGCAAATAGCCCGTGGCAAAAATCTGGATCGAATATTCTGGCCAAGTTCTATTGCTGTTTTTGGTGAGTCGACGCCGAAGCAGAATACACCTCAGCGTACTGTAACCGAGCCTAATACCATTTACGGCATTAGTAAACTGGCCGGGGAAAGATGGTGTGAATTTTATCATCGTAAATTTGGAGTAGATGTGCGCAGTATTCGATACCCGGGGCTTATTGGCTACAAATCAATGCCGGGTGGTGGTACAACCGACTATGCTGTTGATATTTATCACAAAGCCCTGGACGGTAAAGAGTTCGAGTGTTTTCTTAAATCCGGAACCCGGCTGCCGATGATGTTTATGCCGGATGCCGTACGTGCTACCATTGAGCTGATGCAGGCGCCTTCTGAAAATATTCAGATCAGATCAAGCTATAATCTTGCCGCTTTTAGTATATCACCTGAAGAAGTTGCCGAATCCATCACCAAACACATTCCTGATTTTAAAATCACCTACAAACCTGATTACCGGCAGACCATTTCAGAAACCTGGCCGGAAACAATCGACGATTCCAATGCCCGAAGCGACTGGAAGTGGCAACACGAGTTTGATCTCGACAAGATGACGGAAGTCATGCTTTCTGAGCTACCAAAATACCGTGCAAATACGGCAGTGGATTAATCTCACTACGGCACAAAAACAATGAAAACGGAAAGAATAATTAAATTCATCATCGGGTAAAGATCTAACTGAAACGTAATTACAAACAGTTCTGATGGCAAAAAGTAAAAACCGGACCCGCTATGTATGCACAGGTTGCGGGTATCAGACCGGCAGCTGGATGGGAAATTGTCCGTCTTGTGGAAACTGGAATACCTTCGAAGAGGAAGCCGTTGGTGAAGCAAAATCAACTCATAAGTCCCGGCTGGATCAGGATTGGGATACTCCCAAACCACGCAAAATTGAGGAAATCAGCTTTCAGGAAGCCGACCGTCAGGACAGCGGGATAGGTGAACTAAACCGCGTCCTTGGAGGCGGATTCATGCCAGGTTCATTTGTTTTGCTCGGAGGTGATCCTGGGATCGGGAAAAGCACTATAGCCCTTCAAATTGCAAAATCGCGGCCTGACCTGAGCATATTATATTGCTCCGGCGAGGAATCAGCAGAGCAGATTCGTCAGCGCTCTATTCGTATGGGGCTTAATGAGTCGGGATTACTGGTGTACACCGAAACCGACATCCATAAAATCGCTGAGGAAGCCACTAAAAATAAACCGGATTTACTGGTAATAGATTCTATCCAGACAATATATCGCCCCGAAATTCAAAGTATGCCGGGTACGGTAACTCAAATCCGTGAGTGTGCGGCTTTGTTGATGCAGCTTGCTAAACAGCACCATATAACTATTCTGGGGATCGGGCATGTTACAAAAGAAGGAGACCTTGCCGGCCCGCGCATTCTCGAACATATGGTTGATACTACCATTCATTTCGAGGGGGATCTTAATCTGAATTACCGGATACTGAGGGCAGTAAAAAACCGGTTTGGTCCGGCAAATGAAATCGGGGTTTTTGAGATGCAGAGGGACGGATTAAATGAGATTCGCCAGCCATCAGGATTGTTTCTGAATCATGCCAACTACGGGGTAAGTGGCAGTTCAGTTATTTGCACGCTGGAAGGCACACGTCCTTTGATGATTGAAGTGCAGGCACTTGTGACGCCATCACACTACAGTACACCACAGCGAACGGCAAGCGGTATCGATCAGCGGAGATTGTCGCTGCTTTTGGCGGTTCTGGAGAAGCGAACCGGGTGGTCGTTTTCCGGAATGGATGTATTCGTTAATGTGGCGGGGGGACTCAAACTCTCGGAAACCGCAGCTGATATAGGACTATGCTGCGCAATGGTCTCAAGTTTATCCAATAAACCGGTGCCGGAACAAACAGTGATGTTCGGAGAAGTGGGATTGGGAGGGGAAGTGCGGCCGGTCTCAGCACTCGAAAAAAGAATAGAAGAAGCTACGAAAATGGGATTTGAACAAATACTGATCCCGGCCGGATCACAGAAAGGAAAACACTCTAAGCTGGTAAGTACGGTCAAGAATCTGCAGGAAGCGCTGCAGCTAACCGCACTGTATTAAAGATCACGTGGATCAATAATCATCCCGTCGTCTGCGGCGTTCATCCCGTACGCTTTTCTTGAATGCCTCACGTCGTTCTTCCGACGGTTTGTTGTACTGCTGACGTTCTTTATATTCGACGAGACGGCGGGAACGCGTAATCATTTTTTTAAACCGGTTAATAGCACGGTCTATACTTTCGTTGTCTTTTACTTTGATTCCGATCATATATGATTTAGTGTTCGATTATTTTAATTTTGAATTCTTCAAATGCTTAACCTGACAAATATAACATTATTTTTATCCAATCACTTCATTTTCAAAAATATTAATTTGAAAATTGAACCTGGTGATCGGGTCGGGCTCGTCGGGCCTAACGGAGCCGGCAAAACCACATTGCTTAGAATCATCGCAGGGCAGATGCAACCTGATGAGGGACAGGTTGAAAAGGCAAACGGGGTGAGTGTCGGGGTGCTGGAACAGGAAGTGTTGGAAACCAGGATAGATCAAACCGTCAGAGAGCTCGCTGTTTCTGCCTTTGAAGAAGCAAATAACCTCGAAAAAAGAATGGAGCGGGTTGGGATGGAAATTGCTGAGATGGAGGATTTTGAAAATCCGAAATACCAGAAGCTGCTCGATGAAATGGAGCGGATCCAATCCCGGCTTGAGGTTATAGGCGGAAGCGGCAGAGTATCCGAAGCGGAAGCAACCCTTGAAGGACTTGGTTTTAAAACCGATGACCTGGATCGAAAACTGGAAGTATTCAGTGGAGGCTGGCGGATGAGAGCCGTTCTTGCACGACTCTTGTTGCAAAAACCTGATGTTTTGTTGCTCGACGAGCCGACCAACCATCTTGATATTGATTCAATTGAATGGCTTGAGCAATATTTGCAGCATTATCACGGAGCCGTTATTCTGGTCAGCCACGATCGGTATTTCCTCAACCGGATGTGTAACCGAATAGCCGAGATTCGAAATTCAACAATATTTGATCGCCCGGGCAATTACGATGAGTATCTTGAGTACCGGAAACTTGTCGTTGAACAGCAGAAACGAGATTGGGAGTCGCAGCAGCAGGAAATTGCTCAGGCAGAGCGATTTATAGAGCGGTTCAGATACAAGGCTTCAAAAGCGCGCCAGGTGCAGAGCCGGATTAAGGCGCTTGAAAAAATGGAAAAAGTTGAATATCCGGAGGATCGCACCGCCGAGATGCGAATTGAATTCCCTGCGCCCCCGAGGGCGGGTGACGTTATCACGCGGGTTGAAGACCTGTATAAAACCTATCCTGCCACTGAGAATCATGAAGAGGTCAAAGTATTTACCTCGGGGCAATCGCTTGAAATTGAACGTGGCCAAAAAATCGCGCTGATAGGTCCTAATGGCGCCGGTAAATCCACACTTGCTCGCATTTTATACGGAGATGAATCATTTGATGGCAGACTTCATGAGGGCCACAATCTCATCCGGACTTTTTTCGCACAGCATCTCGCAGATTTGCTGAACAGTAAAAAAACCGTGCTTGAAACGATGGAGGAAGAGGCCAGGGATTCCGAGACCCGATCAAAAATCAGGACATTGTTGGGTTGCTTCCTCTTTACCGGTGAAGAGGTGTTTAAACCGGTTTCGGTACTCAGCGGGGGAGAGCGGAGCCGTCTCGCTCTTGCAAAATCTCTGTTACAGCCTGCCAACTTTCTTATTCTTGATGAGCCTACCAATCACCTGGATATGACCTCCAAAGATTTACTGCTGGAGGCCATAAAACGCTATAGAGGGACGATAATGGCTGTTAGTCATGACCGGTATTTTTTGTCTGAATTTGCCGATTCGATATGGCGCGTAGAAAATGGCGGAGTTACAATTTTTGATGGTGGCTTTGATTATTATGAATGGAAAATCAAACAGCGTCAATCAGCTGAAGTTTTATCCGAAGAAAGTGATTTTGAAAATAATAGCGGTAATGGTGAGGCCGGTAAAAAAGCATCAAAAGGGGAAGACAAAAAACCGGGTAAGAAAACCAAAGAACAGAAACGGATTGAAGCTGAAAGGCGCAACAGGATCCATAAGCTTACCGGCAGGTTAAAAAAGGAGATCAACCAAACCGAAGAAAAACTGGAAAAACTTGAAGCCAGGAAAGCGGAGCTGGAAGAAAAACTATCAGATGAATCATATCTCAGCGAGCAAAGAGATATTGGAAAATTAACCTATGAACATGCTGAGCTGGTTCAGCAAATAAATGAGCTTATGGAACAATGGGAGGAAAAGAATCAGGAACTTATGGAGGCTGAAACCAGGCTTGATGGTTAATGAGGGTGGATCACTTAATAAAAAAAGGATCCTTTTACTTAAAAAGGACCCTTTTATTTTTGGTTAGCAATAAATATTAAACGGTTCCGGCAGTTGGTGTACGTTTAAGCAGCTCGATAATTTCTGTGAGCTGGCTCATTTGTGCGTGATCCAGTGCGCTCCATCCCCGGTCATCTGTTACATGGGGTTCAGCGCCGTGATTTAATAGAAGTTCAACGATGGAAGTATGGCCTTTGACTGCGGCCCAATATAGTGCTGTAGTTCCGCGATTATCCCGTTGGTTTACCTCAGCCTCCTGATCAATAAGATATTGTACGATATCGAGATGTCCATGTTTAGCGGCTTTGAGCAGAATTGATCGGTTATGCTCATCCGTGGTATTTACATCAGCTCCGTTTTCGATGCGATCTTTTACGGTGCTGATGTCTCCGTTTTCCGAAGCGTCAAGAAGTGTGGTTTTGTCCATTGGCAGCCTCCTGTATTGGTTGTGATTTAAGTTAGAAATAAGGCATGATATATGAACTTATAGTTTAATGAGTCAATACAACATGATCTTTCCTTATAGTAACAAAAGCCTTTCTAAAATGAAACGGTATAAATTGAATACCGAGTATTGAAGCAGATGCAAAAACTCAACTCCGGAGCTTTCAATCATTACAATTCCTATATTAAACTAAAATGAAGAGCTATTCGCTCAAAGATGCTTCTTGTTTTATATAAAGAACGAAAAAACAGATAGTAACGGTTTACTCAATTTCGTCAGCTTTCTTTTTAAAGTTTACATACCGGGCGCCGTAAATTTTAACCATTTGTTGATCCCTGAATTTGATAGCTTCATCAAGCTTATCATTGTAATTTTTCTTGAAGTCTCTTTTGTTACGGGCTTTAGGTATGTAAAAAGATTTATTTTTGTGAACACCTTTTTCAGGTGAATAAGAGACCTGAAAAACATGTTCCTGGTATTGTTCTCCATTTCGGGATTTTGACTTCACACAGTAACTGATACCGGGATACCCGATGTTACTCTCTTTACCGAGATGCATAGCCCGATCGTGGTTTTTGGCAAATTTTTGCCACTGTTTGAGATTATTATCTCTGAAATCACGGGCTTGTTGAAGAGCTTCATCCCGACCACCATATTTACCGTCACTGAAGAATTTGCTGACTTTATTTCCATCTCGCCGGATTCTTACGAACCACCCGAAAGTATTTTTAGAAGGCTGGTCTATCCGGCTTATGTTTTGCATGTTATCGGTTTTTGGATCAGACACCTTTTTACATTTTTAGTTTTGATTTTTTTTAAAGCAGCATACTGCCTGCATGTATTTTGTTGAATTGAAAATTTTCAAATTACAACTGTGAGTAAATTGCAGTTTTAAAATCACATACACAAATAAAAAATTTTTTGCAGAGGATACGTCTCAAAATTAAGAGCAACCAGGGGTTAATCAGCATGTAAAATAGTTCACCTCGAATAAATTCACCACCAGCGAACTCTAATTTAATTTATGTTATCTATTTTTAAAATAGTTTATGGGAAGATAAAAGGCTAATTATTTGGAAATATTTTTTGCTTAAATAATCAGAATTTCCCGGACGGGACGGAATGAAGATATTGGTGGTTTATCCATGGCTCTAAGTAACATTTTTGGGCTTTGGTGCCATCAGTTAGTGTTCAATGAGGTGATGAGTGTATGCTTTCACTTTGAGTTTTCTTACAGAAACTATTAGAAAAAGCGCTGCTTGCCGACAGGTATTAAGTCTACGATTGATTAAAAAGCGTTTTTTACTCTAGCTTAAGTTTACCTATATTCGCTTGTTATAGGGAAGAATCTTAAAATTTCACAAACATAAAACAAACATAGATTCATATGAAGTTTAATTTTTGGCTAATACCGTTAGCTGCAATTCTCATCTTTTCTGGATGTCGACCTACAGAAGAGGTAGCAGAACCGGAAACCCCACCCGCTGCTCCGCATATGGAGGAGAATGACAAATCCCTGGATGATATCGCCGAAGATAGCAAGGTGATGGAGGGCTTGTTTACCGTCTATCAGGATACGACGGATGGTAGCACCCATCTTGCTATCTCAGAGGATCAGATAGGCAGGGAGTTTATCTACTTTAGTAATACAGAAGACGGCGTACTTCCGGCCGGGCATTTTCGCGGCCAGTTTCGCCAAAATATTGTGTTTAAAATAGAGAAGTACTATGACAAGATTCAGTTTGTAGCTCAAAATACCAATTATTATTTCGATGAGGATAATGAACTGAGCAAGGCCAGTGACGCAAATATTAGTCCGGCGGTAGTAGTCTCCCAGGAAGTAGATGTACATGATGAAGAAGAGGGGATCTATGTACTAAGCTCTGATGAAATCTTCATGCGTGAAATTCTTGATCAGATCAAACCGAGTTCTTCGCCGGGACAGTCTCCGATGCAGTTTGACCTCGGTAGTCTGAATCCGGATCGCACGATGTACAGGGATATTCGAAGCTATCCGGAAAACACCGAAGTCGTGGTGGATTATGTCTATAACAATCCGCAACCAGGATCGAGCGGAGGCAGGTTTATCACCGATCCGCGGTATGTAACCATAACCGTTCAGCACTCTTTTGTAAAAATGCCCGAAAATGATTACAACCCGAGGTTTGAAGATCCGAGGCTGGGTTATTTTACGGAAATGGTGGATGATCAGACTGCGGTAGATGCCACTCCCTACAGAGATATGATCAGAAGATGGCATCTGGAGCCGAAAGATCCCGATGCGGAAATGACCGAACCCGAAGAGCCGATTACCTGGTGGATCGAAAACACCACTCCGGAAGAATTGCGCGAACCTATCAAAGAAGGCGTGCTGGCATGGAATGAAGCTTTTGAACAAGCAGGTTTTGAAAATGCCGTTGAGGTAAAAGTCCAACCGGATGATGCCGAATGGGATGCCGGCGATATTCGATACAACGTAATCAGGTTTACATCCTCACCTTCGCCTCCTTTTGCGGGGTACGGACCGAGCTTCTCTAATCCCAGAACCGGCCAGCTGCTTGGCGCAAATGTGATGCTTGAGTATACTTTTGTGCGCCGTCATCTCGAGGAAGCGGAATTGTTTGATACAGCCGCACTTGACATGCTGCACGAAGCCGATGAAGATGAGATATCCAATGTAACTGATCCTAAAACATGCAGTTTTACAAGTGATTTAAAACAAAACCTGATGAGCGGAATCAGCATGATTCGCAGCCAGGGGTTAGGTGAGGCTGCGGAAGAACGATTACTGGATGAAGCTTTGCGAATGCTTGCTCTGCATGAAGTCGGGCATACTCTTGGCCTGAGCCACAATATGAAAGCCAGCCATCTGCATGATGCGGAAGATGTGTATCAGAGAAGCATCACCGAAGATGAAGGGTTGACCGGATCAGTTATGGATTATAACGTCGTCAATATTTCGCCTGATCCTGACCAGGAAACTCAGTTTTTTGATACCCGTCCCGGCATCTATGACCGATGGGTAATCGAATATGGCTATTCCCGCGGCTATGATGATGAAGAGGCGGAAAAAGAGCGGTTAATGGAAATTGCATCCCGTTCGAACGAGCGCGGACATCACTTCGGAAATGATGCGGATGATATGCGCGCCCCCGGGCAGGGTATTGATCCGCGGATTATGACATGGGATATGTCCAGTGATCCGATAACCTACTCCGCTGACAGAATGGAGCTGGTCAGCAATACAATGGAAGATCTGATGGATCGCTTTATCGTTGAAGGAGAATCCTATCAGAATCTGCGTAATAAATATTTGGTGCTTTCCAATCAGCAAAGCCGTGCTGCACAGGTAGTCTCCCGGTATGTGGGTGGTGTCTATATTGATCGCTCATTCCCGGAGCAGGAATCCGGCAATATGCCGTATACACCCGTTGAGCGGGAGGAGCAGGAGCGAGCGCTTCAAACCCTGAATGATTACATTTTTGCTCCCGATGCTTTTGAAGCACCTGAAAATCTCTATAACTACCTGCAACAGTACCGAAGAGGTTTTACGCTTAGCGGATCAACAGAAGATCCTAAAATTCATGATCGCGCGCTCAATGTGCAGCGGGGAGTTTTTGCTCATCTGTTGCATCCGACCGTCACCAAAAGGTTAACTGATTCCAGAAATTACGGCAATGAGTATGCCGTTGCTGATATGATGGAGGATTTAACCGACGGAGTATTTGAGGCTGATATCAATACCGATGTGAATATTTTCCGGCAAAACCTTCAGGTTGAATATGTTAACCTTCTCGGAAACGTACTGGATGAAGGTTTGCATGATTATCATACGCAAACCATTGCACGGTACAACCTGAGCTCAATCAAGGATATGCTCGAAAATCGACCTCAGGCTAATCCGGAAACCAACGCGCATACCGCCCACCTGATCCACAAGATCGAAGATATACTGGATTGATGGCCTGAGGAATCAGGAATAAACTGAGCCACGGATGATCACCAAAGCGCTGGCTTCGGGAAAATCCGTGGCTTTTTTAATTACTGCCTTTCTCAGGGCATTTAGAGTTTTGTTACAAAAATTACTTAGTGTTATGTTAGGTATACAAATTTTACCTACTCTGTTGAAGCAGATTGCAGCTTTTTCTTCAGAAAAGAATACGCCCGATTAAGCTCTATTGTGCGTCGCTTCGCATCCTCAATGTTTTTATCCCCCATATTTTCAACCCGGTCAGGATGACATTCTATAATTAATTTGCGGTATGCACTGCGTATTTCAGCAAAGTCCGCAGACTCCTCAAGATTGAGAATTTGCAAAGCCCTCTTGTAAGTCATTTCACTTTTTATGTCCGACTCATAATATTGCCTCCCGCTACGTGCCCTCCATTCTTCGTACTTTTTCCATTCTTTTTCAATTTGTTCCTGCAGCTTCTCAATACGTTCATTTAACCATTCAATTCTTTGATCCAGTTCATCCAGCACTTCATTGGCTATATACTTGCGGGTTTGCGCCATATGATACTTGTTGGCAAAAAAAGGAATAAAAAACAGCCCGCCTAAAAAAGCTACAAGAACCGAAGATGCTGAGTAGGTAAGGGGTAATGCAAAAATACCAATCAACGCGATTAAAACGATACACAATGCAAGTAATGCCATAAAACCGGTAATGAAGTCACGCGGATTTTTATGCTTCTGCTCAAGGGTAAACAAATAGTGCTGCATATCCCGGGAAGCTTGCTCCGGGTTACCTTTCAGATAAAGCTTACACGCCAGTTTCTTGCGTTTTGTAAGATGCAACAGGCGCTGAACCCGCGTTTTCTTGGCTTTAAGTGATTGCACATACATAGTCAATATGGTAACGGCAACAAAAACTTAAACGTTTGTCAAAACCTTCATTTTTAATGCTGATTAAATCCATTATAAAAATCCGGTTTGATTGTATCCTGCGGTAATGCTATCCTAGCCTGGTTATCTGTGAAATAAAGGATTGTGCATGAAAAAGAAAATGTTATTAAGCGCTGTTATTGCTCTATTGATTTTACCATTAGCAGTTGAAGCGGCAACCCGGCCTGTAAAAACCACTGATTTGCTCAAAATACGTCAACTTGGATCGGTAAATATTTCGCCGGATGGAGACCGGCTCGTTTATACCGTACAAAAAATTGAAGAGGATGATGAAGACGGATACGTCTACAATACGCAATTATACCTGATGGATCTTGAAGATCCGGATGAACCAAGACAGCTGACCTATTCCGAATCGACGAGTCAACCGGTGTGGCATCCGGATGGAGAAAAACTTGCGTTTGTTCGAAATGTCGAAGGGACGCCTCAGATTTTTGTTTTACCAATGAAAGGCGGCGAAGCTGTAAAATACACGGATGAGGAACACGGAGCATCATCTCCGGTCTGGTCTCCTGATGGCGAGCGGCTCATGTTTACATCAAGCCGCGACTATTTTGACCTGGCAGAGAAGTATGAACAGGTTCCGGAATGGCCACTCAACATACCCGGGCGATCCCAACAAGCTCATCTTGAAAACAAGGAGGCTGATCCCGATCCTGACGGTTCGCTTGATGAAATCCGTGCCTGGATGCATAAAAATGCGAAAAAAGAAAATCCAAGGGTTATCAACCGCCTTAATTTTCAGGGAGAAACCGCACTTCAGAGCAACCCGTCGTTTTCGCATATTTTTGTAATGGATGCCGAAGAAAAAGCCGAACCGGAAAAAGTTACCGATGGTTTCTTCAGCCACTCCGGAGCTGAATGGCTGCCTGATGGTGAGCATATAGTATTGCACGGCAATCGCGATACAGAAAGACATCCGGATCGTGTTCAGGAAAACAAAATTTACAAGTTGAATCTGTCTGATGGAGAAATTGAGGTATTGATTGAACGGGATAATCATTCCGTATTTGGAGCCGTGCCATCGCCCGAAGGCGATCACCTTGCCTTTCTATCCAGTGATCAACGTGACCGCGGCTACGCCCAAACCCAAATTGGTGTTTTTGATATGGAAGGGGGTTCGTGGGAAATCATCTCCGAAGAAATTGACCGCTCAATGGGAGGGCTGAACTGGCATCCTGATGAACATCAACTCTTTGCAACCACAGGTACCGAAGGTAGTTTCCCAATTGTACAGTTTGATTTAGATGCCGGTACCTACGAAATGATGTTCACAGATGATGAGGGGATCCGCTCATTTGATGTTTATGAAGATGGGCTGGCGTATGTTTACACAGAAGTTACCAATCCATTCGAATTGTATCAAAGTGAGTTGGATGGGAGCTCGTCGCAACGGTTAACATCACATAATTACGACTGGCTTCAGAACCGGGAGCTTAGCAAGCCGGAGCAGGGAATTGTCGAAAGCACCGACGGCTATGAAGTTGAGTACTGGGTGATGAAACCAACAGATTTTGAAGAAGGGGAGAGTTATCCGCTTATGACACAAATCCATGGTGGTCCATCTGTGATGTGGGGACCGGGTGAAGCTTCCATGTGGCATGAATTTCAACTGATGGCATCCCGGGGATACGGTGTAATTTATTCCAATCCCCGCGGATCCGCAGGATATGGCCGTGATTTCCAGCATGATAATCACCAGGACTGGGGAGATGGACCCGGAACGGACGTCATTAACGCCACCAAAGCGGCTGCCGGCAACGATTGGGTGGATGATGATCGCCTGGTTGTAACCGGCGGTTCCTACGCTGGATATCTAACCGCCTGGATTATGACAATGGATCATCCGTTTCAGGCCGCAGTGGCGCAGCGTGGGGTATATGATCTGTCAACTTTTCTCGGAGAAGGTCTTGCCTGGCGGCTGGTGCCGGATCGATTCGGCGGATATCCCTGGGAGGAAGAGATCGGGGAAATTCTGGATGAGCAGTCACCGATAACGCACGTGGATCAAATCGATACACCGATGCTTATCATCCACGGTGATCTCGATTTACGCACCGGTGTGAGCCAGAGCGAAATGCTCTACAAGAGCCTGAAGATCAGAGAGCAGCCGGTTGAATATGTCCGCTATCCTGATGCGGCGCATGGTTTATCACGTACCGGTGATCCACACCAGCGCATCGACCGGTTGCTGCGCATTTATGAATTTATGGAGCGATATGTGAGATAACACAAATAAGTTGCAGACTTCTGTGAAAGAAAAGTTGCCATACGGCATCATACTATAAGAATTACGTAATCACTAAAACAAATAACACCATGAAACAACAAATTCTGTATGTTGTGCTCACTGGTTTGACTGTGGGATTATTTGTGAGCCAGCTATCGGCTCAGGATACACCTCAGGCATTTCAGGGAGCTGAAATCATCCCGATAGAAGGGGATGTAATCGAAGGCGGAACCCTTGTGGTTCAGGATGGAATCATTCAGCAGGTTGGAGCTGATGATGAAGTAGATATTCCCGACGATGCTGAAGTCCATGATGCTTCGGACAAAGTAATTATGCCGGGACTTGTTGATACCCACTCGCACGTCGGCGAAGGAGATGGCGGAGACCAATCTGCAGCCCTGCATCCGGATGTACGAATTCTGGATGCCATTAATCCGCAGAGTGATTCTTTCAAACGCGCCAGAACCGGCGGGGTTACCACCGCAAATATAATGCCGGGCAGCGGCCATTTGCTTAGCGGCCAGACAGTTTATGTCAAATATCGGGATGCTAATACCATATATGACATGCTCCTGGTTGATGATATCTACGAAGAAGTAGAAGGAGGCATGAAAATGGCTAACGGAACCAACTCTATTCGTCAACAAGGGCCTTTTCCCGGAACACGGGGTAAATCGGCGGCGATGGTAAGAGAGCAGTTTGTTCAGGCTGAAGAATATCGTGAACAGCTACGTGCGGCAGAAGAAGATGATGATGCGGATCCGCCTTCTCGAAATCTGCAAATGGAAGGTCTTGTAGAAGTTCTCGATGGGGACCGGATTGTTCATTTCCATACTCATACGCATCATGACATCATGACGGCTATGCGGCTTTCAGAAGAATTCGGGTTTCGGTTGGTGCTTCAGCACGTCAGTGAAGGATGGAAAGTAGCTGATGAAATAGCTGAAGCAGGCGTCCCGGCATCCATTATTGGTCTTGACAGCCCGGGCGGAAAACATGAGGCAGTTAATCTGCTGTATAAACTGGGTCCGGAACTTGAAGAGGCCGGGGCCGATGTAGCCTACCACACCGATGATGGCATTACCGACTCACGATTGTTTCTGCGGATGGCGGCTTACGGTGTGAGAGCCGGAATGAGCCGTGAAGGCGCTTTGGAGGCACTGACGATTCGCGGAGCGGAGATGATGGATTTGGATGATCAAATCGGCTCGCTTGTAGAGGGTAAAGATGCCGACTTCATCTTGCTTGATGGCGATCCGTTCAGTGTCTATACCCACGTACAGGAAACCTGGATTGACGGCGTACAGGTTTACGATCGAAGCAATCCCGATCATTATCCCTATTCAGTGGGCGGAGATGAGGTTAATCAGGGACATATTCACAGCCATTTCGATTAAACAGGAGAAGTCATGAAAAAATTAATTTTACTATTAGCCGGACTGTTTCTGCTGCCCGCTGTTCTCTTTGCCCAGCATGCCATTGTGGGTGAAACGGTATACCCTGTCAGCGACGATCCTATAGATAATGGCGTAGTGCTGATTGAAGACGGAGAAATTGCAGCAGTGGGTACTCAGGATGAAATTACGATACCTGACAATTTTGAACGCCATGAGGCCGGAGTCGTTACTCCGGGATTTATTGATTCCCGAACCGTAGTTGGTTTAAATGGGATCTATAATGTTGAAGATGATCAGGATGCGCTTGAAACATCGGATCCCATTCAACCGGAACTCAGAGCATTTGACGCATTTAATCCGCGCGAAGATCTTGTTGATTGGGTCAGAAGCCTGGGTGTAACCACTGTTCATACCGGTCATGCGCCGGGAGCTACCATGAGCGGGCAGACCATGTTGATTAAAACGCACGGCAACAGCGTAGGTGATGCGATTATGGATTCGCTGTATACTGTTTCAATGACGCTGGGAGCCGGTGTAAGCGGCAATTTTTCCTCACCCGGCACCCGCTCCAAAAATGCGGCCATGATCCGGCAGGAATTCATTCGTACACAGGAATATATGGAAAACGGCCGCTCCCGGGATCTTGGAATGGAAACCCTATCCAAAATTATGGATAATGAAATCCCTGCTATGATTATGGCGCAGCGGGATACCGAGATTATGACTGCTCTTCGTATCGCGGATGAATTTGATATTGATATCATTCTGAGCGGTGCTGCTGAGGCATACAAAGTCAAGGATTATATCATTGATGCCGGGGTGCCGGTATTTATCCATCCCACCATGATTCGCACAGGCGGTGAAACAGAAAATGCCTCATTTGAAACTGCGGCAAAACTTTATGAAGCCGGAGTGCCGGTTTTTTTTCAAAGCGGTTTTGAGGGATACGTCCCAAAAACAAGGGTAGTCAGTTATGAAGCTGCTATCGCTGTTCGTAACGGGTTTCCGCGTGAAGCCGCTCTGGAATCGCTGACCCTCGGAGCAGCCGAATTCCTCGGTATCGATGACCGGGTAGGCTCCCTTGAGGAAGGAAAAGACGCCGATATTGCACTCTTTGAGGATGACCCGTTTGAATACACTTCCCGCACCTGCATGGTGTTTATCGACGGGGAAGTTGTAAGTGATGAGTGCTTGTAATGGCAGTATTGTATGAAGTTTTTATAGATGAGTGTAAGTTCTGGTGAGACTGACCTCACCCCCCCCGGCCCCCTCTTCTGAACATCAGGAGAGGGGGAGTTCACGTGCAAAGTTGGGTATACTCTTTTGAGGTTTATAGCCACAATAACGTCAATTAAGAATTTGTGGACTCTTTTTTTGGTGTTGAAGCTCCCTCCCTGAATGTCTCAGGGAGGGCCGGGGAGGGTTTAGTCCCGGTATAGCTCACGTTTTATTCGATCCAGTACATTCTCCATATTGTTAAATTCCTTATTATTAATCCGTAAAACACGGATCCTTCTTTCACCCAAAAGCTTGTCACGCTCTTCGTCGTAATGCTGTTGATCGGGTTGATCATGATAACTACCATCGATCTCTACAGCCAGTTTCTTTTCGTGGCAGTAAAAATCTAATAACCTGAGTTCGATTGTTTTTTTCTTATCTGAAATTTATGTATGAATTAATTTTGTACGATTTAATGTGATTCCGATTTACTCATGCTTTAAATTTGAATACATTAATCTGCGTAAATCAGCGAAATCATCTGCGGTAATCAGCGAGAGATAGGAAAATGGGTTTCTCGCTGAGTTTCGCTGATTAATTCGCAGATGTACGCAGAGGCTCTACTCATTTAATAATCGAACTTAGGTTTCTTGAGTTTTATAATTTTGAGCACTAACCTGCATTATTTACCGAGTAATTTAATATGTGCTCGCAATGGAAGTACATTATGGATCGTCTAAATGCCTGGTTATCCTCTGAGACTGACCGACTTACCCATGTTGTGTTAGGTCTGCCGGATACCTTTCATATTTCCGAACCTGAAGTCGTCAACGAAACTCAGCACCGCTATTACTTCACTGAAAATCATCCGAAAAAGGAAAATCTTCAGCGTGAGTTTGAGATGCTCCGTAAAATTCTTGAAAATCAAGGGATTGCCGTATATCAACCAAAAGCGGTTGAGGCGGTTCCTGATCAGCTAACCCCTCGTGATATCGGCTTTGTGATTGGAGATACATTTGTGCTATCCAATATGAAAAATCACAGCAGGTGGGCTGAATGGAGAGGCATAGAATATATTTTGCGACAACTGGATACACCCGTCATTCAAGTACCGGAGGAGATTATGATTGAAGGCGGCGACGTGGTAATCCACGACGGTTTTATCTATGTGGGAATCAGCGAGAGGACGAGTCGCGGCGCAGCTGACTTTTTGGCACGTAAGTTTCCGGATTTTGAGGTTATTCCCATCCCGTTACGCAATCGCCGGTCAGGACATGAGATTCTGCATCTGGATTGTGCATTCATGCCTGTCGGAAATCAAAAGGCACTGTTCTATCCCGAAGGTTTTGAAGAAGTTCCCCCGGCTATATCCTGTCGGTACGATTTAATAGAGGTTACGGATGAGGAGCAAACAGAGCTTGCGGTTAATGTTTTGTCGTTGTCGCCGCAAACCGTTGTTTCACGAAGGAGTGCGGCGCGAGTTAACGCATTGCTCCGGGATGCCGGGCTTGAAATAATAGAACTCGATTTCGACGAGGCTCCAAAGACGGGAGGTTCCTTTAGGTGCTGCACACTGCCTTTGCGCAGGGGATAGTATTGTAACTGATCCTGGAAATTGAAAGCTACTGCTCCAGAAGGTCCTGTACAGTCTCAATCAGTTCATCACCTCGAAGAGAATTGTGACTCTCGTTAGCAACAATGGCCCCATCCGGACCTACAACATAAATGCCGGGTGTGCCCATAACGCTTGGATAATCTGCAGCGGGTTTTTCTTCCGGGTCTGTAACCAGTATCTGCGGCCAATCCGCGCCATGTTCTTCTACTATACCTGTTATCTGTTCCGGGCTGTGGCCTCGCGCGATACTGATTACCTGAAAATCCTCCTCACTGAATTGCTCCTGTGCCGTATTCCAGTATTCCATCTCATTCATAGATGGCCCGCAAGTAGGCGACCATACTGTCAATAGCACTAACTCTCCTTGATAGTCCGAAAGAGCCAAAGGGGTGCCATCGACAGTTTCTACGGAAAAATCAGGTGCCGGTTTGCCGATCGCCAACGAATCGAGCTCATAAACTGCCATTTCAGAAAAATCAGTAATCCAGTCGTCAGCATCAAGTTCCAATACCTCCTGGAAATTAGAGCGCGCCTCCCGGACATCCCCTGCATACATGTTACGTACTCCTATGGTGCGAAGCAATTCCGACAGAGCTCTGGGATGGCTCAGCTCTTCCTTGAATTGATAAAGCAACTGTTCGTAGTCATCTTCACGGTCGGCACTGTAGTAGGCATTATCGATTCCGGGAAAAAGTCCGACCCAAACCTCACTCTCTTTGGGTATTTCAGGGATTATTTCATCTATAGCTTCGTCGGCACCGGCGTCGCCCCACATCATAAATGCACGATGCAGCGCCTCATGCCTTTCTTCATTATCTGGTTCTTCGTGATAAAAATCCGCGAATTTCTCGGCGTATATAAGCCGGAGACTGTCTGCAGCTTCATGCTCACCTGCCTGTAAATGTGAGTTGATTTCGCCAAATGCCGCATCACGCATCTCTTGAAAGTTTTCCTCATCATCCCCTGCTAGTGCATGAGATTGGTTATAATCCGCTAAAGTGCCACTTAAGACAAGTATAGCTCCCGCTGTGATTGAAAGAATACATCGTATAAACATGGCTTAAAATATTTTTGTAAAAAAGAACCCGGTAGCTACGAAGTAAATTTACTATTAAAATAAAATATCAGAAAAAAATGAATCTACAAATGTATTTCCTACCCCGGGACGGCCGGAATTAAAATCTTTTTGAAGAAGCAAGAAGAGGAAGATGGAAAGAGGTAAAGATGTTAAGATGTGAAGAAGTCAAGATGATAAGATTATAACCCGGAACCCAAATCCCGGTCATTCCTTCAAATTTTTCTTTACTTCTTTACCTCTTGGCATCTTTACTTCTTGAAATTCTTTATAAAAAATCTTTTCCTGAGATTATTATAAATTTGACGTGTCAGCTTGCGGATCCAGATCAGCTACAGTATATCCCCAACTTCCGCCCAGCCGGTAATCCAAAACGAGCGGATGGTCTTTGAGTATTGAGTGAACGATGCCCCGCAGTACACCGGTGCCTTTTCCATGAATGATCCTCACTTGATAAATCCCGCGGTTATGGCATTCCAAAAGATATTCCGGTACCAGTGACTTGACTTCATTCGGTTTGAAAATATGTAGATCAAGCTCGCCATCGATAGGAAATTCTTCTTCTGAATCGGAGTTACTCATTTTTTGTTTCTCTGTATTCCCTGTTTGAGCAAGAGATCAATAAGTCAAGAGGTCAAGAAGTCAAGAAGTCAAGAAATTTTGAAAGTTGGTCAGGTTTCCATCTTTACTTCTTGTTTTCTTTACCTCTTCTCATCTTAACTTCTTAACATCTTTACTTCTTTACTTCTTCACTTCTTCAAACCCCGGATCATGAATAAACATGCATGATCTCATCAAGCGGTTTGCGCTTTAATACCGGTACCTTTGTTCCTTCTTTAGGAAATCCTACAGGCATCAGTAAAATCGGGGTTTCGTTTTTGGGGCGATCGAGTAAATCATTCAAAAAGCTCATCGGATTGGGAGTATGTGGGAGTGTGGCGAGTCCGGCGTTATGAATTGCGGTGATCAAAAAACCTATAGCGATCCCAACAGATTCATTTACGTAATAATTTTTCTTCTGAACCCCGTTTTCCATTTTATACCGCTCCTTAAAAACAATGATCAGTGCCGGGGCATCATCAATGTATTCCTTCTTGAAACTGGTTTCAAATTTGGCAAGATCCTCTTTAAAAGTATCAGAAAACCGCCTTTGATAATTTTCCTTTTCCTCTTTTTCAGCAGACTCCCGGATATTTCTTTTTAAATCATGGTTAGTGATCACACAAAAATGCCACGGCTGCTTATTTGCACCGGATGGTGCCATACCCGCTGTTTCAATGAGTTTTTCCAACACTCCATCGGGAATCGGATCGGGTGAGTATTCACGAACCGTTCGCCGTGTGCTCATCATCTTGAGATGTTCATTGGCGCGTTTCAGGATTTCATTGCCGGTCAACCGATTAAAATCAAGTGTTTCAAATTCGGATTTTTTGTTCATAAACAGGAAAGCTTTTAATTTTGGGGGATAATAAATGTATGTGAGAAAACTCAAAGTGCCACTAAGAAAATATTTATTCGATTATACACGAAGCGTACGGAGTCGATAGTTTAATCAGCTCGAAGTAATGATATGATACAGGTGAAGGTATAGAAAACCAATTTGTTAAGTACCGGAAATAAGGCTAAAATTCCTGCTGCGTGTTTCATTCAACATAAGTTATAAAACTGCGTATTTTCAAATTTATCCCGAATATATCAGATGTCATTGTTATCCGAATATATCAGCGCGGAATATTGCATTGCAAGCTTACTTGTCAACTTTCCTTTAAAGTATAATCAGCAAAGTACAGATGACTAATCAAGAAAAAAGGGAGGTAGAATTACAGAAAAAGAGATTTAAAGCTAAAAGTAAAACACTGCTTAAATTTCTGGGGTACTTTCTTCTCTTTGTTGTTATATCCAATGTGCTTTTCCATGTCATCATGTCTTATGAAGGCAGGGATTACACTATTGTAGAGGGGATATACTGGTCTATGGTTACGATGGCCACACTCGGCTATGGTGATATTGTTTTTACAAGTGATATCGGGTTGATATTCTCGACCGTGGTGTTGCTGTCCGGTGTGGTATTTTTACTCGTCTTTTTCCCTTATATATTTATTCAGTTTTTTTATACCCCCTGGATGGAAGCGGTAGAACAAAGCAAGGCTCCCAGAGTTTTGTCAAAAAAGTTTGAAGGTCATGTTATTCTCACTAAAGCAGATAATGTAACATATTCTCTTGTTGAACGGTTAAACCAATTTCAGATCGATTATGTGTTCATTAGTGAATCTTTAGAAGAGGCTTTGACACTGAATGATAAAGGCTACAATGTGATGTTGGGAAGTTTGGATGACCCTCAAACCTACAGGAATGCGAGGATCAGCCAGGCAACACTGCTGGTGGCGACCAATAATGACAAGGTTAATTCAAATATCGCTTTTACCGCAAATGAAATAAATCGCAAACTGCCGATTGTCACCACCGCAGATTCTGAAGATTCCGAGGACATCCTCAAACTTGCCGGCAGCACTTTTGTTATTCAAACTGCCAGAATGATCGGGCAAACCCTTGCGCGGCGTACACTTGGTGGTAGCGCCCGGATTCATGTAATTGCACATTTTGAAAACCTGGTAATAGGCGAGGCGCCGGCAATAGGAACTCCGCTTGTAGGTAAAACCATTGCCGAATCGAATCTCAGAAATGTTACCGGAATGAATGCCGTCGGTTTCTGGGAACGCGGATCTTTTAAACCCGCGCAACCTGATAAGCGCATAGATGATCACACCGTATTGGTTATGGTGGGAACGGTAGAACAAATGCGGAGATACGATGAACTGTTCGGGATATATAATGCATTGGATGCCCCGGTTTTGATTATTGGAGCCGGCAGAGTAGGGCAAACGGTAGCCAAAGCGCTTGATGACCGCCGGGTGAATTATAAAGTAATAGATAAAGATATTTCTCAGGTCAAAAAAGAAGATGAAAGATATGTCGCTGGTGATGCTGCCGATCTGAAAATACTTCGAAAATGCGGGATCGATGAAGCGCATACCATCATCATTACTACAAATAATGATGATATGAACATCTATCTCACTATTTACTGTCGAAGTTTGCGTCCTGATATTCAAATCACATCCAGAGCATCATTGGAAAGGAACGTTAGCACATTACATCGTGCCGGAGCTGATTTTGTTATGGCATATTCTACCATGGGTGCTAACGCAATATTTAATGTATTGCGCCGAAACCAGGTATTAATGCTTGCCGAAGGAATCAACCTGTTCCGGGTTAAGGTAGATAACCGTCTGCACGGAAAAAGCATTCTTGACAGCCGGATACGCGAAAATACCGGATGTACTATCGTATCACTAAAAGAGGATGATACATCAGAAGTAAATCCTGATCCCCAAACAGAATTGAAAAAAGGCCAGGAATTGATCTTAATTGGCACACTGGATAATGAGAAAGCATTTATGAAATATTATCAGGAAAAACCCGGTAAGAAATTATCATAAAAGCACTTGGGTTCACAGTAAATTGAATTTTTATATTTGCCTCACCTTTCTTTATGCCAAAGAATTTTGCTTTTTTAAACAATACAAATTGAGTTAAGTTAACTCAACTCCACTTTCAACTTGAATCAGTGATGAAAAACAAAAAAAGAATGAAGTATTATTATACGATCACCCTTTTTACATTTTCGTTTTTGCTTCTTGGGTTTAGTATGGCACATTCACAAGACAAGCAATTCACCTTCGAAGATGTGATGAAATTCAATCATCTTGAAGATCCTACTATTTCATGGTATGGTGACCGGCTTGCCTATTCGCTCCAAAAGGACAGAGGCGACGGTAAAGCAATCGTAACATCCCTTGAAAATGATACCGAGTGGGAGATCGAGCGGGGGTTCAACCCTGAAATTACCCGCGACGGACTCTGGGCTGCCGCCTATATTGAACCGCCGGCAGAAAAAAAATATAATCCGTATCTCGATGATGAGGATGTGCCACCCCAGGGGATGGCATTGCTGAAAGCAGAAAACGGAGAACTTGAAGAATTTGAGGATGTATCAAGTTTTGAATTTTCCAATGATTCCCGTTGGATTGCTTATAAGAAAAATGAACATGAGGATATTGATGATCCCAGTCGCTCAGAATATGGTGCTCCACTGCATCTGCGAGAGCTTGCCACCGGTGATCAGCGGGAATTTGATTTTGTTAAGGATTATAGCATCGACAGTACCTCCACATGGATGGTATATTCTGTAGCCGATACATCAGGCGAGGAAAACGGCCTGTATGCCCTTAACCTTGAAGAGGATGATGAACCTGAGGCCATTCATGAAATGTCCGACAGTCGATATACCAATGTGAGCTGGCACGACCGGTCTGTGCGCCTCGGTTTTCTGCAATCCCGTGTGGATGAACAGCATGAGGAAACCGGTCCGGCCGCGCTAAGAAAGTGGAATGGAGAAACCGGTGAGCTTCAAACTCTTACTGACAGTGACGATGCGCCGTCAGGAAAGTTAATACCTTCCCATGCCGACTTAAGCTGGAGTAATGATGGCAACCGCCTGTTTTTCGGGTATCAACCCGAGGAAATGTTCAGACTTGCCCGCACCGATGAGGAAGAGGATAAGGATCCGCAGGATTTCGATCTCTATGATTTTGACACCATTCTGGATGAGAAGGGGGTAGATGTTTGGCACTGGGAGGATCCCAAAATCAAGACGCATGAAAAAGAAACCTGGCAGCAGCGGCGAGATCACACCTTCACCGCTGTGCATCATCTGGATCAAAACGAAACAGTACCTTTGGCGGAGCCGGATATGCGAAACGTCATCCCTTCCGACAACCCGGATTATGCGCTCGGTTACGATAACAAACCCTACCGGATACTCCGCACCTGGGACGGTACCTATTATGATTTCTATGTTGTGAGTCTCGAAGATGGCTCCAGGGAGATGGTAGATAACGAGCTTCGCGGTTTTAACGCCCATATGTCGCCGGGGGGTAACTATGTTGCTTTTTATGAATATCCGGACTGGTATCTCTATAGTGTCGCTGATCAGACTGTCATCAACCTGACCGACGAACTGGAGGTTCCGTTCTATAATGAGGATCATGACCGGATTGCTCCACCTTCCAGCTATGGCGTTGCCGGATGGACTGAGGAGGATGAGACAGTGATGATATATGATAAATTCGACATCTGGCAGTTCGATACGGATAACGGACGGGCGCTGACAACAACAGGCGGTTATGGCAGGGACAATCTGATTCAATTCCGCGTGCAGGAGCTTGATCCTGAATCCGATTATTTTGAAGACGGCGAACGCCTGTTCCTGTCGGCTTATAATGACAGCACCAAGCGCTACGGTTTTTATGAAAGCAACGTAGGCGGTGATGAAGTGGATCAAATCATAAAAGGGGATTACCGGTTTAGTTTTCTCGAGAAGGCACAGGGTGCTGATAAATTGCTCTATTCAAGGGAAAGTTATACCGAATATCCGGATTTATGGATAGCCGATACCGAACTTGAGAGCCGCAGGAAAGTTTCCGATGCGAATCCACAGATCGATGATTTTGCCTGGGGCGAAGCTGAACTCGTGGAGTGGAGAAGTGTTGACGGCAAGCCGCATCAGGGTGTGCTGATCTATCCGGGAAATTATGATCCTGATGAAACCTATCCGGTTTTTATTTACTACTACGAACGCTATTCCCAGCGTCTGCACCATTTTGATGAGCAGGTGATTAACCATCGTCCGAATCTGCCGCAATATGCCAGTGACGGTTATGCGGTCTTTCTACCGGATGTATGGTATACTGATGGGCAGCCCGGATACTCGGCAACCAAATCGATTGTGCCGGGAGTCCACAAATTAATTGAAAAGGGTGTAGCGGACCGGGATCGTATCGGAATTCACGGCCATTCCTGGAGTGGATATAAAACTGCAAACATCATCACCGAAACGGATATATTTGCGGCAGCGCTGGCGGGCGCACCGGTTTCAAATATGACAAGTGCTTACAGTGGAATTCGCTGGGGGACCGGACTTGCACGGCAATTCCAGTACGAGCAGACGCAAAGCCGTATCGGAGGCAGTCTGTGGGATAAGCCGGAGCTCTATATTGAGAATTCACCGGTATTTCAAGCCGACCGCATCAATACACCGCTTTTCCAATGGTTTGGTGATGTGGATGGTGCCGTACCCTGGGAGCAGGGGATAGAGTTGGCACTTGCTTTGCGCCGCCTGGATAAGGACTCCTGGTTTCTGCAATATCGAAATGAACCGCATCACTTGCAGAAGTATCCGAATAAACTCGATTTTTCGATCAAGATGAAGGAGTTTTTCGACCATTACCTCAAAGACGAGCCGATGCCCGAATGGATGGAAGAGGGGCGGCCTTACCGGGGAGATTGATAATTTAAATTTCAGCCATCCGGAAAGTTATAATTCCGGATGGCTGATTCTATCTCACAGAAGGTCTAAAGGCTATAGCTGAATACTTTGATTTCTTACCACTTCTAAAGTGCACTATTCTGATGTCATTATAATTGGCGGTGGTGCGGCCGGATTAACCGCTGCCATATTTGCTGCAAAAAACGGCAAAAAAACAACACTTCTTGAACGAACCCCTCAGTGCGGCAGAAAGATTTTGATGTCCGGAGGCACCCGGTGCAATGTGTTGCCGGTCAAATCCACTGTTGATGATTTTGTGACCGAATCCTCCCGTAACCGGCTGCGAAATATTTTTAAATCCTGGTCGGTCGACCGATGTTACCGTTGGTTTCATGAAGAAGTGAAACTTGAGATGGAGTGTGAGCGGGAATCAAATAAATGGTTTCCGAAAAGCAATTCTGCCAAAGAAGTACGGGATCTATTGGTTGTAAAAGCGCAATCACTTGGAGTGGAAATCATCCTCAAAGCCTCGGTTGTGACTTTAAACAGGATAGGGGAGTACTGGAAAATCTCAACGGAAGACGGGCAACATTTCAGCGCACCGGCAGTGATTTTATCATCCGGAGGTTTATCCATTCCAACCACCGGCACCGACGGGACTGGCCATGAGTTAGTCCGAAAAATTGGTCATACCATGGTTAAGCCCTATCCGGCGCTTACTCCGCTAAAAGGTCCGCATCCCGGAAGTGAGCCGCTACCCGGAGTGTCGCTGGATGTTGATATAACACCTGAAAATACAAAGGATATGGGATTTAAAATCCGTCGAAACGGCTTTGTATTTACGCATCAGGGGTATAGCGGACCGGCAATTCTGGATGTTTCACATCTTGTTGTGAAAGCGATGGAACGAAATGATGAAAAAACTGAGCTATTTGTTAACTGGATCAGAAAACCGACAGACTGGTGGCGGCAACAGATTCAGGGAAAGCATGATACAACCGCGTTATTACGCAATCACCTGCCGAGAAGGCTTGCTGACAATTTGCTGGAGGAAAATCAACTGGGTGGATTGAAATCGGCTGAATTAAATAAAAAGCAACGCAACACACTTATCAATGATCTCACAGCATATAAACTTAAACCAACCGGTCATTTGGGATTTAAGAAAGCCGAGGTTACCGGCGGCGGCGTACCACTCGAAGAGGTCGATCCTGCGACAATGCAATCTCAGATAGCACCGGGGCTGTTTTTATGCGGTGAGATTCTCGATGTTTTTGGCAGAATAGGCGGATTTAATTTTTATTGGGCGTGGGTAAGCGGCCGGTTGGCGGGAATGTATGCCGGTGCGGAGCCGGTGAATAATGAGTAGTAGTGGTAGCGGATGTGGGGGGGCAGAGGAGGGCTTAGCCTTTTGTAAAAAACTGTTATGCCGACCACTAACTATCAGCAAAAATTCATCCTAAACCACACTAAATATCGGTACAGCAAACCGAGTTTCTATATCAGGATGAAACCGGGTGATATTTTTTGTATCATATAAGAGTGTGTAATTCAGGAAATAAGGTGTCATAATACATGAATGTTTATCTCGATCATGCGGCTACAACGCCGATAGATCCGCAAGTAATCAGTCATATCAGCGGTTTGATGGAAGAGGTTTACGGCAATCCGTCCTCTATACACGGACCCGGCAGATTGGCGCGGCAGAAGTTGGAAGAAGCGCGAAAAACCATTGCCGAATCAATTGGCGCTAAACCTAAGGAAATTTGTTTTACTTCCGGTGGAACTGAGGCTGATAATATTGCTCTTATATCGGCAGTCCGGGTTCATGGTGTAAAAAATGTTTTGAGCTCCCCGATTGAACATCATGCAGTGCTGCATGCCCTGAGACATCTTGAAAACCAAAATGAAATAAATCTTCATTTTGCAGAGACGGATTCCAAAGGCCATATCGACCTGGATTTTCTGGAAGATTGGTTGAAAAAATATCCGGGGAGCCTGGTATCATTGATGCATGCTAATAATGAAATCGGTACCATCGAAGATTTGGAGAAGATCGGCAGTTTGTGTCATGAGCACGATGCATATTTTCATACTGACACGGTTCAAACTATTGGCTATTTTGACTTTAATTTAGCCGAACTCCCTGTGGATTTTCTTGCCGGCTCAGCGCATAAGTTTTATGGTCCCAAAGGAGCCGGTTTCTTATTTCATCGCAGCGGATGTGAGATCGATCCCATTTTTCATGGAGGGGGGCAGGAGAAACAGCGGCGCAGTGGTACCGAAAATCTACATGGGATTTGTGGAATGATGAAGGCGATTGAGGTAATGGATGAGCAGAGAACTGAATTCGCGCCCCGGATGCAAAAACTTAAGCAATACTTCATCGAAACGTTACAGTCAGAGATTCCGGAAATCGAATTTAACGGGGATCCCAAAGGTGAATCGCATTATACGGTTGTCAATGTGACGTTGCCGCACTTTCAGGGGCAGCCCCTGTTTTTTGCACATTTGGATCGGGCAGGCATCGCGGCATCGGGTGGCAGCGCCTGTTCAGGTGGCGGGAAATCGCATGTGATACAACATCTGCGTTTAGATAGTGATGCCGTGACGGTACGCTTTTCGATTGGCCGCCATACAACGGAAGATGAAATAGATTATACGGTTCACAAAGTTAAAGAAATCATCGGAGCGGAAGAACTTGTTTGACGTTTGAGGTTTGAGGTTTGAGGTTTGATGTTACTGACAAACGTCAAACATCAAACATCAAACGACGATAACCCGATTGCAAGCTGTAACTTACATAGCAACTACAATCACAGATTGAGGGCAAAATAAAGTTTTAAAAAAATCACAGCGCATCATCTTCATCCTCGCCTATACGCTCCATATTGTAGGTGTCGAACATCAAGGAGGCGGTTTGCCTGATATCTGTCACTTCTCTCAATTTCGTCAATGATGTCTCAAGTTGCCTTGTCACAACGATGTTGAGTGACTCAAGAAATTTAATGGCGATCCTCGGATGGCGATCCCGAAGTGTTTCAAAATCTGAATTAAAAAAGCCGTAAACACGGGTATCGGTCATACATTGTGCCGTTGACATGCGCCTCACGTCATACCCGACACTGAAAGCGCCGAAACTTTCGGGTGGTTCAACTTCAATTACAGGAACATCCGGTTCTTCTTCAGAGCTTCCCGCAATGAGTTTGATACGGCCTTTTTCCAGAATATACATGCCGGTCGCGGGATCACCCCGGTGATAGATAAACTCTTCCGGACGGTAATTCCGCACATGACAAAGCTGAACAAACTCATAGCGCTCAATAGGTGATAACCTTTTCAAAAACTGAGATTTTGAGATTATGTTAAATTGGGAATTCAGATTTTTCATCCGGAATGATTTCAACATAGTTATGATTCTGAAAGATTTTTTGATTAAAATGAATGTCCGATACCGAAATGGAGGAAAGGGGTGTCATCCTGTAGCCATCCATCCTGAAGATCGTGAATGCGGTAAGCCATATCAATCCGAAAAACAACATATTCCCAATCCAGCCGGAGGCCGAAACCACCGCCAACCGCAATCTGGTTATAAAATTCATCAAACCGGAAATTGCCTCCATCAGCATCGGTTCGCGGACCGAACCAGGTGTTGCCAAAATCCGAAAATAAAGCTAAACCCCAGTCGGTTGACAGAAATTGCTGCAGAAAGATGTGGCGGTATTCAAGAAAACCGGCAAGTTTGATGTCACCACCGTTAAACGGCACATCCTCATCCGGATCCAGATCGCCGGGACCGAGAGTGAAAGCGGACCAGCCTCGTATATCATTGCTGCCACCTGCAAAAAGCCGGCGATTCAGCGGTATTTGCGGATTTACACCAAATGGGTGTGCAACCCCGGCAAATCCGCGCCAGGCGAAAACACCGTTATCAAACACTTCATTGTAGCTTCTGACGTCCAGGGTTGCCTTTACGAACTGGCTGTAGCTCAATTCGCTTCCGCTAAAATATAGGGCGGGAATAGTTCCTGAGAGATCACCCGGATCAAAAATATAGCGATCGAAAAGCCAGGGGATATTACCGCCGAATTCGACGGCGCCTTCGCGGAAAAAACCGTAATCACGCTGGATCGGATCGGTGTCGATATTGCGCAGGGTATATCTGATAACGGAGTTAAACTGTGGATTAAAGTCATCAAGAATTCGTTCTCTTTGGATAGGGTCGGGCACCCGCTCTTCGAGATCTTCCACAAATGCCGGATTAGCCTCTGCATCAATCCAGTCGAGTTCCAGAATATTGAGCTGGCTGGACCATCTGCTGTTGTGGAAGACTTCAAAACTGTTGCTGAAACGAAGATTGGCGTTAATATCGAAATTTTGTTGGCGTACCTGCGAAAGGGAAAGCGTGTAACTTGTACGGGCATTGTAAAAACCGGGGCGGTTATTCAGCCAGAAGAACGGAGCGTTAAGCCGGGGTACGGAGTATTCCGGAGTAACTTCAAGGCTGCGTAAAAAACGCTGATCACCGGCAAGGGTACCGGTATCACCGACGTATTCGAAACTACCCCGAAAGCTGATATCAAAAGTTTCGGAGCCGCGGAATATGTTGTTGTTCAGATAACTGACTCCGGCACCGGCACCAAAACCGGCACGCTGCATGCCAAAAAGATCCCCTCGAATTCGGTGCCGCGGCATGGTTTGAAGATCTAAGGAAACCGGCAGATGTTCTCTGGAATAATCAGGAGCGCCTCCATCTTCACTTAAACTATACTGCCTTACCGTCATCATATCAAGCCTTTGATATTGGTTAACCGTCTGGGTCAGTAATTCGTGATTGTATTGTTCGCCGGGTTTGAACAAAATATGCTCCAGGATAGGCCCGGTGCGAATCTGGCTTTCAACCTCCCTTTTAAGAAAAATATTAAATCCATCAAGAGTATGCTGCGGCTCGTTGTATTCATCCTCTAATATCTCTTCGCTTTCGCCCTCCTGCGGACCTCTAACATCGATATGCAAGTCACCGAATTTAAAAACCTTACCCGGATTAATTCTGTACATGATGTCCAGATCCACATCATAATCACTTTCCTTCTTTACAACGATCATGACAGAATCCCGCTGGACGGATGCGTGACCTTGATTGCGGAGGAAATCAATAACTCTTCGTCTTTCCTTAACCAGGTTATCGAAAGTAAACGGGAGTTTGGCGCTGTAGGTGGTATCGTCTTGAGCGGAACCGATTAAATCACTTTCATCGAAAAAACTTTTTCTGATACCGGATGAATCGAAGTCCGGCAATCCACTGTATGTGATAGAGTTAATAGATGCGCGCGGCCCTTCCTCGATGACAAATGAAACCTCCACGCGGTCACGGTTGTATTCTACGGTTAGGGTATCTACTTCGGTTTGTAGATAACCGTGACTTTCGTAGTAATTGACAATTCGGTCAATGTCGCGGCCTAATTCTTCTTTATCAAGAAATGCCGGTTCTTCTCCAAAGCGTCCGCCGGAGACTCTGTACATACCATACCACAAAGTTGCGCCGGGAATCCCCAGAAAACGGCGGTTGGTTTCGGTTCTGATTACCGTATGAAGCTCTCCTGTTGAAAGATTGTCATTGCCGACAAAACGGATGTGCCGAACAATTTTATCCCCTTCATCATTTGAAGCTTCTTCCTCGTTATCGATTGCAAGAGAGATTCCCGGTAAAAAAAGCCCTGCAAGTAGCGATAGAAAAATTAACTTCAGAGGAAAAAAAGCCGGCCGGTTCAAGCGACTAAAGATTATAATGTTGGAAACAAAAAGTGGAGGAGCATCAGCACCCTACACCCGACTAATCTAAAATACGAAATTTCTGTGGATTACACATCGTCGTAATCGAATCCCTCATCCTCTTCACCGTGAAAGAAATCCTCTTTCATGATATAGTCGGGCCAGATTTCTTCTATACTCTCATATGGTGTTTCGTCTTCTTCGTCAAGTTCGTATAGATTATCGATAACTTGCTGTGGACACCCATTACGTTCCGCCCACTCTATAAGTTCCTGTCGCGTTGCAGGCCAGGGAGCGTCTTCCAGTGTTGCTGCTAATTCAACCGTCCAAATCATAAGCAAATTAAATTTTTGAGAGTGATGATTTTATGATTGTTTGCAGGGTAATAAATCATCTTTTTTTAGAATTTCAAGGCCGTAACGAGGCGACAAATATTTAATTTTACCCGTTACGGTGATGAATAAAATGTTTTGTATCTTACGTTACTACGTTAAACCGCAATTAAAAAAAATAATTATTCCATGCAAGGTTTATTTTTAATTGGTATCCCAGGCGGCCCGGAATGGATTATCATCGTTCTGGTGATTCTATTATTATTCGGAGCCAAAAAGATTCCTGAACTGGCAAGAGGTATCGGACAGGGAATTAATGAATTCCGTAAAGCATCCGACGACATCCAGCAGGAAATTGAAAAAGGCCAGAAGGAAGGCAAAGATGCCGGCTCTTCCCAAAAGAAAGAGTCTAAGAAGGAAGAGACTAAAAAGGAAGAGGAGTCGACATCCGAACCGGATTCCAATGAGCCTCCGGAAGAAACAAAGCAATCATCCAATTAAAATCACAGGTTTTGTCCCGCCCGGAAATACGAACTGATTATCAACGCCTTAGTGAAGGAACCTCTCTTATAGATCTGGCTGAAGAATACATCAGCCGGATCGAAGAAAAAAACGATACCATAAATGCAGTTGTCTCCACCCGGTTTGATGATGCGCGCAAACGAGCCGGGGAAATCCAGAAGAAGGTGGATAACGGAACGGCCGGTCCACTTGCAGGCACCATCGTCGGAGTAAAAGACGTCATTTGCGAAAAAGGACAGAAAGTGACGTGTGGGTCCCGAATGCTACAGGATTTTGAAAGCATTTACACAGCAACCGTAGTTCAGCGGCTCATTGATGATGATGCCCTGATCATTGGCCGGCTTAATAATGATGAATTTGCGATGGGTTCATCAACGGAGAATACCATTCATCAGCCTACAAAAAATCCTGTGGATACATCCCGTGTACCCGGCGGATCATCCGGCGGCAGTGCGGCAGCGGTTGCAGCTGATATGAGCAACTCCGCTCTGGGCACGGATACCGGAGGATCAATCCGACAGCCGGCATCCTATTGTGGTGTGGTGGGGCTAAAACCTTCCTATGGAAGAGTTTCCCGCTACGGGCTGGTTGCTTATGCTTCATCATTTGACTGTATCGGTCCGCTCACCAACTCGGTTTTTGATTCAGCCCTGTTGCTGAATTCCATAGCCGGGCGCGATCCGAACGACAGCACTACGGCTGATGTAAAGGTTCCCGATTATACAAAGAAGGCTCAATCACCCGAATCAAAAATAAAAATCGGGGTTCCGGCAGAATACTTTGGCGATGGACTTGATGATGAAGTCCGAACCAGAATTGAAGATGTACTTGGCAATTTGGAAAAAGAAGGCGCGGAATTGGTTGAAATCAACCTGCCGAATCTTAAGTATGCTATTGCCACGTATTATATTTTGGCTACTGCCGAAGCATCCAGCAACCTGGCGCGATATGACGGCGTGAGATATGGGCACAGAGCAGATTTTAAAAAGGTGCAGGAGCAGCTCAATGTCGAAGAAAAAGAGCTCAAAAACCGGATAAAAGATAGCAATGGTGACGAAAAAGCAGCTCTTGAAGAAGAGCTGGAACGTATCGACTCACCATTAGCCCGGCTTTACAAACAGAGCCGGAATGAAGGTTTTGGGACCGAGGTAAAGCGACGCATAATGCTTGGCACTTACGTGTTAAGTGCCGGATATTATGATGCGTATTATGGCAAGGCTCAGCGTGTTCGCCGATTAATCCGCGGAGATTTCACGGATGCGTTTAAAAATGTGGATGTGATTGCATCGCCTACCGCTCCAACGCCCGCATTCAAAATCGGTGAAAACCAGGATGATCCCGTGAGGATGTATCTCAATGACATTTATACCATCTCTGCAAATCTTGCGGGTATCTGTGGATTAAATGTGCCTGTGGGGCAAAATTCCGAAGGGCTGCCGATTGGCATGCAGTTTATGGCCGGCGCTTTTGAGGAGCCTAAACTTATCAATGCAGGCGCGCTTACTGAACGGATATTTTAAATCTGACAGCGTCCGAAGGACCTGTCAGCATTTGAAGAGGTAAAGATGAAAAGAGGTAAAGATATTAAGAAGTAAAGATTGAAAGAAATATATCCGGGGTGAGTACAGGCCTCTTGACCTCTTCACATCTTGACTTCTTTACCTATTAACTTCTTAACAAAAAACCTTCCTGCCCCGAAAGTGGCAAAAACAAAATTTAAGAGCTTAAAGTGAACACCTTCATCCGTCTGAATATCGTAATTCCGGATCATTTGCATGAAATTTTTATCTCCTCGTTTGATCAGTTGGAGTTTTCAGGATTTGAGCAGGATGACGGGCGGATTTACGCTTATATCAAACAACAGGACCTGAATGATACCGGCCGCGAGGAGCTTGAAGCGTGGCTGATGGCTCAACGCGATGAGTGCTACATTGAATCCGAGGAGTTGATTGAGGAGCGTAACTGGAATCAGGAGTGGGAAAGCACGATCCGGCCGCAACGGATCGGCAAATTTGTGATCACGCCGACCTGGGCGAATCCGCAGGTCAACCGCGAGGATATCGTGATTGAGATTGATCCCAAAATGGCATTCGGCACCGGCTATCATGAAACAACCCGGCTCATGTTGCGATTGCTTCCTGAGGTGATTTCCAAAGGTGACCGGGTACTGGATGCCGGTACCGGCAGCGGCGTGCTCGCTATAGGCGCCCTGAAACTGGGCGCGGCTCATGCGCTTGGATTCGACAATGATGAATGGAGCTATCAAAATGCAACCGAAAACGCATTGTTGAATCATGTGTCCGAGCGACTGGTGATTAAAGACGGAGATGCGGACACCATTGATACACGGCAATCCTATGATGTGGTGCTGGCGAATATCAACCGTAATATCCTGATGGAAATGGCGGAGCTATTAACTTCAGTCACTAAAACAGGAGGCAATCTTGTATTAAGCGGCTTGATGCTGAAAGATGAAGAGACAATACTGAATCATCCGCCCTTCAATGCATTTGACCAAATCAAATCCATCTATGAAAATGAATGGGTGGCTGTATGGCTGAAAAAGCCGGCATAAACCGTCAGGCGGCCATTGATATCGGCACCAACACGGTTTTACTTCTTGTCGCTGAAATAAAAACGGGTAAACTTGTTCCGCTTTATGAAAATCAGCTGCTTCCCCGTATTGGCAAAGGGGTCGACAAATCGAGAAATATTGGCGGGGATGCAATTCATCGAACAGCCGAAGCTGTTAATACTCATCTGAAAGAAATTGAAAACCGGTACGGCCGGCTTCCGGTGCATATTACTGCCACCAGTGCTGTACGGGATGCCCGAAATCGTGAAGAGGTTTTAGAATCATTGGAAAAGCTTACAGGCTATCCGGTGCAGCTAATTAGCGGAGATGAAGAAGCTCATCTTACCTTCACCGGTGCTTTATCAATGGTAACTCCTGAAGATGACAATGCGGTGGTTGTGGATATTGGCGGAGGATCCACGGAGTTAATCGCCGGAAACAGCAAGAAGATATTATCGGCCCACTCCTGTGATATGGGGTGCGTGCGGTATACCGAACGCTTTCTGAAAGAAATGCCTGCAAAAAGTGATGATGTAAGGGCGTGCCGCAATGAGATCAAAAAAGTATTGAAAGAGAAGGAATTGAATTTTAGCGGATACACAGATGAGCTTCTTGGTGTAGCCGGCACCGTGACTTCGCTTGCTGCTCTACATCAGAATCAGACAGGATATGATCCTGAGCGCATAAACGGGTATTCTCTCTCGCTGTCCGAAATCGATCAGTTTACGGAATTTTTGACTTTACGCTCCCGGGATGAGATCGAAAAGATGAATCCGATGGTAATGCAAGGCCGCTCAGATATCATACTTGCAGGACTGGTTATTCTTACGGAAATCATGCATCATTGGAACTTCAGGCAGCTTAAAGTTTCAACCGGTGGATTACGACACGGAGTGTTGATATGGGGCAGTGATCAGTGATCAGTTACCAGTTATCAGCAAACTTCGCCGCTATAAGCCGGGCTGCTAAATTTCAGGGCACCATCAAATGCAAAACAACTTGAATCCATGCTACTTTCCTGTATTTTATAGCAGCTTAATATCAACCATATCAAATAAATACAGGAGTGCGTATGATTTCTTTGAAACTGATTGTTGCCCTTTTATCTGCATTAGTGTTGAGTGGCTGTGCAGCGCTGGAAACTAAGGCCGGTGAAGGTCCGCCGGATAATCTGGTGCCGCTTGAGTTCAACAGAGATCAACTGGTTGAACAGGCGGTGGTTGGCGAGATTCGCCAGCCGTTTCAAAGCAGCCCGCCTTACAGAGTTTCACCTGAGGGGGATGTAAAATCATTGCCCGGGACAGGAAGCATCACCTATAATTACAGGGTCGGTGATTCTGCAGTGGATATGGCCGGGGATCATATAGAACCCTCGGTAAGTATTTCCCATCCGGATAGTGACCATGAACGGGCATTAAATGTGATGTCCAGCATGGGGAATACCGTACGTGTAACATCAGGCGATGCAAAAGGTAGTGAAGGCACCGTAATCGGCAAGCACGGTGGGATCGAAAATGTAATGGTGGAATTTGATGATGAGGTATATGACGAATTAGTGATCGGCGATCAAATGCAAGTGCAGGTTGTCGGTATGGGGATGGAACCGGAAAACGCAGATGGGCTGGGATTGCGAAACATGGATCCGGAGCTGGTCGATGCACTTAATGAAAATGGTATGGGCCTGGATGATGAGGGCACACTTCATGTGCCGGTGACGCACACGATTCCGGCAAAAATTTTGGGATCGGGTCTTGGTCAGAGCCACGTAGAATCAGGCGATTATGACATTCAAATGTTCGACGATGAAGTAAATGAGGAGTATAACCTGGAAGAGCTTCGCTTTGGTGATATCGTAGCTATAACAGATGCCGACCATCTCCACGGAAGAATTTACCGCGGCGGAGCAGTCAGCATTGGTGTAGTTGTTCACGGCATAAGCAGAGTGGCAGGGCACGGCCCCGGTGTAACAACGCTTATTACTTCACCGGATGGAGACATTGAACCGTATCTTGAAGCGGATGCCAACCTTAAAAATCTGCTTGATCTGCGTTAAAAACTGTTGTAACTAAATAAGTTATCTGGTGCCGGTCGACACGGCCGGCATCTTTTGTTGGTGAGATCTAAATTTTGCACCGTTCATTCCGTACCTCTTATGAATACCGTCGAAATACCACCTTCCTTTACGGTGCAATCACTTACCATTACTGTAATTGTACTTTTTTACGCATGTGGGTCACCTGAAAGTGAAAAACAGATTAATGACCCGTTTGAGGGAGTTACTGAAATAGTGCCTCAGACGATAGCGGAGATAACAGGTGAGTCTGATTCCGGGGGAACAGCTGATTTTGTATTCGGAAGTGATTTTTTTGAAGAAATTACCTTTGATAGTTCCGGCGAGTTGCTGCTGAACAATCGCGGCAATATGAAAATCCTGTATTTTGATGCAGAAGGCGAATATCTCGGCTCATTTGCCGGGCGTGGTCAGGGGCCTGGGGAGTTTATGAGCTGGCCATACTTGGATGTTTATCAAAACGACATGTTGACAGCGCTTGACCGGTATACCTTGCGGGCAAATATTTTTGAACGGCAAGATGGTAGTTGGAGCTTACTAAATGATTTTTCACTGGAGCCCAAAGAACATTATGAGCTAAGTGATGTATTTGTACTCGGATCAGATAGGATAGCCGTGATATATTCACCGGATTCCCGATTTATGGTTGAAGGAAAACCCGGGAAAGTTCGGCTAAAAAAGAAAATTGATCTGTTTTCAACTTCAGGTGAGTTAATTGAGGAAAACTGGATGGAAATCCCATCTACTGAATATTCTGCTTTCTCAGCGCCCGGAGGCGGAGGCGTTGCGTTTCCGGTTCTTTTTGGATCTCATCTACTATTGGATACCGGTCCGGAACAAACTTTATACCTTGCTTATACCGATCAGTTTGCTATTGATATTTACGACTTGGAGGCAAATGTAACTGACAGCATTCGCCACAGTAATTATCAGACTGAATTAACGGAGGCTCAACGGGAAGAAGCCGTGGAAGAGCAAGCCGGGGCGGTCAGAATGGAAACAGATGAGGTGCAGCAAGATCTGGAAGATCAGTTGTTCGAGCATTCAGAACAACAAACACCGCCCATTAAAGAAATGCATGTGGACCGTGATACAGGGCACATAATTGTAAAGCGCCACACTTTTGATGAAAGTCCAAACTGGCTGCTGCTGGATGAAAATGGGCAGCGCATCGGGGGTTTTCGACTTGATGTAAATTTTAGCGTACATGATTTTCGGCACGGGCGGATAGCCGGTGCACTACACGAGGAGGAAACGTATCCCACTGTATTGATAAAATCACTACCTGAAAATCAGAAGTGAACCTTATACCTCCCCGGAATAGACAATAAATCCATGATTGTTGGAAATCATGGCACGGTATTGTATCATCGGGCGTCGTCTACATCACCGGATGAATAGGGGCTGTAGATGCCGTAATCTTCGGGATTATAGTCAGCGAGCTCGAAAAAGTACTCCCATGCTTCCGGACTGTTACCATATTCATCAACCCAGCTTATATGACTTTGTTTGATCAGCCCGACAATACGCTTGGCATATTCGATGCGTTCCTTTTCATCTTCAATACGCGGCACAGCTTCAATCATCAGATCAAGGTTAAGGCCGCAATCGTAATCAATTGGTTTTCTTGTAGGCAAAAACATATTCGTTAAAGGTTAAAGATTTATTAAGAGCGGGACTCCGGTACTTAAGTTTGAAAAGTTCAATATTCTACAACGAATCAAATTAACGGAATCCCTGAAATAACAGTGCCGTGGAACCTGTAATTATTAAAAGTGAGCCAGGGCAAGTACCACCATATATGCAACTTATTTTCGCTAATCAAATTGTATGAGGCAACCTGTGAAATTCCTGATAATATATCAGTGTTTTTTGTATTCTGGTATGTTTGCCTTTAATTGATAAAAATGCGACAATTGCACCCATTAAGGATGATGTATGCAATTAACACTTCAGACACCGGCAGTTAATCATCCAGAACAGATTCTTACACATTTTTTAAAAGTGAAATATTAATCAGGGTTTTTGAGCGTAAAAGCCAAATATAACCTTGATAATTTTTCACCCGGCACAAATTAACCATTATCTAAATCAGAGCGGCCATGTGGTATAATTCAATACTTGAAACAATCGGTAATACACCTCTCATCCAGCTGAACCGGATTATTGAATCCTTGGATTCGACTTTTCTGGCAAAAGTGGAATATTTCAATCCCGGCAACAGTGTCAAAGACCGGATTGCGTGGAAAATGATTGAAGATGCCGAGAAGGAGGGTAAGCTGAAACCGGGGTCTACGATTATTGAAGGCACCTCCGGCAATACCGGGATGGGGCTGGCTATTGCTGCCGCCGTGAAAGGATATAATTGCATCTTTACCACCACTGACAAGCAAAGCATGGAGAAAGTCAACTTGTTGCGTGCTTTGGGTGCGGAGGTAAAGATTTGCCCGACCAATGTAGAGCCGGAAGATCCGCGTAGCTATTATTCAGTAGCTCAACAGCTTAGTGAAGAAATACCGAACTCCTTTTATCCGAATCAATATGATAATTTGAGCAACACCAAGGCTCATTATGAAACTACGGGACCGGAAATCTGGAAAGAGACTAAAGGGAAAGTAACCCATTTTGTGGCCGGTATGGGAACAGGCGGTACTATCTCCGGGACAGCAAAATACCTGAAAGAACAAAATCCTGATGTAAAAGTAGTAGGCGTTGATTCCGTAGGTTCAGTTTACGATAGTTATTTCCGTACCGGCAAATTTGACAAGTCGCAGATACAACCATATCTCACCGAAGGAATTGGCGAAGATATTATTGCCGGAAATATGGATTTTTCCCTGGTGGACGAAGTTGTACAGTGCCCGGACCGGGAGGCATTTTTGACTACGCGGGCTCTTGCTAAAAAAGAGGGAATATTCGTTGGTGGATCATGTGGTGCAGCAGTTTGGGGTGCAATGCAGTACGCCAGGCAGGAGCAGCTTGGCAAGAATGAGATTATTGTTGTGTTGCTGCCGGATTCCGGCACCCGTTATGTTTCCAAAATATTTAATGACGAGTGGATGATCAGCAATGGATTCCTGGATGATGTGCCGCAGTATCAGGCGCAGGATATATTAAAAGTGAAGCCAACCAGAAACCTGGAGTTAATCATGGTAAACCCGGATCAAACTATTGGCGACGCTATCAAGCTGATGAATGAGTATAAAATCTCTCAGCTGCCTGTGAAAGACGGAAATAAGATTGTCGGAAGTCTGCATGAGAATCGTATTTTAACCATGTTGCTGGAAGAACCCGGCTCTAAAAATATAAAAGTCGGCGAAGTGATGGGTGAGCCGTTTCCGGTAGTACCCTCAGACGTCAGAGTTGACCAACTGACCAAATTGCTGGATAAAAACAACTCAGCAGTGTTGATCAGTCTTGGTAACGGCAGTTATAATGTGCTGACAAGACAGGATCTCATTCACGCTTTGTCCCAGGAACCTGAACAAGAAGTACAAGGATAATAACATATGGATCAGAAAAAGAGTAAAAATCAAAAGCTCGAAGTTGAGCTGACAAAAGAAGAAGCAGGTGGAACCTATTCAAATCTGGTTATGATTACTCACTCGTCATCAGAGTTTATACTGGATTTTTTGTCGGTGATGCCGGGAGTTCAGAAAGCCAAGGTTCAAAAAAGAATGATCCTTACTCCTGAACATGCCAAGAGGTTGGCTAACGCATTAAATGATAATATCAAGCGATATGAGGATGCGCACGGGGAGATCAAGGTTAAAGATAAAAAAGATCAACAACAGCCCTTCAATTATCGCGGCCCGCTACCGGAAGCATAATCCGGGTTGCCTTTTGTAGATATATGTTTGTGAGTTAGGTTGCCTGATGTCACCGGTAACATCAGGCAACTAACTGCAAACATGTAGATCACTATTCAGTATTTATTAAAATATTAGTATTTATTCATGGAAACTGAGTTAATTTATGAGATCATTGGATACGTAGCCTCCGTCCTTATTGCTGTTTCCCTGATGATGAGCGCAATCGTTAAATTGCGTATTATTAATATGATAGGAGCAGCGACTTTCACGCTTTATGGTATACTGATCGGCGCAATTCCTGTTGCGGCAATGAATGGATTTATCGTTTTGATCAACATTTACTATCTGACCCGCATTTTTACAGCCGAGGAGTATTTTACTCTGCTGCGGGTTAAACCGGATAGTCATTACTTGAGTTATTTTCTTGAATTCTATAAAGATCAGATTGAAAACTACCAACCCGGATTCAGTTTCGATCCCCAAAAATCCGACCTTTGCATATTTGTACTGCGAGATATGGTTCCTGCCGGTCTGCTCATTGCGGATATGGATAAAAAAGATGAGCTGACTGTAGACTTGGATTTTGTTATTCCTAATTATCGCGATTTTAAAATCGGTCGCTACCTTTTCAAAGACAGGATAGCATTTTTTAAAGAATTGGGAATCAAAAGAGTATTCAGCCGTGCGGGAAGTAAAAAGCATAATAAATATCTTGAAAAAATTGGTTTTACCCCTGCTGACTCAGCCGGGAAATGGTATCAACTTGCTCTTACCTGATAACTTAATAATTCACTGCTCATGGAATCAGTAAGCGGAATTATTCTGGATGTGGTAAATCGCAGTCGTTTTGAGGGAGAGATCCTGATTGAAAACGGTAGGATTCACTCTTTACAGGAAGTCGGGAATGTACCTGAGCGATATATTTTGCCGGGCTTTGTGGATTCTCACATCCATATCGAGAGTTCTATGCTGGTGCCATCGGAATTCGCTCGACTTGCTGTTCAACACGGTACAGTTGCAACAGTATCTGACCCGCACGAAATTGCAAATGTATGCGGAATTGAAGGGGTTGAGTTCATGATTGAAAACGGGCGTCAGGTGCCGTTAAAGTTTCATTTCGGCGCTCCTTCCTGCGTGCCGGCAACTCCTTTTGAGACAGCAGGTGCAGCTCTTGATGTTGAGGCTGTTGCCGAATTACTCGACCGCGATGACATCCACTATCTTGCCGAGATGATGAACTGGCCCGGCGTGCTTAATGATGATCCGGAAGTTTTTTCAAAAATTGAATCAGCCCGGAAACGCAACAAACCGATTGACGGTCATGCTCCGGGGCTCAAGGGGGATGATGCCGCAAAATACGCTTCAGCCGGTATTTCGACTGATCATGAGTGTTATACAAGAGAAGAAGCGCTTGATAAATTGAATAACGGGATGAAAATCGCCATTCGTGAAGGCAGTGCTGCAAAAAACTACGAGGCATTAATTTCTCTTCTCGGGGATTTTCCCGAATCCATAATGTTTTGCTCAGATGATAAACACCCGGATGACCTGCAAGTCGGTCATATTAACCAACTGGCTGCGCGGTCACTTGCACTCGGGTATAATTTATTTGATGTGCTCCATGCTTGCTGCGTTGCCCCGGTACGGCATTATTCAATGAATGTAGGATTACTTCAACCGGGTGATCCCGCAGACTTCATCATTGTGGATGACCTGGCTACTATGACGGTTAGCCAAACCTGGATTGACGGAAGCGCGGTTTTCCAGGATGATAGTGTGAATCTGCCGGAAGTCTCATTTAAGCCGATCAATAATTTTGTCTCATACTCAGTTAAACCGGACGACTTTCAGGTCATGACGGATAAATCTGAGTTTCCGGTAATTGAAGCGTATGATGGTGAGTTGATCACCGGCAAATCTTTTGAAAAACTCGATTCAGAAGAGGGTAATGTACAGGCCGATATCAACCGGGATATCCTTAAAGTAGCTGTAGTGAATAGGTATGAAAAAGCTCCCCCCGCTGTCGGTTTTATTCGCAACTTCGGAATAAAAAACGGAGCTGCTGCATCATCTGTAGCACATGATTCTCATAACATTATCGTGGTGGGTAGCTCGGAAAAGTGGCTCGCTGAAGCAGTGAACCTGATTATGCAAAGCAGCGGCGGGATTGCCGCGGTTAGCGATTACGGGCAGGATGTACTCCCGCTTCCGGTAGGAGGTATCATGAGTGATCAAACCGGAGCAACGGCCGCAGCTGCTTATGAGAATCTGAACCGTATGGCAAGTGACATGGGCTGCAAAATGAAAGCGCCATTTATGTCAATCTCATTTATGGCATTGTTGGTGATACCTAGCCTGAAAATCAGCGATAAAGGAATGTTCGATGCTGATAAATTTGAATTTATACATTAAATGATGAATGGAAATTTGATCATAGCTCCCATAACAATGTAAAATAAATTGTTACTTGTAAGGTTTGACTTTTTTATTTAACCTACAAGAGTTATAGGCGGCAAAATAACCTATATGTATTAATATTCTACTAATTAACGAATGTGCGTTAATACATTTGGATGTGAGCAAAAATTCTAAAGTATGCATGCGGTTATAACAGGTGATTTAATTTCATCATCAAACTATCCCAAAGAGCTTCTTGATGAAGTGGTCAAAAACCTTGGCGAAGAGTTCGACCATTTCAAAAAAGAAGATGTTGGAAGATTTGCTTTGTGGCGTGGAGATAGTTTTCAGGGTGTGGTATCGGAAGCGGGGAAGGCGCTCGAGTTCGCATTACGTCTGAAAGCGCTTGTGAATCAAACCAATCCGGATCTTACAGGCTCAGTGAAGAGTAGTCCGAAAATGGCTGATGTGCGTTTGGCATTGGCGGTTGGAACTCTTTCTGATCCGGATGTTGACCCGTCCGATTCAAATGAAGAGGTTTTTGTTCGGTCGGGTCGGGCGCTGGATTCTCTGAGAAAAAATAAGCGTACGATTGTAGCCGAACTACCCCGAAATGAAGCAAATCGAGAGATTGATGTTGAACTCCTTCTGCTGGAGTATATTCTTAACCGCTGGTCAGTAGCTTCCGCGGAATTAATTTACTGCAAGTTATTGGGGATGGAAGATTATGAAATCGCTGAGCAACTTCAGATTTCAGTGCCGGCAGTCAATAAACGAAAAAAAGTAGCCGGCTGGAAAGCGTGTGCACGCCTGCTTGAGCGTTTTGAGGAATTACAATTAGATAAATGAAAAATCAAAGCAATGGATCCTATTGAAATACTGCTACGGCTTCTGCTGGCTCACTTGATTTCCGATTATATCTTTCAGTGGAAAGGCCTTGTTGAAAATAAAGAAAAAAACGGAATCATTAGCGGTTATTTCTGGACGCATATTCTCATTACAGGACTTGCTGTCTGGATTGTATTGCCGGGATGGGAGTTCTGGTATATTGCCTTGATAGTTGCTGTAACTCATCTCGCCATCGATTGGTGGAAAGTATGGGTTGGCAAAGACAATCTGTTTTATTTTACACTGGATCAGGTGTTGCACATTCTGGTTCTAATTGGATGTTGGTTTTACTTAATGGGGGAAATGATGATATATATTGATTCTTTTTTTAGTTGGCTGCTCTCTGCAGATGTGCTTGCCTATGTTATCGGCTTCATAATTGTGATTTGGCCGGCTTCATTTTTTATACAAAAAGCCACATCAAACTGGACTAAAGAGCTTGAAACCGGCGGGAATACAGGGCTAAAAGATGCCGGCCGATGGATCGGTACATTTGAACGCATATTGGTTTTGATATTTGTACTGATGCATCAATACCAGGCCATCGGTTTTTTAATTGCTGCTAAGTCGATCCTTCGTTTTGGAGGAATGGGGGAAGAAAACAAACGTAAGCAAACGGAATACGTACTGGTTGGCACCCTGCTTAGCTTTACTATCGCGATAATTGTCGGAATTGCAATATTGGCTATCACGTGATATTGGTATAAATTGGGGGGCTAAGCCCTCCGGTAAACTTCTGACCGATTAGAGGGGGAAGGCAAGGACCCCCTATACTCGGAGATTCATGGTGCAGACAAGCAATGCATTGCGTGCCTACGCTATTTTCTTTTTAACACTCTTCGGGAATCATAAATTGAAGATTTATTCCAAAATAATTCCCATTTTGAAATTATGAATTTCTTTTTTTGTGATTCAAAACCTGTAACTATTTCAAATTGATCAACCGCTTTACATCCAATTCTTTAAGGAACCTATTCAGTAGTCTTTGCGAAAAATTCACTGATTCTAAAAGAGAGCGAAATCCGCTGGTATCCACTCATTTTGTGCTTCCCAACAATGACATGGGGCGATGGCTGCAAATAGAATTAGCCCGTATGTTCGGTATCAGCTCAAATTTGCTGCTTGAAATGCCTTCGTCTTATATGCGAAGATATTATACTGCAATCGATCCGGATTACGGGCAGCGACTCGCCGATAAAGAAGATATAACCTGGATCATACACGACTTGTTAAAAGGAGCCGCCCGGAAGGAACGTAGCATGGAGCCGGTTCTGCAATATATCGCAGTCGGAGGCAGGGATGAGGAGGCGCTGCGCCGACGCCAAATGGCAGCGAGAATTGCCGACATGTTTGATCAATATTTCATTTACCGGCCTGAATGGCTTGAAGCATGGGCGGAAGGCAGACAACATAAGGATTGCAAAAAACTGGTTCATGCCAAATGGCAAAAGTGGCTGTGGCAGCGCATAAGAAGAGATTTTCCCGAATTGCAAGACCGGGCATTCCTGCAAAGGCAGTTGACAGAAAAAATAGAATCCGGCGAACTTGACGGTGAATTGCCGGATCACCTTTTTGTATTCGGCATTCCGGTTATGGCTCCGGTATTCATGCGAACTATTTTTGTGATGTCACAGCGCAAGACGACTGTCAATTGGTATCAACTTGTTCCCGCTGAAAGTTTTGATGACGCCCCACTGAAAGCGAGGAATAATCCGGTTCTCAATAATCTGGCACGTGAGCATGAAGAATCCGCAACATTGTTCACCGATTTTGCTGAAGAATATTCAGTCAAAATATCAAAACAGGACAACCCCGTATATCCCGAAACCGATAAACTACTGCATCAACTTCAGCGGAAAATATTATCAATCGAAAATCCGGGAAAAATACAGGAAAAGGGGGTGGATAACTCCATCGGGATCCATTCCTGCCATAGTGCACTTCGCGAAACCGAGGTGTTATATGATCAGATTCTGGAGTATTTAAATAATAATTCCGCCCGGGGACCCGGCGACATCCTTGTAATGCTTCCTGATATAGCGGAATACGCACCTTTTATTGAGGCTGTATTCGGAGCGCCTGAAGATGAAGAGCTTCAAATTCCATATACCTTAAGTGATCCGCAATCTGGTGCCGAATCAGAAATGGCTCACTTATTCCTGCAGGTTTTGCAGGTTGCAGCCGGGAGGTTTCGTATAACCGAAGTGATGGAGTTGCTCGACACACAACCCGTCCGCGAAATATTCGGGTTTTCTGAGCAGGATGTCGCTCTCCTTGAAAAATGGGTAACCGAGACTAATGTGAGGTGGGGTTGGGATCGTGATCATCACGCAGGATCGTACCAAAACTCCTGGCAGTTTGGTTTGCATCGCCTTTTTGCCGGTCTCGCATTTGATCCCGAAACAAATACACCGGTTTCCGAGGTGCTTCCTTACGATGAAATCGAGGGCGGAAATGTTCTGCATCTTTTGGGTATTTTCCGACATTTTCTGGAACAGCTCAATCAAACACGGCAGTCTCTGAGTGGAGAACATAAGCCGCAGGAGTGGGGCCGGCGTATGAGTAACGTCTTGGAAAACTTTCTACCTGAAAATCAGGATAATGCCGGGGGGATTCAAAACATTCGCGAGCAGATTCGCAAACTGGAACATATGCCGGAAAAATGGGGTATCGATGATCGGGTGCCGTTTGAATGGATCAACGACTGGTTTACTCAGACTTTAGAGTCAGACCGGCTGGGACCCGGCTTTCGAAGTGGCAAGGTTACGTTCTCGGCTATGGTTCCGGTGCGGGGCATTCCGTTTCCGTTCATTGCAGTTATGGGGATGAATAATCAACAAATTCCCGGGAAAGATGCATATTCCGGTTTCGATCTCATGGGGCAGACTCAGCGAAAAGGAGATCGTTCCAGGCGACTGCAGGACCGGGCTGTATTTTTGGATACTCTTCTGACAGCCGGTGAAGTGCTGTGCCTGACTTATACGGGACAGGATCAGAAAAACAATGCGGAAATTCCACCTTCAACTCTTGTTACCGAGTTGCTTGATTATATTGATTCCCAATACGTTATCAATCAAAAGCGACCGTCGGAAACGCTTGTGGTCAAACATCCTCTATATGGTTTTAACTCCCGCTATTTTGATCAAGATGATGCAGAGTTATTCAGCTTTTCGCGTCTGTATGCGCGTGCTTCCGAAAAAGCTGCAAAATCTGAAAAAACCACATGGTTTGCAGCAGATAAGCACTTGCCACTTGATAATGAGTATAAGTACATTGAACTCTCATTGACTGAATTAATCAGGTTTTTCCAAAAGCCGCTCGATCAGTTATTGCGAAAGCGATTTGAAATCCGGATCAGAGAAGAGGAGGTAATATCAGAAGACCGGGATATCTGGAAGATTTCGGGCTTGCAAGGATATAAAATCCGAAAAGAGCTTCTGGATGCAATCCTTGCCACAAGCGATCCTGACCCCGTGTACCGCTACTTCCGGGCAGAAGGGAGTTTGCCGCGGGAGGAAATTCGCGAATATCACTTCAACAACCTTACCGAAGAGATTAGAACATTTGTCAACGAACTTGAGGAAAGGCAAGTCATACAACCGTATAAAGAAGCGATTGAATGGGATAAAGAGTTTGATACCGGAAATCGAACTGTAAGATTATACGGAAAGCTGGAAAACCTAACGGACTCCGGTAATCTGTTTATTCTGAATAACAGCGTAAATGCCAAATTCAAGCTGATGGCATGGATTTACCATCTCGCTCTTCAGATCGCCGAACCCAGAGGGTGCGGGAATGAAACAACGCTGGTGATGAGGGAGAAAGGGAAGCCCAAAATCTTCAGATACCATCCGGTGGATGAACCGCTTAAGCTTATGACGGAACTTTTGGAGGATTATATTGAGGGTCTCGAGAATCCATTTACCGCTTATCCTCAATCATCTGAAGTATATGTAAAGGAGTCTGACAATCCGAAACAAATTCCTGAAGGTGCTTTGCGAAAAGCAAAAATTAAAATGGATTCGGATTATAACTTTCCAGAGCGCCGGGATGATCCCGCAATAGATTATCTTTTTTCTGAAAGGGATATCATAGATGTAGATTTTTCCGAAAAGGCTCTTAGGCTATGGCAGCCGATCAAAAATCATCAGGAGGAGATGAAATGAGTAAAAAACTGATTGTCTCCGAAGCCGATCTTGACGGGGTTCACCTGGTAGAAGCAGCGGCAGGTACGGGAAAAACGTACAATATAACGGCCTTATACTTGCGGCTTTTGGTTGAGAAAAAGTATAAGGTAGATCAGATTCTTGTGGTCACTTTTACAAGAGCGGCAACGACTGAATTGCGGGAGCGTATTGACCGCAGAATGCGGGAGGGTCTGGCCGTTCTCTCCGGTGATAAAAACCCCGAACCCGGGGACGCCTTTCTGAATGATTTTCAGGATAAATATCGGGGAGATCAGGATGCTATTCGGCGTTTGTCGGAGGGTTTGCATGATCTTGACCTGGCGGCCATTCATACCATCCACGGCTTCTGCCGTCAGGTCCTACAGGAGCAGATTTTTGAAAGCGGCTCTCTGTTTGATGTTGACTTCATAGCTGATGACAGCGAGCTGCACCTGGAGGCTTTGGATGATGTATGGTTGGAGGTGTTAACCTGGTCAATGGAAGAGGACGAGCGGTCTCAGGTTTATGATTTCCTGGCAGAACAAATTCAAGAGCCTGATAATCTCGGACCTGTCATGAATACGGTGAAAGGCAACCCGTATCTGAAAATCAAAAACGGCGAAAACGGTGATACTCCGGAGCAGGTTTGTGCACGCATTAATCAAATTTGGAATGAATTAAAGGCGGAATGGAAGCCTGAAGAGATTGTGAGATTTTTTCGGAAAAGTAATACTATAAAAAGAAGTTCATTCAGAGAGCCTCATCTTAGCACCTGGCTTGAAAAGCTGAATGAATTGATGAACAGAGAATCAGCACCTTATCATCCAAAAGCAGCATTTCAGAATTTTAAAAAATTTTCAATAGATCATGTTGAGGATCATCGAAACGAAAAAAATCTTCCGAAAGATAAGGCCTTCCCGCATCAACGCTTTTTTGAGTTATGCCGGGATTTGATTCAGGCCGGCGACGATCTGGAAGACGCCATCTACGTGAAGCTGATTGCACAATACCGAAAGCATCTTGAAGCCCGGAAAAAATCCCGCAAAGTGCGTTCCTACGATGATCTGCTTACCTCGCTCGACACCGCGCTCGCCAATCCGGAGCTGAAACGAAAGCTTCAGAAGCAGTTTCCGGCAGCGCTGATTGATGAATTCCAGGATACTGATCCGGTTCAGTTCAATATCTTTAAAAAGATTTATATAGACGACCGGAACCGGCAAGACCGGTCACTTTTTCTCATCGGCGATCCCAAACAGTCGATTTACAGTTTCAGGGGAGCGGATATTTTTACCTACCTCGACGCCCGCCAACAAGTTGATCACGACCGGACGCTGGATACCAATTACCGGTCTTCCGCTTCGCTGGTTCAGGCTGTTCAAGATCTTATGCATTACCGGAATGATCATCCGTTTTTGCTGAAAGAGATCGAAATGCAAAGGATAAAATCCCACCTTGGAGATGATGATTTCCGGGTGAAAGGGGATGTAATTGATCCAAAACCGATGCAGTTTTTGCTTTCACGGGATGAAGATGAACTAAACAAAGATGCAGCCGTGCAACATGCAGCGGAGGCTGCGGCCGATGAAATCCGCCATCTTTTGAATTCTGCGGAAAACATTAGTATTGAGGGCAAACCGCTGGAAGCAGCCGACATCGCAGTGCTGGTGGACAGGCATGCTTCAGGTGATATCATCAAAAAAGCATTACAGAAACGTAGAATCCAATGTGTGGACCGGTCGCGCCAAAGTATTTTTCAAGCTCCCGAAGCTGACTTGCTCCTCCTTTTTTTGCACGCTATCAAAGAGCCGTCGGATCCCGGTCTGATCCGCGCTTTACTTGGGTCCCGCATCGGTGGGTTTACCTTTTCGATGCTGGAAAAACTGGATCATGATGAAAAAGCCCGTGTAGCTCTGTTCGATCACTTCAGAATAATGAATGAGATATTCCATGGGAGCGGCTTTACCAAGGTTTGGCGTTATTTTCTGAACACACCGATACCGGCGCCCTCAAAAGGGGAGTTAATACCGTATCTGACAATTCTCGGGTGGGATGGCGGTGAACGAACACTGACCAATCTGACGCACCTCGCCGAACTTATAACCGAATTTACGCGTGCCGGTAGTCATGGTCTGGAAGATATCATCAAGTGGTTGCGAAGGAAACAGGAAGATGCCAAATCGAATGAAGAGGAGGAGCTGCGCCTGGAGAGCGATCAGGATCTGGTTAAAATCATCACGATGCACTCGGCAAAAGGATTGCAGTTTCCGGTGGTCTTTTGTCCGTTTTTGTGGGATGGAATAGATCAAGGCAAATTTAAAGAACCTTATTTGTTTCATAAAGACGGCTCCCGCTGGATGGATGTAACCGGCAGGGATGCTTCATCTAAAACAAATAATATCAGAGAAGCTGTGTCGGAGAAGCTGCGGCTTGCTTATGTAGCCATGACAAGGGCGCAGTATCGATGTTATATCAGCTGGGAACCTTTTAACAAACAAGCGCTCAGTCCCTTAGCCGGAATCCTTCAGGGAACCGACCCGCTTGAAGATTATATATCGGCCTCAAAGATCACCAATGAAATTCATCAACAAGTAGTGTCAGAATCCCGCGAATCTATTTCAGCATTAGCCCGGGAAGAAATCATCGGTATAACCAAGCACACTGATCAGATCCGGATTGATCATGTGGGAGAAGAGCAGCGTGAGCAAATCATTCCCGAGCCCAAACGATGGCGGCGTGGATCAATAGAGCCGTCCTGGTACATCACCTCTTATAGCGGACTGAAGCTGGGACAATCCACTGAGCCGGAGGAACCTTTTGCTGATGAGGGTACTGAAGATGAGCCGCTTCAGCAACCTCAGGAATCCGGAGATTGGTCGGTTTACACGTTTCCGAGGGGCGCGCGTGCCGGTATATTTATGCACCAGCTATTTGAAGAAATGGACTTTACCTGGGAGCGTGGCCGTCTCACCGATGTAATCAGAGATCAGTTGCAATTGCATGATTTTGATCCGGGATGGCAGCAGGTTATCGAAAACATGACGGAGAAAAGTCTGAAAACACCATTACAGCCGGATTCACAAATTTCATTAAATCAGCTGAAACCGGATAAGTGTCTGAAAGAGATAGAATTTCATTTCAGTATTTCCGACGCTGATTTGGATGAAATCACCCGGATAATTAGCGGCTCTCATTTAGATAATAACAAATCAGGAGGTGTGGTGCGCGGATTCATGAAAGGGTTTATCGATCTGATTTTCGAATCAGACGGGCGCTACTATATCCTGGATTACAAGAGTGATCACCTTGGTGACCGCCCGGAAGACTATAACCCTGATGTCCTGCAGTCACATATCCGGGAAAATCAATACGATGTACAGTATCATATTTATACTGTTGCGCTGTTGCGCCATCTTAAACATAGTTTGCCTGATTTTGAATACTCAGGGCATTTCGGAGGAGTGATATACCTCTTTCTGAGAGGCGTAACAACCAATGGTGCCGGCATTTATTTCGATAAGCCGGCCCCACAGGTGGTTCAGAAGCTTGATGAATATTTTACTTGAGCTTCCGGTTCATTTCACAGATGAAATGCATCGGTCGATTTCTTCATCATGTTGGATTCATGTTGGCAGTATAAGTTCCGGTATATTATATTATCTAAAGATGAATTATTAGGGTGATGAAGCCGCAAATCGTATTAACTTAAATAGTGGTGTTATGGCTAAAAAAAATAATAATTACAAAAAAACGCATGTAGGGGGAAAAAAGCTTGCGCCGGAAAGTCAGATGATGTCATATGGATATGATCCCGCATTGTCGGTTGGTGCAATAAAATGTCCCGTATTTCAAACATCAACATTTGTATTTAACTCTGCCGAGGAGGGAAAGTCATTCTTTGAAGTGGCGTACGGATTAAGAGAGCAGGATCCTACTGAAGAACTGGGGTTGATTTACAGCCGGCTTAACAATCCTGATCTTGAAATCCTGGAAGATCGGCTCGCACTCTGGGATGAGGCAGAAGCGTGTTCAATCTTTGAAAGCGGAATGGCAGCGATCAGTACAGCTTTGTTTGAGCTGCTTAAACCAGGCCAGGCTATTGTGCACAGTGCTCCGCTTTATGGCGGCACGGATTATTTCATGACGTACGTGTTGCCAAAGTTCGGAATCGAAACCTATGGATTTAATGCTCCCGGTGATGCGGAAGCTGTTGAGTCTGTGATTAAACAGAACGGACTGGAAGATAAGCTGGGGATGCTATTTATTGAAACGCCGGCTAATCCCACAAATGCGATTGTGGATATAGAAATGTGTAGCCAGATAGCTCAAAAATACAGCACTGATGAAAAACCGGTTTATACAGTCGTGGATAATACATTTCTGGGACCACTGTGGCAGCACCCGCTCAAGCATGGTGCGGATCTGGTTATCTATTCTGCAAGTAAATTCATCGGTGGGCACAGCGACGTTATTGCGGGAGCTTGCCTGGGATCCAAAGAGCTGATAAGAAGGATAATAGTACTGCGCACATTCATGGGCAATATGGAAGGCCCGTGGACAGGATGGCTGCTGCTCAGGAGCCTTGAAACTCTGAAGTTAAGAATGACTTCACAGATGAAAAACGCCCGCTATGTAGCCGATTATCTGGCAGATCATCCGCTGGTTGAGAAAGTGTACTACCCCGGTCATCTTGAAGAACATGACCCTGAATATTCAACATATCGTAAGCAATGCAAAGCACCGGGCTCTATGATATCTTTTGATATTAAAGGAGGGGAGAAGGCAGCTTTCAAATTTTTAAATGCTCTCGAGTTATTTAAGCTTGCTGTCAGTCTCGGAAGCACCGAATCGCTGGCCGAACATCCCTCAACTATGACCCACGCTGATGTTGCGCCGGAAAACCAACGTGCCTACGGATTCACCGATAAGCTCATCCGGTTATCGATTGGTGTTGAACATCCTCAGGATCTTATTGCAGATGTTGAACAGGCTCTGGAAAAAGTGAAATAGTGCCGATAAGAAAATACCAATTCAAGGCCTGAGTGATTTTAACATCCAGACACTGCTGGCATAGGTATGGCAGTTGGTATCTCAACCATTTCCGGATGGGGCCCGCAGAGTGGCTATGGCGGGTAGTTACTTACTGGCAAAAACCGGTTAATGATTCCGGCCAGGACAAGTTAGTATGGATCATAAATCAGGTTATTGTTAACTCCGAGTTAACACCATACAGACGAATGAGTTCGCGGATTGGAGTATTCTTTCACCTTATTAAATATGTTGCCGAATGCGGGATTAAATCCTCGTGATGAAAGCAGCCTTTAAATTTATAATACTTATCACCTGAGTTCGATTATAAAATGCGTAGAATTTCTGCGTACATCAGCGAAATAATCAGCGTAACTCTGCGAGAAACCTACTTTTTTTCTATCTCTCGCTGATTATCGCAGATGATTTCGCTGATTTACGCAGATACATGAATTTTGATTTAGAGCATGAAGTAAATCGGAGTTACATTAAATCGCACAAAATTAATTGCATACATAAATTCTGTTTATTAAAAAACAATCGAACTCAGGTTTATCGTAAATTTGGGAATGTATTAATCATTCAATATAGTTGGGCGATTCGGGTTATTCGTACACGAAAACCAAAAACCATAATTAAAAATTGAGATATGAGTAAGGAATATTCAGAAGAAGTTGAAGTAGCACGATCGTATTACAACAGCAAAGATGCACACAACTTTTACTATATGGTCTGGGGTGGGGAAGATTTGCATATCGGAGTGTATGAAAGCGAAGATGAGGATATCTACCGGGCCAGTCGCCGGGCAGTGGATCGTATCGCTTCTCACGCCGAACGGCTTGGCAAAGATACCAAAGTTATCGATCTCGGCGGTGGTTTTTCGGGCTCTGCGAGATATCTTGCGAGCACGTACGGATGCCATGTTACGGTGGTAAACCTGAGCGAAACTGAAAATGAGCGCGGTCGCAAAATGAACAAGGAGCAGGGTCTCGATCATCTTATAGATGTCATTGACGGCAGTTATGATGACGTACCGTTTGATGATAATCATTTTGATGTGGTATGGTCAGAGGATGCCTTCCTGCACAGTGATCAGAAAGAAAAGGTGATACAGGAAGCGGCCCGGATTCTCAAACCCGGCGGCGATTTGATCTTCACCGATCCCATGCAAACCGATAACTGTGACGAGTCGGTGCTTCAGCCCATTTACGGAAGGCTCAATCTTACCGAGATGGGTTCACCGGGAGAATATCGGCGAATGGCCAAAGAAGCCGGCTTGAAAGAGGTTACTTTTGATGAACTCGCTGATCACCTGGCTCGACACTATCAGAGAGTACTGGAGGAAACCGAGAAGAAAGAAGGTGATTTACAGGGACATGTATCCACCGAATATCTGGAAAATATGAAGCAGGGACTTCGCCACTGGGTCAAAGGTGGGCGAGAAGGCAACCTGACCTGGGGTGTCTTCCACTTTAAAAAATAAATCACTCAGGGTAGCTGATTCATTCAGAAAATGTGGCAGGTGATAAGAGAGCCTGCCACATCTTTATGAAATCATTAGAGATGTAAAGCATTTACATATTCTTCCATAGAGTTTTCATCACTTTCAGCATAAACCGCACGCATTTTCTCTGATATGCATTGTGATTGAAACTGCCGATCAAATAGGTGTCTAGTTCGGGATGATAGAACATAAAAGTACCGGTGGCACCGAGGACGCCCCATGATTTATATTTAGCAGGAATCAGCAGCGGGATGGGCTTCAGATGCCAGATGGCGTATCCGTAATCAAAGTTGGGGAAAAGAGGTGATAAGTCTTTTTAAATGGTATCCGGGTCTTCAATTTTGGTTTCAGTCTTAAACTGAACAATACTTAATTGGCTTATTCAGCACGAAAATTGTTAGTTATAACACTACGAGTTTTCTTACTGACACTAATTAGCTACAATGTATTTCATCAAACTGAAGAGTAGAAAAAATTGTGCTGCATCAATATGAAGTAATGCTCACGATCTTTTTGGAACCTTTTTTAAACCTAGGTCCTTTAGAGAGTGTTAGCAATAATTCCAGGAAAACTAAAGCCATCCCAAGAAATAATCTGTCGCACTTAGTAAAAATGAAGTTAATGTTAGCTTTCATGGTTCGTGAGCATATAACAAGAGCTAAGTAAAGGTGGCTTAACAGTGATTAGTGATTTTTAACAAGTGCTACATTTTAATGAGAGAAATTAGTTTTTCACGCCCAAAACGATATATCTGAATGGCTACTTCTCCCAAATAGCCTAGATTTTTTTTAATTCATCGACTGGTTATTTCAGGAAAAGTGGTGTTGCAATAATCAAATATGCTTTTTAATGATGCACGGTAAAGTGTCAAATAAACTCACAACCCGTTTAATCAACTCTGATGAAAACGCCTTTGATGAGCTGTTTCGGACTCTATATCCGGAATTAGTAAAATTCAGTTATAAGTACCTACAAGAAAAGCAAAGTGCTTCAGACATTGTCCAGCAAGCATTTATTAATTTATGGCAAAAAAGAAAAACATTGAATCCCAATGAATCTGTGAAGCCCTATATGTATAAGATTGTAAGGAACTTATCATTAAATCTTATTAGAGATGAACCCGAAATGCAGTATGTCTCAGATCAAGAGTTTAATGAGATTTACGAAATTGCTGAAATTGAAGAAGATCAAAAAGAAGATCAAAAAGAAGATATATATCAATCGATAAAAATGATCGAAGAGTGGGTTATGCAATTACCTGAAAAACAGAAAAATGCAATCGTATTGGCCAAATTTGAGGGGTTGAATCAAGATGAGATTGCTGAAGTAATGAATGTATCAAAAAATACGGTTAACAATCATATTGTAGCTGGTATCAATAATATTAAACGCTTATATAGCCAACAAGTTAAAAATCTTCTGTAGAATATGGGTAGTAATAAACATAGAAGATCAGATTTTAATCGCATCAGACGAATCATTGCATTCCGTAAGGAGTTGGAGGAGGAACACGTCGAGTCTGATAATGATAATGCTGTTTCTGATAAGAATGAACCCGAAATTAGTATAAGTAATGAGGAAACCGAGGCTGCTCTGAGTAAAGTCAAAGACCAAATAAAGCCTGATCAGAGCAGTAGAAAAAGTTCATATCAGGGCAATCCAAAAAAAACAATTAATAAAACAGTATGGCTTACTGCGGCCACGATCTTATTAGCATTTTTAATCGGCTATCTGATGATTCCCGTTCAGATCAATGTAGCTTACGGAGATATGGAAGAAGTAGAATTGCCGGACGGCAGCGTCGTGGAGCTAAATAGTGGTTCTATTCTCACCTACAATAGATTATTCGACTATTTTTCACGTAATGTTACGCTTGAAGGCGAAGCTTTTTTTCAAGTAAGCAAAGGTGAAACACCTTTTATTTTAGAAGCAAATGGAGCAATTGTTGAGGTAAAGGGTACCGAATTTAACGTCCGTTCCTGGAGAGATACTTCTGATTTAACCACAACGGTTACCGTATTTCAGGGCGAAGTCGAATTCTATTCTGATAAAAACGGGATTGACAGAGTTTCCTTAACAGATGGATTATCAAGCAGCTTGCAGCCAGACCGCGCCGGTCCAACTGAACCCGAAAATGTACAGAAAGCAAACATAGTTGCCTGGAGAAACAATAATTTCGCTTTCAGCGAGCAAAGCCTGGAGGTGATATTCTCTGAACTGGAAAGACGCTTTGATGAAAAAATTGAGGTTGATAAAGATGCTGAGGGGATCCTTCAGGAAAGACTCACAGCATTCTATTCTCAGCCGGATAGCATCGAGAAAGTCTTAGGTGAAATATGCACAATCAAGGGTCTGAATTACACCAAAACCGCAAATGTATATCGCGTATTCAGAGATTAAGCCCAAATCTGATCTGTATGAAACCAATTGTGATGATATTAGCTTTTCTCTTCTTACCAGCAGTTGGAAATTACGGCATTATAGATGCTACAGAAACAAAAGATGATAGCACTTATTCATTCGAATTTAGTGGAGAGACGCTGACTCAGGCACTTGAAAAAATTGGAATGAAAGAGGATGTTGACCTTGCTTTCGACCCGGATCTCATCACTGAAGATCAAGAGATTTACGAAAGGATTATAGATAAAACAATTGCAGAAACTTTAACTATTCTACTGGAAAATAAAGAATTGGATTATATAATTCTTTCCTCCGGTACCTTTGTTATCATTCTTTCGTCGAAAATAGCATCCGATTACGCGACATTTTCAGGTAAAGTGTATGATAACAGTAGCGGAGAGCCGGTCCCTGGTGCGACTATTTTGCTGGCAGATGCCGATGCCTCTGCAATTACCAATGAAGCCGGCCATTTTAAGTTGGGAGAACTTAAAACCGGTTCTTATGAGATTGTATTCTCTCATGTTGGATACGACCCGGTGAAAAAAGTCATCCAGTTATCTGATTACGATAATCAACAAGAAGAGATAGCACTTGATCCTAAGACGATTCACTTCTCACCAATTGAGGTTTTTGCTCACAAACCATTATTGCCAACAAAGCCCATTGATGAAATCGAAATGGAAGCAGGGCAGCAATGGCAAGGCATTGATGCAGGTCGCAATGCAATTCGAAATCTTAGTTTATTTTCTGGTGTACAGTATGGCATACCGATGGCGGATCTTCACATTCAAGGAGGCCAAAGTAGCGACCACAGGATATTCCTTGATGGTGTACCGGTATACAATCCATATAGTTTCGGGCAATTATATAGCGCTTTCAGTCCCTATGCCATTGGACAAATTTCAGTGAATAAAGCCGGTTTTGGCGCTTCCCAGGGCAGCCTCATAGCCGGCAGAGTCAATATGAAGCATGACTTACGCAAACAATCAGGCTCACATGGTGATATACAAGCTGATATGATGAACACCAATGCCAAACTGGCTTTTAATAGTGAAGCGCAGAACTTTAATATAATGGGTGCTTATCGCAGAAGTTTATTGGATTGGATTGATCCACCGGGACTGTACGATGCTATCGATGATTGGAATTTGGTGGATCCGCTAACTTATAATTTGATTGTTGAACCCGATGAGCAACCACGACTTTTTGAGTCTTCTGCAAATAATACGGATATAAACTATCAGGATTTCCATCTTGCAACGAGTTACAAGATTGATCCCTACAGGGATTTGAGAGCCTCTTTTTACTATGGAGAAAATGCTATACAAACAGATCTTCTTGCTGATAGCAGTCTGCCGCAGGATGGAGTTCAAATGTTTTCAAGAGATCGCAATAAATGGAGTAACACCATTGCAAGACTCAGATATGATTGGTTGGCCACTCCGAGGTTGGATGTAAACATGCAGGCAAGTTACAGTGCTAACCAACTTGAGCATACCTATGCGATGTTTGACAACCCCGCTATACAGCAGATAAGTCAAAATATTTCGGGCGGCGAACTATTTGATGAATTAGCTGGCAATATCGATGAAGCCCCATCTCAAACTGATTATAATACGATTCAACATTTCATTTTGGAGAACCAATTTGATTATACCTTTTCTTCAGCACTGTCGCTCTCCTCAGGTTTAAAATATAATTACGTCACATCTGAATTCGATCTCGATGGGTTATTCTACCTGCCCTCACTGCAAGAACAAAGCTCGAGTATTATCTCTACTTTTATAAATGTAGATTGGAAGCCTACTCCCAATCTGCAAATAAATACCGGATCAAGATTTACTTACTTTGAACCTAAAGATAACATATATGCGGAGCCGCGGGCATCTGTTCAATATGATAGACAAAGTGAGCTTCTGAATTATTGGTCTGTAAAACTTTCCGGAGGTGTTTATCGGCAATTTGTGAATGAGTTTCAGATCACAAATGTAGGCCCGAGTGCACTCGTTCCTGACTACAGCGTCTGGTATCATAGCGGAGATCTCGATCAACCCACATCATACAACACAGGTCTTAATTTTTTAGTACAACCTACAAACAGTACTACGATTCGTTTTGATGGGTATACTAAATTGCAGCCTACGGCATATATAACCTCTTACTATAATCTACTTCTTGCCGAAGATGACGAACGCTCAGCGACAGATGCATTCGTAGAGTCCACCGATAAAAATGCATGGGGAGGGGGAATACGCATAAATCAGGAGATGCTACAAGGTGATCTACAGTTTTTACTCGGATATGATTATAGCTGGACGGAGATTAATTATGAAACTCAGTTTGAAAAAACGTTGCCCGCTCCCTGGAATGAACCCCATCGCCTACAGGCAAGAATTTTAACGCATATTACAAATGATCTTTCAATAATGGGAAAATGGCAAGGGATTTACGGTCGAACCTGGGCCTTTAGGCAGTCCTATTATGATTTTTTGACATTGCATGATTTTACCGAAGCAGGAGATTACTCCTTTACATCACCGGAGAATGATAATCTGCCACCGTACAATCAAGTAGATGTATCAATTATATATCAGCCCTCAATGGGTGCCTTGAACACCGAATTTCGACTCGAATTGATTAACCTATTGGATTATCGTAATGAACTTGATCGCAACCTGATACCTGTATTTGAGAGCCAAAATACTGAACCAGAACTTTCTGATACGGAATTTGATATAAGAGCGCGAAAACTACCTGGGTTTACTCCAACTGTAAGCTTAAAAATAGGTTTTTAGCTACTTTTTTACGCTCAAGTCAATTTATTAATCACTTGGCTAAGCTGTTTGTATTGATCAACTAATTGATAAGATCTCATCAAGAGAGAAATGAGCCTTATCGAGCTGCTTTTTGGTGTTGAATCAAATAAATCAATGTTGGTGATGCTTTAGCATATTGTGGCACAATGAGATAAGAGAAATTGCGCTGCTTTCTACATTTCTAACTAGTTGATGCTTACCAATCTGTGTTACAAGAGTGAACAATTACCGTATCGATAAAAACCAGGTATTCATTAAGATGTGACTAGCACTTTATTGATGTGTGTGGTTGCCTCTTCGTAACAACTAAAACCTAATATCAACAATATGAGACCATTCAACTTACAACAATCTAAAGCATGGTTATTGTTGTTTCTGCTCGTGCCGCTATATACTACGGCAGCACAAGCTCAAAATGACAATACCATTGCCGATATCGTAGTAGATATCGACAGATTTTCTACACTTGAAACCGCACTTGAGGAAGCCGAACTGGTCGATGATCTGGATGATCCAGAAGCCGAATTAACGGTGTTTGCCCCGAATAACGACGGTTTCGCGCCTTTCGATGTAGATGGGCTTTTGGATGATGAAGATGCACTTGCAGAAGTACTGCAATACCATGTTATCGCAGATAATGAAATATTCGCCGGCGATCTGGAAGAAGGTGAAAACACGGTCACCACACTTGCAGGCGAGGAACTCACCGTAGTTCTTGATGAAGACGATAATGTCTTTATTGAAGGTTCGCAGGTGGTAGAGGCGGATATTGATGCCAGTAATGGCGTCATTCACGAGCTGGATCGTACTCTGGTCGGTAACCAAAATATAGCGGACGTTGTACGTTTTGTTGAAGAAACCGATGCACTCTACGATGCTGTTGTTGACGCCGATCTCGCCGATGCTTTCACAGATGCAGACAATTGGACGGTCTTCGGTCCGAACAACGCAGCGTTCGAAGATGCCGATTTGAGCGGTTTCAGTGACGAAGACATTCAGGAGATTCTTCAATATCACGTTTTTGCAGACGACATTACCAGCTCCGGTGAGTTGTTGGATCTCCTCGACGGTGACACCGTCGAACTGGAAACGCTTCAGGGCGAAGACGTCACCATTACCCAGGAGGACGAAACTACTATCTCTTTCAATGGTGGACAGGCTGAATTAGATCTCGAAAACATAGATTACTTCGGATCGAATGGTATTTTGCACGTTATATACGGAATACTACTGCCGCGTTCAGTAACTACCGATCTGACTTTCAATACCCAGGCACTGGATCTGACAGCAGATGACAGTGAGGTAGTAATCAATGAGGTCCAGGCTGAAGAAGGTGATGTAATTGTGATAACTACCAACGTTGAAGCACCTACCGAAGACGACATTGTAGCTACCTATACCGTGGAAGAAGATATTGACGGTGAGCCTGTAGTTGTAGACGTTGAAGGTGCTGATCCCGTGGATCATTTGGCACACATTTCTACCGACGGTACGATCGAAGGTGTTGTGGCCACCAGCGAGGCAGCCGCTATCTACGCTGTTAGCGAGTTCGTCTGGAATGATGAAACCTCGGTTG
>CAZDIA010000002.1:91665-149029 GCA_964505385.1 uncultured Chitinophagales bacterium
GCAGCCGCTATCTACGCTGTTAGCGAGTTCGTCTGGAATGATGAAACCTCGGTTGGACCTGCAAAGACGGTTACCGTAGATGAGCTGGAAATCCTTTACAATGGTGAAATAGGCGAAAGCACGATCTCCATTGATCTCCATGAAGTCGAGGATGGCGAAATTGGTGCTTTTGTTGGCATTTCTCAAGAAGATCTGGCCGTCAACGAAACCCACACTGATGTGGCGATCGATGTCCTCGAACCACGGGGACCCGGTGATGACAGTCCACGCGAAGAAGCGGTTATTGAAGAGACGGCCGACTTCTTTGCTATGACCCATCTCGGGGAGGCAGGAACGGATGAGGATGGCAATCGCATACCGGCTCAGCAGCCGGGTCTGTTGACCAATCTCGGCGATGGTACGGACCTGAATCCATTGGTCGGAGATTTCGCCACGGTTACCATCGAAGATCCGGTTGCCAACGCACAAATCATCCACAACGCCGCCGACCCGGCTGTCGAAGAAGTTGATGTTTGGGTAGACGGAGAACTGACTCTCGAACAGTTCGGCTTCCGTGAAGCTACCGGGTTTGTGGAAATTCCGGCTGGAGATGTTGAAGTAGCACTTGCGCCATCCGGAGCTGATCTGGAAGATGCTGTAACCTTCGACCTTTCTCCTGCTGAAGGTGCGAACTACACCTTAATTGCTAACGGTGTAGTCGATCCTGATCAGTTTGCTGATAATCCGGAAGAGATCTCTATAGGTCTTGATGTACTTGTAAATGCAGGCTCAGCTGAAGAGGCCGAAAACGATAATGAAATCGAATTCTTTGTAGTTCATGGTGTAACTGACGCTCCTGCAGTTGATGTCATTAATCGTGATACCGGCGATCCATTAGTATCCGATGTTAGCTATGGAGACATCTCTGATAACCTGAGCATACCTACAAGTGATTATGAACTTGATATCACTGCGGCAGGCCAAAATGAGCCTTTGTTCTCTTTTGTATTCGATTTCGGAGATCTTGGAGGTAATGCAGCGGCAGTACTGGCATCAGGATTTGTTGATCCTGAGGCAAATCAGGATGGAGAATCCTTTAGTCTGATTGCCGTATTACCGGATGGTACAGTAGTTGAAGGTCAGGATATAACTTCAGCTGGTGATGAACTCGCAACTGAGACACCGCATGATTTCAATCTTAACCAAAACTATCCAAACCCGTTCAACCCATCAACTAATATCTCGTACGAGTTACCTGAAGCTGCTGATGTTCGATTGACAGTCTTTGACGTACTCGGACGAGAAGTTGAAGTCCTAGTTAATGAAGAACAGTCGGCGGGATCATATGAAGTTACGTTTGATGCCGCTGATCTGTCGAGTGGAACTTACATCTACCGTATCGAAGCGGGTGAATTTAATCAAACTCGTCAGATGATGTTCGTGAAGTAGGTCATCTGTGAGATAATAAAGAACCGGTTGTCTACTTTAGGCAACCGGTTTTTTAAATCCCTATCTTCCTACCCGATTGGTACGCGGGAATGGGTGACAGCCATGAGATGTAAGTACCGTAAATGTTTGGCAGTAGGAAGTGTAGCCAAAGGCAAGGGTATCCTCCGCTAGGTGTCCGGCGCATCAGAATAAACCAAACCGGAGGCAAATTCATACCTTTGCATTAGGAGCATCATATAAGGCTTACTGGAGGCCGCGTAGATTGCAAAACAAATCAGAGTCCGATAATACCTGTTCTTTGTAAATGAACAGGTATATAGAAAGAAAGTTATCGCTCATACGTGGGGAGCTCTGACGGAACTGCTCACAGCACGCAGACGCGGTTCTAATGATCTGCGGTGAAAACAAGTTTATCCTGAGAAGTCAGCCGAGGTCATTGTGCCCATCAGGTGTGTCGAGGGATAACTGAAAGCTAACTCCACTAGCATTTTTGTGACGAGCGGAACGAAGATATTGTCGTTTTCTTAGAGGCACTAATTAACAATCCGATCAATCGCAAACTCAATGATGATATCTACTCCTTCAAGTTCATCTTCCTGGATCAGGGAAACTTCATAATCCACAGGTACACCGGGTTCAAGATGCTCTCCATCTATGTTTACCATTTGGGTTGATGAAAAACGGTAATTAGGCATTAATATTCAGTTAGGACTTTTCGGAGTGGCCTCAATCTTTAATCTTTAATTCCTGAATCAATTCGCTTCTCTTCGAAAATGAAAGCATCGGGTTAAAATGCTTTTTTAAGTTTCAAAAGCCGCATTTTGAGATCATTAGTAATTGTGAAATCGTGTTCCAGGAAAGAGGCTTGTTTAACATCTTCAATAGTATAAAAAGCATGGGGTGCATAGTCATGGAGTAATTGTGCAAGCTGCTTTTTCCGTTTTCTTTTCAGAATCGTGAAAAGAATTTTTACCGGCCCGCGGGCTCCCTCCGCATCTACCATCGTTACCCTGAATCCGGATTTCTTCATTTCTTCAAATAACATCTCAGAGGGCTGATTAGTGATAATTCGACACATCATCAGCCCCATATTTAATCTGTCTTCAATAAGCAGACCAACATAGGTGCCTGCTGCAAAACCACCGGCATACGCAAATATGTTTATCCAGTTATCCAGATTTTGCAGCACCTGTACTATAACCACTACCCAAATCAGAATTTCAAAAAAGGATACCACCGTTGACAATCCCCGTAATCCTTTGGAAACAAACATGATCCGTAATGTTCCAAGGGATACGTCAACTACCCGGGCAACGAAAATAAACAGTGGCAGGTAGGAGCCGATAATGAATGCGGGCAGAAATTCCATTAGATTATAGAATTAAGCTGTTTATAAATAAGCAAATCCTCATTTTTTACTGTGCCTTAATCCGATTTCGGTTGAAAATGGCGTACATCACCGGAATCAACCCAAGCGTAATCAAAGTTGAAAATGCCAATCCGCCGATCACGGAAATGGCCATCGGGCTCCATATTTCGGCGCCTTCGCCCAGGGCTAAAGCCAGGGGCAGCATGGCCAGAATCGTGGTGAACGTGGTCATAAGTACCGGGCGCAGCCTTAGCTTACCGGCTTCGACGATGGATTCGATAACTTCCATCCCCTCACTTTGCAGCAGGCGGATGTAGTCGATCAACACAATCGCGTTCTTTACCACAATACCTACCAGAATAACCGCGCCAAGCATACCGATGACGCTCAGTGAGGTTCCGGTCAACAAAGCGGCAATGAGCACACCGGTCATTGCAAAGGGAATCGAAAACATGATCACCAGCGGATCCCGCAAGGATTCGAATTGACCGGCCATGACGATGTAAACCAGTATCAGGCTGATGATGAGTATTAGAAACAAATCACTGAATGCTTCTTCGAGGTCTTCGATATCTCCACCATACCGGATTTCTACGCCCGGCGGAATTTCCATATCAGCAAGAATCCGGTCTATGTCGGCAACGACTTCACTCAATGGCCGAGCTGTGAGGCCGGAAGATACCGCCACCACTCGTTCGCGATTGAGCCGCTCAATATTCGGCGGGGTCTGAACTTCGTGTATGGCGCCAAGATCAGAAACACGAACCGTCTGTCCGGCTGGTGTCATCATGCTGATGTGTTCAACCGAAGCCAAACTGTGGCGGTCTTCATCCTGGTAGCGCACAATGATATCAAACTCGTTTCCGCCGTGGCGGAATTGTGAGGCTGTTTGGCCGTCCATCGATCCGCGGACGGCATTGGAAACTACCGAAGAATTCATCCCTGAGCCCGCCAGCTTTTCCCTGTCAAGCCGAAGCTCAAACTCGGTGCGGTCATCTCCGCGGCTGCTTCGCAGGTCCCTGATTCCTTCGACTTCCTCCATCTTTGCCATCAGTTCTTCCGAAAAGAGAGTAGTAGCGGCAAGATCTCTGCCAAGAATGTTGATCTCAATGGGCCGAACTCCTCCGGCTCCGCCACCGGCATTAACTTCGTACCGTCTGATCTCCGGCATCTCCGCCATTCGGTCCCGCAGCACCTCAGCAATTTCAAAAATGGAGCGGTCCCGCTCGGCGATTCCGACCAGACTCATAGTCACATTGACGATGAATCCCGGCTGCGTACCCGCAAACCCGGTACCACCGGCTTGAATGCCATAATTCCTGATTTCCGGAACTTCCTCCCTGAACATGGTTTCCAGATCCCTCACTACATTTTCGGTAAAAGCGAGATTTCTGCCGGTTGCCAGTTCCGCTTCCATGGTGATCTGACTGTTGTCGGATACCGGCATGAATTCAAATCCGATTAATGGCACCATCGCCAGCGAACCGGCAAAGATGATGAAAGCTCCGGCCACCACACGCTTCCGCCGGAACAGCGACCATCGTATCGCTTTGGCGTATCGATTTTCCAAAGCCGAAAAGTTTCGGTTGAAACCTGAAACATAGGATTTAAACCACAACCCGGCATTTTTCTTCTCTTTTATATTCTTGATCATCACCGAAGCGAGCATTGGTGTTAGCATCAGCGCCGAGACGGTTGAGGTAATAACCGTTACGACGACAATAAAGCCCAATTCCTGAAACCAGATGCCCATCATTCCGGTGATGAATGTGAGGGGCAAAAATACGGCCACGACTGTCAGGGTTGATGCAATCACCGCTGTAAATACTTCTCGTGTACCCCGGATGGCTCCCGCTTTAGGCTCATCGCCGGCTTCAATGCGGCGGATGACATTTTCGAGCACCACGATGGCATCATCCACAACCATACCGAGTGCGATAGCAAGTGAGGTAAGCGAAATGATGTTAAGCGAGCTGCCGGTCAGTGCCAGGTAAATCAACCCGACAACCAGTGATACCGGAATGGTAACTGCAATGATGAAGGTTGCCCGCCAGCGATGCAGGAAGGTGAATACGATGAGAACGACAAACAGCAGGGCAAAAAACATCACCATCGACAGGTTGTTTATCGACTGGTTGATGAATTGTGAGGTATCAAACAACACGATTAATTCAACATCGGCAGGTAGACGCTCCTGAATACCCGGCAGCCTTTTCTGAATTTCGTCAGCTACGGTAACCGTGTTGGCGCCGGCCTGCTTGCTGGCCAGCAAAATCACACCACGTCTGCCATCAATTCGTCCGATGCTGGTTTCTTCCTTAAAGGCCGCGTTTACGGTAGCCACTTCGTTCAGGTAAACCGCCTGACCCTCCTGATAGGTGACTACGATATTTCCGATTTCTTCTTCACTGGCAAACTCAGCGTTCGTCCTGATGTTATAGGATGAGATACCCAGATTTAGCGAACCGGCTGGTACGGCGACATTCTCCGAACGAATAAGCTGGGTGATCCGGTCGATATCCAGGTTATAAGCCTCCAGTTTTACCGGATCGATAAGAACCTGAATCTCCTGTTCCGGCGCTCCGAACATGACTACCGCTCCGATGCCGGGTATCCGGTTCAGGGGGGCGATGACTTCATCATCAATGAGGGTTTCCAGTTCGTAAAAGCTTTCATCTGCTACCGCTGAAAATACCATCACCGGGATGGCGCCTGTATCGAATTTTTGAATCAGAGGTTCATCAAGGCCGGATGGCAAAAATATCCGGGCGCGATTGATGGCATCTCTTACATCGGTGACAACCTCCAACATATCCGCTTCCCAATCGAATGTGAGGGTGATTACCGAAACATTATCGATTGATTCGGAGAAAATTTCATCCAGATAACCAATGGTGCTCAAAGCTGTTTCCAGTTCGCGGGTTACATTTTGTTCAACATCCAAAGCGCTGGCACCGGGATAGGATGTGATCACGGTAACGACCGGCGCCTCAAAATCCGGAAAAAGGTCAATGGGCAGCCGGGTAAATGAGTACACTCCGAATACGATGACGGCTGAAAACAGCATCGCCGTGGCTACGGGTCTGCGGACGGATAATTCATAGAGTTTCATGACAGTACCTGTGCAGTGTTACAACAGAGAAAGTTTGGTTGGTTTGTTCATCATTCGATCACGCGGATTCTTGTGCCGTCTAACAGGCGCTCGGTGCCTTCCATAATGACCCGGCTGTTTGCTTGCAGTCCCTCGGTGATCAGTAGTTTTTCTTCGAAGCGTTCTCCCACTGAAACTTCCGTTCGCCGGGCGGTATCGTCATCAACCGTAAAAACAAACCGGTTATCGGTACCGGGGATACGTTGTACGGCAGCAGCAGGCAAAAACAGGCCTTCACGCTCTTCAAGGTTTAGCCGGACCCGAGCAAACATCCCGGGATTGAGCAGCCCATCTTCATTTTCAATGCGGATTTCGGTTTTAAATGTGCGGCTTACCGGATTCACCCTTCTGGAGATGTATGAAATTTCCCCCTCGAATGACTGATCGGGGTAGGTATCAAGCTGAACAGTTACCGGCATACCCGTGTTGATCCTCGGGAAGAGCCTTTCGGACAGGTGGATCGTCACTTTAACCGGATTTGTGTTCATCAGCGTCATCATCGCCGGTCTTGTTCCGCCGGCTGCAAAAACTTCACCTTCTACAAAATACTTGTCGCTCACGATTCCTGATATCGGGGCGGTCAGAAACGTGTTGTCGCGTATCTGATCATAACTGCTGCGAGCATTGTCATATTCGGATTCGGCCCGCTCAAGCTGCTGACCAGAAACCGCGCCGACATCCACCAGGTTTTTCAGGCGCTCAACTTCCCGCCGGGCGATATTCAGGCGGACTTCGGCTTGATCCAGATTGGCTTGCTCCATAACGGCGAGGGTATCCCCCCGTTGAACATAGCTACCTTCCCGGACATGCAACTGTCGGATTCGCGCGCCGGCCACACCTGAAATGTAGGCAAGTTCCCATTCCTCAATATTTCCGGGAAAGGTTCGGGTGAAACTGAGGCGCTCCTGGGTTACGCCGGTCGTCCGTACAGGAATGGCTTGTTCTTCAACGGGATCTGCGTCAGTGACGGTCGATTCTGAACTCCGGTTCTGAATAACGAGATAGAGAACTCCCAGACTTACTGCGATAATTAGAATGATGGCGATTAATTTTTTTGTGATCATGTTGGTTACCCCATGCGGGATTAAAGTTCAATGGATGGGTTCAGTCCGAGTATTTGCTCGAGTTCGATGATGGCATCGATATAATCAAACAGGGATTGAAGGTAGTTGAGCCGGGCATCGGTAGTGGCGAGTTCGGCATCGTTCACTTCGATTAGGCTTTGCGTGCCGTTTTCATAACCGGTACGGGCGATTTCATAGCCGCGTTCCGCCTGCGCGCGGTTCAGATCCTGAATATCTATTGCTTCACGTGCGTGCTGCATCCGGTCGGATGTTACGAGATGCTCCATAGCCAGCGCATCGGCCAGATAGTTCAGCTGCGCTTCCTGCTGTCGCAGTTGAATGCGCGTTTGTTGATTCTGAAAATTCCGCTCAAATCCGGAAAACAGGGGAACCGAGACATTCACCCCGAAATAGGTGGTTCGGATCCAATCGTATTCAAAAGGCTGAAGTTCGTTTCCCTGCGCCTGATGGGTGTTTACGCCCACCAGCGACACGGATGGAAAATAGGCGGCGCGATTCATCTGATGCTGCTGCTGAGTGAGCCCGATTCGCGCCTGCTGCTGCAGTAAGTTCGGATTGCCGGAAAGGTCGCGACTCATTACATCAGATGGAGTCGCTTTCCAGTTGCGCTCATATAATTGCTCGAGTTCTTCTGAAAGGGCGATCTCGTCGCGGATGTCAATGCCGGTCAGCAGTTTGAGGTAGTTTTTGGCTCCCTTGTGCGCATTTTCCAACGCCCGAAGCTGAGGCTTGATATTTTCCACCTGTACGTTTGTACGGATCAGGTCAAATTCCGGCACCATCTGTTCTTCATGGAGTGATTTAACCAGCTCCAGGTTCATTTCCCGCCGGTCAAGGCTTGTTTGAAGTGCCTCAAGAGATTCACCGGTAAGTAAGACATTCAGATAGGCACGCTGCACCTCTGCTATGACCTCTTTCTCCGTGGCATCCCGCATTCTGTTGACCAGAGCTTCATTTGCTCTTGCAAGAGAAACTCCGGTGATTACCGCACGGTTATACAGCGGCATTGCAACCTGCGCATTCAGATTCATATTATGCGTGGTGCCGACCTCAAGCACATCTCCGAAGGGACTGCCTGGCGGAAGGAAAATAACCGGTAATTTGACATTATTGGTGTATTGGCCGCTAATGTCAACATTCGGTAAAAAACGGGTTTGCGATTCGCGAATGGCAGCACCGGCCGCTCTTACATCATAATCGGCATCACGGATTTGCTGGTTGTTTTCCAGGGCGAGGTTAATCGCATCGCTGATCGTCAGGTTTTGGTAGTCCTGAGCTTGAGCGGGCTCCGGGTTTAATGCCCAAAGAAGCAGAAATAATAGTAAGAAACTCAGAGTCTTCATTTCGGTTACGGTTGGAGTTCGGAATATTTTTGGCTTTCCATCACATCGTTAAGAATGGAGTGACCTTCCGGGGTTGCGATGCCCCTGATGAAGGTGAAATAAATCTGTTGAAACAGGTCGGTTCTTGCGTACCGGTCGATAGGGAAGAGATCGCGGTTACTGATCAACTCTGACTGTGCGATGAGCGCTTTAGTCAGGATATCGTCGTGGATACTTTCCAGAATCATCCCTTGTGATTTCCCCTGTTGCATCAGCTTTGAGAGGTCGTCGTAATCTTTCTCCCATTGTTTATCAATCAAATCTCTTGAAAGTTGAGGGAAGTAGCGGCTGAGTTCGTCGAAAAATATCGGATTGAACCGGCTTATCTCCCGGATTGCGTGACCCAATAAAGCTACCATTCCTTCGATTACATTGCCGGCAGTTTCCACTAAAGTGATGTTATGTTCTCTGCGTGATTTCAGATAACTCTCCAGGCAATCGCTCAACAGCTCTTCCTTGCTTTGGAAGCTGTTGTAGAGTGTTTTCTTTGAAATCCCCAGATTGGCGGCGATACTATCCATCGTCACGTAGTTAATACCGTGCTTTTTGAAGAGCTCGAGAGACTCGTTCAAAATCCGCTCTTTGGATTCGTCATTTTTGTTTTTCAAGTCAGTAACAGGCTAAAAAGTTGGGAATAATAATTTTTCGGGATTCATTCTTTCTGTTGCAATAGAATCACATGTTAGGCAATAGGTTTTATAGTATCATCAGTCAAAACCAAAAAATGATTTAGTAAACAGCCTGCTTACACGGAATCCAAGTATGCCGGTTCAGGAGCCGGTTATGCTATCCGCATTTTATTCAGCAGGAAAGCGGTCACTTACGAGATTAACCATCCAATTATAAATAAACAGAATATTGAGGAGGGCCGGTTAATCAGGTCTTCTCATCCACATCACAATATTGCCATTGTGATAAACAAACGAATACTTAAGAAACGTTGAGAGTTTCCGGTTGTTGCAAGATTTGGAGTTGGTGATCTTCTTTTTTTGGCGATTTTCGTGAATAGAACACGGATTCCGAATGACGATTAATGATTATTATAAATAAGCCCTTAAGGATATTATGAGGTTCTAATCCTGCCTTTGCGGCACTGGTGATGAGGTGACAGAATACTCCATTCCGAAAATTTATTTATAAAAATAGTGTAAACCATTATTAAACAACAACCTGTCATCCCGACCGAAATCGCGCCCGGATTTCAGTCACGGGCTTTGAGTAAATCCGTGATGGAGCGGAGGGATCTGTGTAGCAAGAAATCGGTCTAAACCTCGATCAAAAGTATGTCCAAATCCTGCCATGACAGCCCCCTCCATTTCCGCTGCAGAATGAATAATTGGTGAACGACAATTAGAACAGTTTTTTTGATTAAATTGGATAAATCAAAAATCTCATTAATGATATCCACTCCATCAGGTTCATCTTCCCGGAGCAGGGAAACCTCATAATCCACACTACGTTTAAGATGCTTCCTTTGTATGTTCACTCTTATGCCTGAAATCCCCAGATATCTACCGGATTTTTCTTTCCCGCCGTATACCTATGTGCCGGGGCGTTATCCGCATCCTCACCGTCATCCTTCCGGGCATAAAATGGCAACTATTCCTGACTTGCCGGCTACAGCGGATCTTTCAGAGTGGCAACAAAATCGGGTGTACCTGGCCGGTATTGACTTATTCAACCATGGTTATTACTGGGAAGCCCATGAACAGTGGGAAGCGCTCTGGCATCTTACCGACCGGCAAAGCGCCGAAGCCGATTTCTATCGCGGGTTGATTAAACTGGCTGCCTCAGGAGTGAAAATCAGGGAAGGGAAGATGAGAGGAGCTCAACGACATGCTGAAAAAGCAAGAGATTTGTTTGATGAAATAGTACCAAAGTACGAAGTGCCACAAGTTGGTGGACTTCGAATGCATGATTTGACCGGCTTTTGTGACCGGATTATTTACCAATTAACGGAGAATAAACTTCCGTCGGAACTGAACTCAGAAAAAGTCTTTGATTGGTATTTAACTCCCGGATGAAGCCGTCCTCACATTCGCTGTTTTTTAAATTTATCCAGGGAAATATAGCTCATTTCACCGGTTTCGGTGTCTTCAAGTCGCGCATAGACATCGAGGCATACTCTGCCGGCATCAGGCGGTTTTAGATTGATGATGTGATCGTTGCTTACAATCCGGTATCTGCGGGTATCGTAGCGGTTTGTATTGCGGTCAAGTACTTGCAATTCGCAAATATCTCCGACAAGATGCCTGGTGTTTTGGATGAGTTGTTCGGCTGATTTCTTCTGCATGGTTAAAGTTTCAGTTTGATTTATTTATCGAGATTTTTTGAGTGTTTAAATGACTCGAAAATTATAACCACAAAAGATGTACTATGCGAATGAAACGAATTCACTATTTAGCTGCCGAGTTTTTTAATTATAGCTATGATAATTACGAGAGCCATCTCGGGATCGGAAATGTGCGTTTTGAAGAGCTTATGCCTCAAGATGCTGCTGTATACGAACGGGCTGAAAAGGAGGGGTGGTCCGATGAACAGATTGCAGCTCAAACCGGGGATAAAATTGAAAGAATCCCCCGATTGAGGGAAAAATTCAGAGAAGCAATGACCATTGTTGATGCTGAAGATCCTGCCGAGTCATTCCTTCATAGCGTCCGGGCAGTGGTTGAATTTGCTGTAAAGGAAGGGCTGGATGATGAAAAAAGTATAAACAATCTAATCGGGCAAATTTGCTATCGGACAGCAGATCTTAGCTTTATTTTAAAGGAGAATAATGAGCCCCTTTGGAAATATTCTCAGAAGTTGAGATCACAATCTGATGATATATCAGACATAGACCATGATTTTGATTTCGGTGGGTAAATTCAGGATTCCAAATCTGCAGGCTTGAAATTCAGTATTTAAGATTAGTACCATATCAATACTAATGTTATAAAATTTTTGACACCTTCATTCCTGACTAAAAAGTATGGGGTAGAGTTTACCTGTAAAAGGAACTTAATAAGACCGATTATTGGCTTCGAATGATAATTTTATAATCAGCTGAACAAACAGGTTAATTTTCATTTGTATCCGGTTAAAAGTCGAAGAGGCCCATCTGGTTAGGATTTGATATATCAGATTCAGTGAGTGATTGGTCCTCGTATTTCATTCAATTGTAATCATCGGGATATTTTTGATTGTGCTGGCGGTCTCTCTTGTCAAGCTGCAATGAAAAACTATAAATACAGATCGGATGTTGGATTCCGAAAGTGAAAATATCTCATTCCGGTCTAAATCAAATAATTATGACGAATACGGCGGAAACTCAAGGATTGTTGGTAGACTTATCGGGAACCATCTACATTGATGATCAAGTGGTGCCGGGGGCTTTGGAGGCACTTGAAAAAATCAGGAATGCAGGTATACCTATTCGTTTTGTTACCAATACTACCAGTCAACCTCGGTCTGTGATCATCAAAAAGCTCAGGAATTTAGGGTTTGATATCGAAGAAAACGAAATATTTACAGCTACTGTGGCAGCGGACCGGTACCTTAAATCAGCTGGTTACCGAAAATGTAACTTTCTATTGAAGGAAGAGGTTCTTGAGGATATTACCGGATGCATACATTCAGAAAAACATCCTGAAGCGGTGGTAGTAGGTGACCTTGGAGGGGCATTCACTTTCGATAAACTGAACCGTGCGTTTAATAATTTATTAGATGGCGCTCAACTTTTTGCATTAGCAAAAAACCGGTATTTTGAAAAAGAAGGTGCTCTGCAAATAGATGTCGGAGGGTTCGTTGCAGCACTTGAATACAGCGCTGATACGAAAGCCATGTTAATCGGTAAACCTGCGGTATCATTTTTTAATACCGCCGCCGCATCTCTTAATATCAATCCGGAAAATGTCGCAATGGTAGGAGATGATATAGAATCGGATTGCCAGGGCGCAATGCATGTCGGAATGCATGGTATATTGGTTAAAACCGGAAAGTATCGGCCGGAACTTTCTGAAAAGTCTGGTATAACCCCGACAGCTTCTCTAAACTCTATTGCCGATTTGCCTGAATATCTTGGGCTGACTTAAGTCTCATTATTCACAAAATTTTGATGAACATTTTTCAGGCTTAAACAGTACGAAACCTTGATCTTATTCAGGTCACAGTGGCAGATTGAGGCAACTGAGGCCGAACCTCAATTACCTCAATTACCCTAATTACCTAACTATCTCAATTAGCCTCAAATACCCGGTAATCCCATGCCTCGAGAGAGAATGTTTCCGTTTCGGTTAATTCAACGGTTTCACCTGTGAATACTTCCGTGTAACTGCCCGGCATACTTGCGGAATTCAGCTCGCATTCAATTTCCTCATCCGAAACATTGATGACGACAAAAATGCCTTCCCCGTCTTGTTTGCGGGTAAATGAGATGGCTTGATCCTCATGAGAAGATTCCACCCACTCTAGCGATGCTCCGTGAAGTCCGTTATGAAGTGCACTGTTATCACGATTCAAATGAAGCAGAGTGGTGTAGAAATCCATAAAGGGAGAGTCAAAATCCCAGGTGATTTCATCCTTATAGAAAAACTCAAGGTTGTGGTCAAGCCCTACCTCTTGGCCGTTGTAGACCAATGGCATTCCTTCAATGGTGGATTTGAGTACCGCCATAGCTTTGGTTCCCTCGCCGAAGCGCTCAACAGCTGAGGCATCCCAGGTATTTTCATCATGATTGGATGTCATCTGCATGCGGTAAGCATAATCCGGGAATTCATCAAAATTCTCATCGTAGCGCTGACGGTATTGCTCGGCTGTGATCTCACCCTGGCCAAGTTCATTTTTAGCGTGCATCAAGTCCCAAGCATATGACATGTCAAAGGCTGCTTCATGATGCTCCGGGGTTTCAGCTTCAGCCAGCATAAACACCGGCTTGATGTCATCGAGTCGTTCTCGCGCTTCATTCCAAAACTGAGTGGGCACATAATCGGCAACATCAGCACGGTAGCCGTCAATGTTAAACTCTGTAACCCAGTATTCCATCACTTCTTTCATATAGTCCCATGTCTCAGGGTTGTCATAATCGAGTTGAGCGACATCATCCCAGTCGGTATCCTCGGGATAGTAAAACTCTCCGTCTTCATCGGTAGAGTAAAGTTCGGGTCGCTCATCCATTAATGGATTGTCCCACGCAGTGTGATTGGCAACAAGATCAAGGATCACATACATATCGTGCTCGTGGGCTTTATCGACCACTGCCTGGAAATCTTCATCGTCTCCGAACTCAGGGTTGACGCCGAAAAAATCTTTTATGGAATAGTTGCTTCCCAAAACTTCACCTTCCGGCCGCTCATCCCCAACGTAATCGTCTTTACGTCTCTCTTCGCCAATCGGATGAATCGGCATAAACCATAGGATTTCAACGCCCATTTCCTGTAGGCGCGGGATGTGTTCACTGAACGCTTCAAACGTTCCTTCTTCAGTATACTGGCGGGGATTTACTTCATAAATCGTAGCATTGTATGCCCATTCGGGCGTATTTAACGGTGATTCCATTTCTTCCACCTGCTCAGGATCTTCCGCTGGCTCGCAGCCGGAAAGTCCGATACCGAAAGCCAACAAGACAAACAAACTTAGTGTGCCGGTGATATGTTTTTTCATAGGATCAAAAGTATTAGTTATTTAGTGTAAATAATATCCCGGATGTGTTTATCCGGAATCCCTAAAATACAATGTAACCGCTTACATTCAATAATTTTTTGGAACGATTTGAATGAATCGTAACTTTGGGAGTATGTCAATTTAGAATAAATAAAAATAATAATCCCGGAATTAGGTTGTACGTGTGTCGTCGGCATACTATTTAAATATTGCAATGGCGGCTAAAATTGGATTCCGGTGTATAATTAACAAATAAATTTCAAACCAGGTGCAATATGAGTGAAACTCAAACCCTTGAGAAGATGGTCAAAAAGCCGTACAAATACGGCTTTAAAACCAATGTGGAATACGAAGATTTTCCTAAGGGGCTTAATGAAGATATTATACGAATGATCTCTGAGCGAAAGAATGAGCCTCAGTTTATGCTCGACTTTCGCCTTAAAGCCTATCGGAACTGGCTTAATATGAAAGACCCGCTTTGGGCTAATATTAAGTATCCGAAAATTGACTATCAGGATGTACAGTATTACTCATCTCCGAAATCAAAATCGGACGAAGACAAGCCTCAAAGTCTGGATGAGGTCGATCCTGAAATTCTGGAAACCTACGAAAAGCTCGGTATTCCACTTTCAGAACAGAAAGCTCTCGCCGGCGTAGCGGTTGATGCTGTATTTGACAGCGTTTCAGTTGCTACTACATTCAAAGAGAAGCTGGAGGAGGCAGGTGTGATTTTCTGCTCTATTTCCGAGGCAATTCAGGAGCATCCGGAGCTGGTAGAAAAATACATGGGGTCGGTAGTTCCATATAATGACAACTATTTCGCTGCGCTAAACTCCGCGGTATTTACCGACGGTTCCTTTGTATATGTCCCCAAAGGTGTTACCTGCCCGATGGAACTCTCTACCTATTTCCGCATTAATAATGAAGAGTCCGGGCAGTTTGAGCGTACGTTGATTATTGCCGAAGAGGATAGCTTCGTAAGTTATCTGGAAGGGTGCACCGCACCGATGTTCAGTAAAAACCAACTTCACGCAGCAGTGGTTGAGCTGATTTCCCTTGAAAATGCCGAAATTAAATACTCAACCGTTCAAAACTGGTATTCCGGTGATGAGCAGGGAGTAGGCGGAATTTTCAACTTTGTTACCAAGCGGGGAATGGCTCGCGGTGATAATTCCAAAATCTCCTGGACTCAGGTAGAAACCGGTTCGGCGATTACATGGAAGTATCCGAGTGTAATCCTTAAAGGAGACAACTCTATTGGTGAATTTTACTCTGTGGCACTTACCAATGACAGAATGGAAGCCGACACCGGCACCAAGATGATCCACCTTGGTGAAAACACCAAGAGTACCATTATATCTAAAGGTATTGCAGCGGGTGAATCGAACAACTCGTATCGTGGACTGGTCCGGATTGGACCGAAAGCCAAAAACTCACGCAATTACTCTGTATGCGACTCCATGTTGATCGGAGATCAGTGCGGCGCTCATACCTTCCCGTATATTGAATCAAAAAACAATTCGGGTAGTATTGAGCACGAGGCCACGACCTCCAAAATTGGTGAAGATCAAATCTTCTACCTGCAGCAACGCGGAATGGATGAAGAAGATGCCGTATCACTGATCATTAATGGCTTTGCCAAGGAGATTTTCCGTGAGTTGCCAATGGAGTTTGCTGTTGAAGCTCAAAAACTATTGGGCATTAAGCTCGAAGGCAGTGTTGGATAATCATCATAAGTAAAAAGAAATCAGAAAATAATAACCAAAAGTAAACAACTCATGTTAACTATCAAGAACCTTCATGTTGAAGTTGAGGGCACTGAAATATTAAAAGGTATCGATCTTGAGATCAAAAAAGGGGAAGTTCATGCTGTGATGGGCCCAAACGGAAGCGGGAAAAGTACACTGGCCAAAGTTATTGCCGGCCACCCTGCTTATGAAGTAACCGAGGGACAGATCCTGTATGAGGGAGAAGATCTGTTGGAACTTGACCCCGATGAGCGTGCCCGAAAGGGGGTATTCATGGCTTTTCAGTATCCGGTTGAGATCCCTGGAGTCAGCAATTCCATGCTGATGCGTGAGGGCCTCAATGCTATGCTTAAAGAGCAGGGCAAGGATGAGATGGATCCTCTTGAGTTTGAAGATTATGTGCAGGATAAGCTCAAGTTGGTTCAGATGGAGGAGACCATGCTCGATCGTAATGTGAATGACGGTTTCTCAGGAGGAGAGAAAAAGCGGAATGAAATTTTGCAAATGGCTGTACTGAATCCTAAGATGGCCCTGCTTGATGAAACCGACTCCGGCCTTGATATCGACGCGCTTCGCGTGGTATCTGATGGCATTAACAAGCTTTCCGGTGATGATAAAGGAGTTTTGCTGGTTACACACTATCAGCGTATCCTGAATTACATTACACCGGATAAAGTGCATGTAATTGTGAATGGCCGGGTAAAGAAAACCGGTGGAAAAGAGCTGGCACTGGAGCTCGAAGAAAAAGGTTACGATTGGGTTAAAAACGAAGCAAAAGTAAACGGCGAGGCACAGTAATGACTGTAGCAGAAAAAACAAATTATATTCAGTCCCTACTGAACGGGCAACAAACCGACAGGGAGCTTCCGGAATTCATTACCGAGATGAAGCAAACCGCACTGGAGCAAATTGACACCCTGCCGTTTCCGACTACAAAGCATGAAGAGTGGAAATACACTAATCTGAAGCCACTCACCAAGCATGAGTTTGTATCCGCTGAAGGCGCGTCGGGTGCCGGAAAGGCCGGTGAGATCGAAAAGTTATTTCTTGCTGAATCCGAAAAACACCGGCTGGTATTTGTGAACGGCAACTTTCGCAGTGATCTGTCCAACGTTAAAGAGCTGCCGGAAGGTGTCGTCATTGGAAACCTGGCAGATTATGCCAAAGATGGTCATAAAGCCATTGAGGAAAACCTCGGCCAGGTTGCTCAGTACGAAGATGATGTATTCGAGCCATTCAATACCTATAATTTTACCGACGGCGCATTTGTATACATTCCGCCGGAAACTAAGGTGGAAGCGCCAATACATCTGCTTTTTGTGCAATCATCTGCTGATAAAAACTACTATGTGACTCCGCGCGTGCTGATTGTAGGTGGCCATCACTCCGAAGCGAATATTATAGAGGATTATGCCGCACTGGATGAGAGCGTGTATTTCACGGCGCCGGTAACTGAAATCAGCCTCGGCGAGAATGCGCACTTTACTCACGTTAAACTGCAGCAGGAAAGCAAGCAGGCGTATCACATCAGCCGCATTGCCTCAAACATTAAGCGGGACAGTGAATACCACTCCTATGCCATCCATCTTGGGGCGGCATTATCGCGCAGTGATGTAAAAGCGGTACTGCAGGATGAAGGCACACACTGTACTATGGACGGTCTGGTAATGATCCGGGATGATCAACTTTCTGATACCCATAGTATAATGGATCATGCAAATCCGAATTGTACAAGTCATCAGCTTCACAAATGTATTGTGGATGACGAAGCTACATCGGTTTTTAACGGCAAGATTTTTGTGAAGAAACATGCCCAGAAAACCGATGCCTTCCAGGAAAACCGTAACCTGCAGCTTTCCGATGATTCGGAAATATATACCAAGCCGCAGCTTGAAATCTTTGCCGATGATGTTTCCTGCTCACATGGAGCAACCATCGGCCAGATGGATGAAGAGCAGATGTTTTATCTAAAAGCACGCGGCGTACCCACGGAATCTGCTAAGGAAATCCTTACCTATGGCTTCGCGCTCGATGTAATCGAGTCGCTGCCCGGTGAACATTTGAAAAAGCGATTGACCCGTGAGGTTCAGAACTACGCCCGAAGTGGTAAAAAAGCAGAAAGCAACGTATGAACCAATACGACCAAAACGAGGCGCTGATCGACGGTCAGCCAGTATTAGATCCTGAAACTTATCGTAAAGACTTCCCGGTTCTGAACCGGGAAGTTTACGATAAACCCTTGGTGTATCTGGATAATGCCGCTACCAGTCAAATGCCGCGGCAGGTGATTGATGTATGGAAGGAATATCATGAGACCTATCATTCCAACGTACATCGCGGCGTTCATGCACTGAGCCAGCAGGCAACTGATGCATTGGAAGGTGCCAGGGAAAAAGTGCGCGATTTCATCAACGCGGGATCGGAAAAGGAGATAATTTTTACTTCCGGTGCCACAGATTCCATGAACCTGGTGGCACGCTCTTATGGCGCAACAAATATCGGCAAGGGTGATGAAGTGATTATCTCGCACATGGAGCATCATTCCAACATCGTGCCATGGAAACGGTTATGTGATGAAAAAGGGGCCAGGCTCAACGTGATTCCCATCACAGATACCGGTGAACTTGACATGGAGGCTTATCGGCAAATGCTATCCGAAAAAACCAGGATTGTTGGTATCCTGCATGTTTCCAATGCGCTTGGAACGGTCAACCCGGTTAAGGAAATTATTTCGGAAGCTCACAAACACAATGTGCCGGTTTTGGTTGACGGCGCTCAGGCGACACCGCATACCGGTGTTGATGTACAGGATCTGGATTGCGATTTTTATGCGTTTTCATCCCACAAGATGTTTGGGCCCACAGGTTTTGGCGTTCTTTACGGAAAGGAAGAACTATTGAATGAGATGCCGCCGTATCGCGGAGGCGGAGATATGATTCTCAGTGTTTCATTTGATGAAATCATTTACAACAAAATCCCTCACAAGTTTGAAGCCGGTACTCCAGCAGTAGGGCAGGGCATCGCTACTGGTGCTGCTATAGACTACATCAACGAAGTCGGAATTGACCGGATTGAAGCTTATGAACAAGAGTTATTACATTATGCTACCGAGAAGCTTGAAAATATTGACGGATTAAAGCTCATCGGTACGGCAAAGCATAAAGCATCAGTACTTTCATTTGTACTGGATGGTATCCATCCACATGATATTGGTACTGTGCTGGACCAGGAAGGCATAGCGATACGTACAGGCCACCATTGTGCGCAGCCGGTAATGGAACGTTTTGGAATCCCGGCCACTTCGCGGGCTTCACTGGCGTTTTATAACACGAAAGAAGAAATAGACCGGTTAGCTGAAGGTATTCACAAAGTTATTGAATTATTTTCATGATTGACCAGCGAACCAAGCAGCTTTATCAGGATTTGCTGCTGGATCACAATAAAAATCCGAGAAATTTTAAGGTATTAGATTCCGCTACACATGAGGCAGTGGGGCATAACCCGCTTTGCGGAGATAAACTTGTTGTCTACCTCGAGGTCGACGAAGAAAATATTGTGCAGAATGTAAGTTTTATTGGTGAAGGTTGTGCTATTTCCAAGGCATCTGCATCGATGATGACGACTTACATCAAAGGAAAATCCGTTGAGGAAGCGGAGAAGTTGTTTGAACAATTCCACGATCTGGCAACCGGAAAGATTGAGCCGGATTCAGACGAGCACGATCTTGGTCGTCTTAAGGTTTTTGCCGGGGTCAGGGATCTTCCTGCCCGGGTAAAGTGTGCGACATTGGCTTGGCACACTGTTGTTGCAGCTTCGAAAGGGGAAGAAAAAATTAGTACCGAATGAGTTGTAATAGCCTGATTATTAAGGCGTTATATAAGAGAAAATTTAAAAATAGATTATAAATAAGATAACCGGAGGTTATATGCCGAAGATCGCAGAAATAGAACGCACGCCAAATCCGAACGCAATGCGTTTCGTGTTGCGTGAACCAATTACTCAGGGAATTACCCGATCCTATGAGTCACCGGAGGAAGCAACTGAAGATCCGTTCGCTTCGCAGTTGTTTGACATCCCGCATGTGATTTCAGTTTACTATGTGGATCGTTATGTAACCGTGACCCAGGATGGCTCCGCAGATTGGAACACCTTGTTGCGCCAGCTTGCTACGCCAATTCGCGAAGCTGAGCCGATGGTAGAGGAGCTTGCATCTGACGATCCGAATGTAAATGTAGCCGAAGAGGCTCAGCAATCTGACGATCCGCGCCTGCAGGAAATCAATAAGATGCTAGACGAGCAGGTGAGGCCCTATCTGCTGGCTGATGGTGGCGGATTAAAAGTACTCGGGCTGGAAGACAATAAGCTGAAAGTGCACTATCAGGGTGCATGCGGGACCTGCCCGACTGCCACTAGCGGAACACTATACGCTATAGAGAGTATGGTTAGACGTATAGATCCCGAGATCACAGTAGAAGCAGTATAAATCACAAGTTTTCCATTATGGCAATAACGATCAGTGAAAGAGCTGCCAAACGAATCGAGGAGATTCGGAAAAAAGATGACATCGACGAAAACGTCCCTTTAAGGGTCGGGGTGGCCGGCGGAGGTTGTTCCGGCCTGACCTACGATTTGCAGTTTGATGAAAACTTCGATCCCAATACCGATACCAAAGATCAGGTATTCAAGGATCACGGTTTAACCATTGTCGTTGATATGCGCAGTTTTCTCTACCTTGCCGGCACTGAGCTGGATTACTCCGACGGCCTCGACGGCAAGGGATTTCACTTTGCAAATCCCAATGCGAGCCGAACGTGCTCGTGCGGTGAATCATTTGCTGTTTGAGGGGCAGTGACAAAGTAACAAAGTGACAGAGTGACAAAGTAATCTTATTCGCAGGTTTCCTCACTTTGTCACTTTGTTACTTTGTTACTCTGTTACTTTGTCACTTTAATTAAATCATAGCTACAAACAAACTTAGCGCTTTAATAAATGGAACCAGTTGTAAATAAAGTAAAAAAATCCAAACTGATTACGATTGATCTGGAAACCTATCTTAATAAAGATGAGATCGTTGAATTCGACCTGAAGGACTACCTGCATATGGAGTTGATCCTTAAAGAGCAGGAATTTCGCGATGCACTTGATCAGCACGACTGGAGCCAATACGGCGGTAAATATATTGCGGTATTCTGTTCCACCGATGCGATCCTTGCGTCGTGGGCATATATGCTTGTAGCCGCTCACGCACGAAAACACGCTAAGGATGTTTTATTTGGCACCAGAGAAGACGTTACCGAACAACTATTCAAAAGAAGTCTTGATAAGGAAGACTGGGAACAATACCGCGATAAAAGAGTATTGCTGAAAGGCTGCAGTGATCACGGAGTGCCGCCTGGAGTATATCTGCACGCAACTCAAAAACTGCTGCCACTGGTTGACCGGCTTATGTATGGTGAAGCGTGCTCATTTGTTCCGGTCTTTCGCAAACCAAAAGAAGAAAAACAACCCGGGTAATCATTTGTGGCATCATCAAGTCAGTATGCTCTCGTTACCGGAGTCAGTCGCGGAATCGGATCTGCAATCGCTGAAAAACTAATTAGTGACGACTGGGATGTGGTCGGCACATATAATCGAACCGAACCATCCGCAACACTGACAGAAAGCTCAAAATTCAGCTCGGTACAAGTCAACCTGGAGAATAATGACGAGCTTTATCAGAAACTGCATCCCCTAATTCTGAACAACACTCCAGCAGTGCTTATAAACAATGCCGGTATTTCAGAAGATTGTGATATGGAAGCGTGGGACGCTGAATGGCTTGAGTTGTGGGACCGCACTCTACAGATTAATCTCCAGGCTTCAGCGCTGTTGGCTAAATGGTGTCTGCAGGAATGGAAAAAACGGCAAAGTGGGAGATTAATCAACATTGCATCCCGGGCAGCTTATCGTGGTGACACTGCCGAATATGCGGCTTATGCTGTTTCCAAAGCGGGAATGGTAGCTTTCGGAAAGTCACTCCTGCGAAATTATGGCAAAGCTGGTTTGGAAGTATACTGTGTTGCTCCGGGTTTTGTTCAAACGGACATGGCAAAAGAATCAGCGAAAGTGCACGGAGAAGATTATCTGAGATCAGATATCCCGATGGGCTACTTACCATCACCTGATGAAGTTGCGGAAACCGTAGCCTTTCTTGCAAGTGGTAAATCGCCGCAACTCTCCGGCTCGACTTTGCATCTCAATGGCGGCTCTTACATGTTGTAGAGATTCCCTCACGTATTTCGGAACTTTAGAGAGTATCTGGAGTATTTATAGTGAAGTCCGGAACCCCGGCTGCAGAGATCTTATAAATAACTGAGCTGATTAGTACCTTTAAATTTCTCTTTAGCCATTTTTGGGCATTAACTGAGTTACGGCTGCTGGGTACTGGGGTGCCTGTAACCAATGATCCAAAGGGTACTTGGCAACTTGTTTAAATCTTGGTTATTGGAGGTTGTGCCAAATTGTATTTTGTATTTTGACTATTGAATATTATTTGGCTATTGGTGCTTGATGATTGAACATTTTTTTTAATAAATGCACAGACAATCCGCCAGGAAATGAATATTGAACAACGCAAAAAAGATCATGTACGATTATCCGCATCCGGAGAGGCAGCCTATGTTAAAACAGCAGGGTTTGAGCGATACGATTTTAATCACAATGCACTGCCTGAAGTTGATTTCAATGAAATTGATACCTTTGTAAATTTTCTGGGGTATAAAGCAGATTTCCCACTATTTATATCATCGATGACGGGAGGATATGTTGAGGCGGGAAAGGTTAATCAAATCATTGCCGGCTTTTGCCAGGAGGAGCAAATACCGTTCGGCGTAGGCAGTCAGCGAATCATGCTGGAACAGCCGGAGACATCTAAATCCTTCTCTATAGTTCGCAAAGAAGCGCCCGACGCATTTATAGCGTCAAATATTGGTGGTTGTCAATTAATCGGCGGGTTGAATACATCGCAGCTTAAACTACTGACTGACACCATCGAAGCAAATGCAATCATTGTGCATCTTAATGTTCTTCAGGAATTGATGCAATCTGAAGGAGATCGTCAGTTCAGGGGTATCCTGCAGGGCATTACAGATCTGATCAGCAACACCGATCTGCCTGTAATTGTAAAAGAGACGGGTGCTGGAATAGACGGGCGAATCGCGCGGCAACTTATCGACTGCGGGGTATCTGTAATAGATGTATCGGGATCAGGGGGCACAAGCTGGTCCAAAATTGAGAATCAGCGCCGGAATTTGCATGGATCTGCATTTGATGAATGGGGGATTCCCACAGTCGATTGTATCCTTAGTGCCAGGGAAAAAGGTGTGCCCAAAGAGGGGCTGATTGCCTCGGGTGGTGTACGGACGGTAAGTGAGATGGGAAAAGCTCTCTGTCTTGGAGCTGGATTCACAGCGATGGCGCAGCCGGTTATCCGGCAAATAAATGAAGGCGGACGCGACGCGTTGCAATCATGGTATGAGACGCTAAAACATGAGTTTAAGGTGATGCTTTGCTTGCTGGGGTGCCGAAGTGTTTCCGAACTCGGTGAAAGTCACCTGAGGAATGTTGATTATTTTTCCAAATAAAATCCGGCGCAATTTATTATCTTGACCCAGCTTAATCACCCAATCTTAGAGTTCTGAAGTCCAAATTGAGTCCCGAAGAAATACTGGAAAAGGAAATACAGCAGTTAGATCTGCCGGATACTCCCTCACGGTTATATGATCCCATCAGGCATACCTTAAAATCCGGGGGTAAGCGACTCCGGCCAACTTTAACGTTGCGTGGTTGTGAACTCGCAGGAGGCGACCCACATATTGCAATTCCGGCCGCAATGGCAGTAGAGTTGATTCATAATTTCACTCTAATTCACGATGATATTATGGATGATGCCGGTACACGCAGAGGCGCTCCGACGGTTTACCGGAAATGGGGGACGAATGACGCCATTTTAAGTGGTGACATGATGTTCGCGCTTGCATTTGAGCAGCTCAACAGATATAAAGATTTTAATGAAATTGATAAGGAACAGTTTGGCTTTTTATTCGAAACTCTGCTCTGCGGTGTACGCACAGTTTGTGAAGGTCAAAGCCGCGATATGGCTTTTGAAACCGAACAGGACGTTACGCTAAATGATTATTTAGTTATGATCGGCCAGAAAACCGCGGCTCTTTTGCAAACTTCAATTCAACTTGGCGCAATAGTGGGTGGATCGAAAAAAGAGGAAGCGGAAAAAATCGGTCGGATCGCATATGACGCCGGTATTGCATTCCAGATTCAGGATGATCTTTTGGATGCAGTCGGAGATTATGAAAAGCTGGGAAAAGCTATTGGAGGCGACATCCGCGAGCAAAAAAAGACCTGCCTTTATGTTGCGGCTTTGGAATCAGGAGAGGAACACCATCGGGAACAACTTAAGGAGTGGTACTCACCAGCATGTAACATCAATGAAGAGCAAAGCAGGAAAGTAATTGAAATCTTCAAAACAACCGGGGCTATTGATAAATCAGAAGAGTTGCTGCATCAATATTATCATAAAGCGATTAAACAGCTGGAAGAGTTTGACAGAAATACTTCTTCAGAAAAAATAAAAAGGCTGCTGGATCAGTTACGTCTCAGAGAAAATTAGAAAAAAGAATAGTGCACTATATACAGATGTATTACCAAATGGTAAAGTGGTTTGGTTTTTTCACGTTAGCAATGGCCTTTATCTCAGCATGCTCGACGGGCACAACCATCCGGCCTGGCGACTCGGTTGATGTAGCGTTTGAAAAAGCAATGGAATTATACGAAAACGAGCGTTATAGTAATGCAGCCGAGGCATTTGAAACCGTGATGTCTATTGCGAGGGGAACAGAATATGCTCAGGACTCTCAGTATTATCTGGCGATGAGCTATTTCAATAACCGGCAGTATATGATAGCTGCCAGTGAGTTTCAGCGCTATGCTTCGACCAATCCCAGGTCAGAGCGTAGCGAACAAGCACAGTTTATGGAAGCCAAAAGCTATTACAATTTGAGCCCTCGCTATCAACTGGATCAAACCGATACACGCAGGGCGATAGAGCGGTTTCAGCTATTTATCAATCGCAATCCTGACAGCGAACTGGCGGAAGATGCGAACGAGAAAATTAACGAGCTCCGTAAAAAGCTGGCTAAAAAGAAATATCATGCCGGCAAACTCTATCTTGAAAGCTTGAGAGAGTACGAAGCGGCCGCTATTTATTTTGAGCAAACGATCGATAATTATCCCGATACTAAATGGGCTGAGCGGGCACTTGTTGATCAGATATATGCCTATGTAAAGTTCGCCGAGAACAGTATTGAAGAGCGCCAGGAAGAGCGGTTTAACAAAGCAATTGAAAGCTATGAGCGTTACCTGCAGATTTTTCCGCAGGGAGAGAACCGTGAGCGCGCGGAAAGACTTTACAGCAGGGCGTTGGAAGGTCTTTCAGAAGCTGAAGCAATAGCTACTTCATGAGCCCGCGCATCGGTGTGATGGGAGGGGCTTTTGACCCACCTCACGCAGGTCATGTTGCAATTGCAAAATCTTTTGCTAAAAGTGATCTGATAGATCAGCTGTGGGTGCTGCCGACTCCTGCGCCTCCTCATAAGCAAAGTGAAGAGTTAACAGAGTATCGACACCGCCTGGAGATGACAAAGCTATGCTTTGAGGATGTGCCTTCAGTTTATGTCGATGATTTTGAATCCGGGTTGCCGGCTCCTCAGTATACGTATAACACGCTAGGGGCACTTTCTGAAAAATATAGTGAACATAATTTCACGCTATGTATCGGTGAGGATTCACTCAGCACCATAAAGACCTGGTATAACTGGGAAGAACTTCTTCGGGATTATGACATACTCGTGGCAAAACGTCCGGGATTCAAAGTTGATCCTGAGTTTAACAGTGAACACATATATTTTGTAGATCATCAGCCCAGTGACATTTCTTCTACAAAAGTGCGTGAAGTTCTTAATACCGGGCGTATTCCCGAAGAGTTTTTGTGCAAAAATTTACCGGATTACATAAAAAAAAATCACTTATATATACATCAGAGCTGATCTCTTTTTCTCCGGAAGAAATTTTGGAGTAATTCTGAGCAATCATCCTCCAGGATTCCCTGTATCACTTCGATTCTGTGATTTAGTTTTTTATTTTCGGCTATATTGAATATGCTGCCGCAAGCTCCCGCTTTATCATCCATGGCGCCATATACGATCCTGTCAATTTTGCTCCAAACCAATGCACCCGCGCACATGGGGCAGGGCTCAAGTGTGACGTAAAGCGTGCATCCTGTTAAATATTTCTCTTCAAGATATGATGTGGCGGAAGACAATGCGATCATCTCAGCATGAGCAGCAGGATCCTTAAGCTGTTCAACCTGATTATACCCTCGGCCGATCACAAGATGATTTTGCACGATTACAGCCCCAACAGGCACTTCACCATCTTTTAAAGCCTGCTCCGCTTCCTGATAGGCTTTCATCATATAAGCCTGGTGCGGATTACTCAATATCCCATATGAATTTTCAGAATTATTAGTAGTCATTTTGGTTGATAAAAGTGTTTTAAAAATCAGATAGCTTTATTATCATCATGTTCTTTCAAAACTCAAAGTAATAAAGTGCGGTAAATGCCGGAATCACCAAATAATATACAATCGTATCTCAGCCGTCTCATCCGGAATATACCGGATTTTCCAAGCGAAGGGATTCAGTTTAAAGATATCACACCATTGTTGAAAGACCCGGAGGCATTACAGCTTGCTCCGGCACAGCTGGTTGAACCGTTTAGGCAACTCAAAGTGGATTACGTTGCCGGAATAGAATCCCGCGGGTTTATGTTCGGCCCGCATATGGCCTCGCTGTTGGATGCGGGGTTTATCGCAGTAAGAAAGTCGGGAAAATTACCGTATGAAACCGTTCGTGCGGAATATGAATTGGAATATGGCAAGGATGAGTTATTTATGCATAAAGATGCGATCATCAAAGGTGAGAATGTGTTGATACATGATGATCTCATCGCGACCGGAGGATCGGCTAAGGCTACGGCAGAGCTTGTCGATAAATTGGACGGCCAGGTTGTGGGTTTTAGTTTTTTGCTCGAGTTAACATTCCTGGAAGGAAGGAAAAAGCTGGGAAACAATGGCGAAGTACACAGCATTATTAAATATTAATTTAAAAATTATATCCATGAACTAACTTGCCTTTTAACACTATCATGGAATAAATTTAACATTCGGTAAGTTTTGAGGTCTTTCAAGATGCAATATTCAATTTTTTAAAGTCACATATTACACTTTCTGAAATTGGCACTTTAAGTTATTAGCTATCTGTGGAACTAATTGTAACTAAACTAATTTTACAGTTTCTAATAATTAAAACAGTAATTATATTAGACCACACTTAAGGTGGCTCATTGGTAGTGAAAAAATTAGTTTAACAGTGACCGATATTAAGTTTTACTACATCGAAAACAATCAATTAAAATTTTAACACGAATAACATGATCAAACCAAATAAACTCAGGATCATTGGAAATTTCCTAATTGGAATGGTAATCGTGTCTTTCGTTGCCTGCGGCCCCTCTGTGGAGCTTACGGACGTAGACTACGCTGAACCCATTGAATCCGTACTTGAACCAGATGCGGATGGCAATGTAACGGATGACCGAACCGGCTTAAGTTTCAATATCCTGGCTATCCAGGAAGAAGAAACCGGAGAAGGAACCTCGGTTACAACTTCAGAAGTAAGAGTTATCCGTAATACTGAAGGGTACTATTTTGTAACCGCTCCCGGATACAGTAATGTATATGTATTCGAAGTGGTTGAGTCAGGTATGGATTTATACGAGAAAATCGAGGTTGACGCCGATGGTATTGCCAACCCGGCATTCAATGAAGATTCACCTTACGTGGAATTGTTGGATGGTACCGATGTCTCTTACCGGCTGACCAAAGACGGAATTGTGGACTAAAATAAAACAGAAGCATATTAACCGATATTTTATGATGACTAAGCAAGCAAAAATAACGTTTTTTACAATTCTGCTGGCGCTGAGCTTCGGATTTTCTTCACAAACTTCTGCTCAGTTTATGTCCGACTATGAGATTCGCAGTAATTTTCTCGAGGGCAATCAGCAGATCATGGATAATCTTAAGGAAGTCGACAGTGTAGAGGAAGCCCAAGCTCTTGTTGATATGGTTGAAGAACTCGACGCTGAGTTTGGTGAACATTCAGACTTTCTGGATCGTGTACTCAGTCCGGAGACTTATGAGCAGCGATTAGCTAATTTCTCCGAAGTGGCTGATGCCAACCTCCAGCGAATGGAGCGGATCGAAGAAAAAGGTGAGAGTATCGAAGAGCTTGATGAGGAGATAGCTGATCTTACCGAGAATTTGGAAGAAAGCAATGAAGAGATTGAAGATCTTCAAGCAGAACTCGACGCGATGAGAAGTGATCGCAATGCTTTTCGCGGGCAGGCGGCTAATCTCAGAGCTCAACTCAATGAGCGTGATGAGTTCATCCTCGATATGGTTGATTCCATCTTTGTCGCGTACAACGATGTGGATCTGGAAACACTCACACCGGATGAGCGTGAAGAGCTCGGTCTTGAAGTAGACGTGGATAATGTACTCGGCCACATCGAATCCGTGGTTGACAACAATATTGATTTCCTCGATACTCACACGCAACTTAGCTCTGAAGACTTTCTTCATCTGTATGCTGTACAGGTTGAATTTGAGAGAATGTGGGATAACCTCGGCCCGAAACTCAATGACATTTATACCGAGGAAGCCGAGCGCCAGGAACAACTCGAGGAAATTGACGATAAAATGGAGCAGTGGGCTGGAAGCGTAGATGAGAGCGCCTGGACATCCGTATCAGCGGCTTTCGATGAGCGTCAAATTGACCTTGCTGATTTTGATGATGCTGTTTCTTTCTATACCAGCCTCAGCAATTATCTTGATGACGCCATTGAGCGGGCTCAGGATGAAGGCGGCAGTGATGAAGAACTCGAACGCTATCAGCAATTCTCTAATGTGTGGTCAGATGATGTAAAAGTTCGCTGGCAACCTCATCTCATCAATGCCGGGCAGCTGAACTACGAAAATGTAGCCTCTATTGATGAGAAACTTTCCACCTGGAAGGTTCAGGCACAACCACGTTCCTATGCGTTTCTGATGTATCTCGGACTCGCTTTGGTGATTATAATTGTATTTGCCGGTCTATGGCTGCGTGAGCGTAGCAAGAATCAGGGCGGCGGCGGAAGTGCCCAGAAAAGCAGCAGTTAAACGGCACTTTAAATAAGCCGTATAAAACGGTATTATTTAAAATAGAAATATTAAGGCTGATCTGTCATTAAGTGATGGGTCAGCCTTTTTTATGTCACTACAAGCCGATTACAACTGAGTTCGATTATTAAATGAGTAGAGCCACTGCGTAAATCTGCGAATTAATACTCCGACCAACGTTACGGGGCAGCGAAAATCTGCAAGCCTCCTATTTTTCCGATTTCTGGCTGATAAACGCAGATCATTTCGCTGATTTACGCAGATTAATTTATTCAAATTTAGAGCATGATAGTAATTCGGAATCACACGAAATCGTACGAAAATAGCCTCATACTAAATTGCGGATAATAAAAAAACAATCGAACCCAGGTCAAAATTGAAAATCTTGGTTTTCTTTATAACAAACTAATAAATTAAACCGGATCCGCCTTGATCAAACACGGTTGCAAACCGAAACGATGTTGCAACTACAATCACTGAATGCGGACCTTATAGAATATTGACAGGAGCTTGAGTTAATATCACATAAAGCTGATCAGGAAAAAGCGGGATGAGCCATTTTTTTCACAGGTGAATGGCTTTAAAATTCGGGATCAAGGAAGAGCTACTAATTTTCGGATTATCCATTCCGCGGATAACAATAAGATCACCAGAATAAACCATAAAGGATTTTGATAAGCGAGAACCTGATCTTCACTCGTTTCAATCCGCTCTTCAAATAAACCATCTTCTTCAAGAATTGAGCGCAGCTGATCAGAATCTTCGTGAGTAAGAAACCGGCCTCCCGATTGATCAGCGAGGTATCGCAAAAGTTCGTCATTTCTTTCAGTGTCGACAAATTCAAGATTGGTTTCGCCAACGGAAAATTCGCCGGTTTGCTCATCCAGTTCACGCCCGTCTTTTTCTGCAACAGCTGTAAAGGAATATGAGCCTTCCGGCAGGCGGCCGATATTCAGGCGATACTGTCCAAGACCTTCATTACTCATGGTGTATTGTGAAGCTTCAATCTCATCACCTTCAATTTCAACGTCGATTACCCCGTCAGGTTCAGTTTCGCCGCTTTCGTTTTGCAGGTAGGCATCGAATATGACATCTTCGTTTTGCTCAAAAACCTGTGTGACGGGTGCAAAGTCGAGCAGATCGTCATCAGCAGAAGTTGCGGTCCATTTAACTATGTTGTTAATCAGTTCAATGGAGTATTCACGGATATCATCATTATCCGAAAGATACCACCGGTGAAGGTTATACCCGGTAAACTGGGAAGATCTGATGTTACCGGTGGTACGCACGGCCAACAGGGGAGAACCGGTATCAGCACCTCTGTAACTGCCTGAATACAGCGTTTGGCTACCCTGGCGAGTATCCAGAAAACGGTCCGGTACCTGTAAATCGGGGAGACGGTTAAGGTCAATTTCCGGTAGTTCAAGAACAGGATGGCTTTCATCGCCGGCGCGATAGGGTTGCATATTGCTGAACTGATTACCCGAGCCATCCAGTGGTATTACCCCGGCAAAATCACTGCTTAGCCTGCTGAAATCCATTTGCGGGGATGAGAAAAACGTTGTTGGCACATCGGAAGCGAAATCCTGCACATCTCCCCGGAGTTCTGTGGGCAAATTCGGATTGGGGTACCCGTAAAACAGGACAAGATCCAGGGTATCCGGCCGGTCCGGCATCGATCCTTCTGAAAAGTTTTCATTGCCGGTCCACGTTCGCGTATCCATGATGATACTTTCGTCTGTACCAAGGATAGACCGGATTGATCGCACGTCAGGATGAATTTCAAAGGACATAACCATTATACGTGTTCGGTCATCCCGCACATCAATTGCAAATGGCTGAGTATTGTTTTCGGTTGTCCATTCTCCACCTACTTCCGGAACGTGAATATCAAACTGCTTGAGCCCCTCCTCTTCAAGATCCGTTTCAAAACGAACTTCATGTGAGCTGCGATCGCCGGTGGTAGTAACGCTTTCCTCTTCGATGACCTCGCCATCCTGCCGAAGTTGTACAGGAAATTCAATATCGGGAAATCCATCATTCACAATAGTGGCCGTAATGGAAGTACGTGTGTTGATATAGGCAGTGGAGTTATGTGATACCTGTTGCACGATGATGTCATCAAGCCGCGTAGTATCGCCTATACCAACGGTGTAAATGGGTACGGGGTAACGACCTGCCAAAGCAGAGGGGTTCCGGCCTGTGTTGTAGATCCCATCGGAAATGAATAGGAGGGCATGTTCATTTTCAAGCTCTTCCCGAACTTCAGTTAAAGCTTTGTGGATGTTGGTCCCGCTTCCATCAAGTGTTAGTTCATCTTGATCATTCAGCTCGGTAACTTCGGTGTCGAATTTGTAATTATTAAACTGCACATCAGAGGTGCTAAGCGGATCAAGTGCGTCCCAAATCTGATTGTATGTTGCTTCACCTTCGTAATCTCCTTTTTCAATGGAAGTACTGGCACTGTTATCCCACAGGACGGCAATTTCGCCTGTGTTTTGATATTCTTGCTGGAGGATGAAAGCAGGGTTTAAGATCAGGAATAATAAAAGAGAGATAGCTGCTCCTCTGAGAAATATCAGCAAGAAACGGTACACACCCTGCAATCCTTCATTGCGGCTGTATGTCCACCACGAAAGAATAAATGCAGCTGGTATTAGTGTGAAGATCAGCCACAACGGAACAGCAGTACTAAATCCTTCAAAAAGGATATCCAAAGCTAAAAGAAATTGTGGTTAGAAATTTTATTACGCAGATTGTGTCTTCAGCAGGTTTTCCAACATTTGTTCTACCAGATTCACGGTAGTAATGCCTTCCGCTTCTGCAGAATAGTTATTGACGATCCGGTGTCGGAGCACCGGTACGGCAAGAGCTGCGATATCTTCTTCGCTGATGTTATATCTTCCCCTCGATAAAGCTCTCGCTTTACTGCCAATAATGAGATACTGAGAAGCCCGGGGACCTGCTCCCCAACTAATATATTTTTTAACGAAATCAGGAGCATCCTCAGCATCCGGTCGTGACATTGTAGCCAGGCGAACAGCAAATTCGAGTGCGCTTTCAGGCACTGCAACTTCACGCACAAGGTTTTGATATTCAATAATCTGCTCACCAGTTAAAATCGATTCTACGCTAATTTCTTTAGAAGTGGTAGTTTGAGTAACGATATCAAGCTCTTCCTGAAAGCTGGGGTAGCTGAGTTTAAGATTGAACATAAATCGGTCAAGTTGTGCTTCAGGAAGAGGGTAGGTGCCCTCCTGTTCAATCGGGTTTTGCGTTGCAAGTACAAAAAACGGGGTGTCCAGAGTGTAGGTGGTGCCTGCTGCCGTCACTTTATACTCCTGCATCGCTTCAAGAAGTGCCGACTGGGTTTTGGGTGGGGTACGGTTGATCTCATCGGCCAGAATAATGTTTGAAAAAAGCGGCCCTTTGATAAATTTAAACTTCTTCGTACCGCTGGCCGGGTCTTCTTCAATAATTTCTGTACCGGTGATATCACCAGGCATAAGATCAGGAGTGAACTGAATCCGGTTAAAACTTAAATTAAGGGAGTCAGCCAATGTTCGAATTAACAAAGTTTTGGCAAGACCTGGAACTCCGACAAGCATACAGTGTCCACGAGAGAACAAACTCAGTAATAGCTGATCCACTATTTCTTCCTGGCCAACTACAACCTTGCCGATTTCATTTTTTAGCTTTTGATAATCGTTGTGAAACGCTTCAGCCCGCTTTTCGAGGGATGCATCGGAGTTGTTTGACATTATTCAAATTGGTTTAATAGTGTTGCGCATGGATGTAATCAGCAATTACCTCTCAGATGGAGGTGGCTCTTGTTGCTGCTGTTGTTGCTGTTGCTGCGGTGGCGGTTGTTGTTGCTGCTGCTGTTGCTGTTGCTGTTGTTGGTCATCCATAACTGGTTCGTCCATATCAATCTGTGGTTCAACATCCGGCATATCAATACGATATTCTACATATATATCATTACGCAGATTTTCGAACCAATTATTAAGATGTTCCTGCTGTTTATGCTGCAAAGCGTATTGACGAATCATTTGATAATCATCTTCAATTGTAGCCCGCCGTTCTTCGGTTTTTTCTCTGACTTTAACAATTCGGTAACCGGTGCGCTCATCATCCTCTTCCTCACCAAAAGTAAACTCCTGAGGCTCGGATATTTCATCAGCTTCTAACCCTGAAATTAAATCTCTGAGTGAACTGTCCAGTCTTTCGATCGGTATTCTTCTTTGCCCGGTTTGCTGGTCAGTTAGCCGCCCGCCTTGTGGTGCGGTTGCTTTATCATCGGAATGCCGGCGGGCGAGAGTAGAGAAGTCTTCTTTACCAGTTTCAACGCTATCTTTAATGGCGCTTAATTCATCAATTGCATATTGTTCATCCAGCTCTTCAGCATCCAACTCAATCAAAATGTGAGTTGTAGAGATACGGTCCCCGCTTCTTTCATTCAGCTTAATAACATGAAAACCGTCTGCTGTTTCAACTACTTCGGAAATCTCGCCGGGTTCCAGAGCGGACGCTGCGGCAGCATAAGAAGGTAACAGGTCATTAATATCCACCATCGGTAGCCGGCCACCGTCGCTGGCTGTATAGCCTCCACTGTATCTGCGGGCGAGCTCCTCTATGTCTTTATCATAGTTGACAATCGAATCTCGAAGTGATTCCGCGAAGTTTTTAGCATTTTCCTTTGCGTCACTTAAAGGTGGAGGCTCCACAACGATCTGTGCCAGTTCTACCGATTCCTGTATCATCGGACGCTCATCTTCAGGAATTTCTTCATAAAACTCCACTACCTCAGGACGGGTAATATTCACTTCTTGCATCTGTTGATTGCGAACCTCTTCAACCAGCATCTCTTCACGAAAATGCTCCCGGAAATCTGATCGAACTTCAAGCAGTGATTGGCCGAAGTATTGCTCAAGGCGCTCCTCGCTGCCGGCCTGCTCAAGCATATGGTTAATTTGTTGATCAAGAACACGGTCAACTTGATCATCACTAACTACGACCGAGTCCATTCGGGCTTTTTCAAGCAGCATGTTTCTGAACACCTGTGATTCGAGAACCTTATACCACATATCCTCATCAACATTAGTTTGCTGAGTTTGTTGCATATATTCACGCAGTTGGTTGTCAACATCTGACTTAAGAATAATGTGATCATTCACAACCGCTACGATTTGATCTACAACTTCACCCTCTTGTGCCCGAACCGGAATCACTGCAAGTAAACCTATAAACAGAAGTAATATGGAGCGTGTCAGGAAAGTAATCATGTTTCAGTCGGATATCAGTGTGTCTGGTTCAAATTCATCGAGTGGTTCAAAGTTATCGACGTCATAGAGGCGGATTTCATTGTTCGACTCAGCACGAATGGCCAGATTTCGTTCAAAAGAAGAGAGATAATTTCTTTTTTGCTGGATAGTAAGCCATTCATGGATCTGATCCATTACCCATTCGGGTTCCGGATGATCACCTGCCCTGCGTTCATCTCTGAGCTGGACAAAGTGATAATGATCACCAATATGACGGATAGGGGAAATTTCATTAATGCCTATGCGCTGCAATAAACTGTTCATTTCCTCATAATCAGCAATTGCTTCGGAGGCCCCGTAATATTGCCTGGATTCCCCAATAGCACGGTCAGAATCTATATCATATGTTTCCGCTACTTCCTGCCAGTCAATTCCTTGCCGTAGCGCCTGAGTGGCTGCCTCGGCGTCAGCGCGGGTATCGGCAATAAGATGTCGAAATCGAAAATGTCTTTCGTTTAGCACAAAATCCTCTTTATTCTCTTCGTAATATTTCTGAGCATCCTGTCTTGTAACGTTTTGTTCCTCTTCAAATTCCCTCATCATATATTCCGCCAGAATTTCCGCGAGATAGTCTTCTTTTATCTGCTGCAAACGTTGCTGAAATTCAGGTTCCTGATCAAGGCCGATTCGTTTTGCTTCCTGATATAGGAGCTGTCTTCTGATCCACCGGTCGCGCAACGCCTCTACTTCCGCCCGGTTTTCTTCGGTAATTTCATCTCCGGAGATTCTGTTTTCAAGCTGCTCCAGGGTTAAAACGGCATCACCAACCTCTGCTACCGGTTTATCATCAGGATCATACCTGGGTTCGCTGCATGCAGTCAGGTAGACCATCAATAAAATGGATACAAATGTAATTGCCCTGTTGCTCAAAGTCGGGAGAGTTTACTCTTCGTCTGATTTAAGATTCCGCAAACGTTCCGGATATGCTTCAGCATTATAACGGGCGCGCATCTCTTTTATCCACTCTTCTTCCCGGATGGGTTGATAGTCTGATGCAACGCGGTTAAACGCTTCCTCAAAAGTCATTGTGCGAGGTTCTTTAACTTCATGCATAAATAAGACCGTTGGCCGGCCTTGCCAGGTAAAACGTTCGGTGAACTCACCATCTTGTTTATCCTTCAGATGTTCAAGCGGTTCACTTTCCAGTTCGCTGGTGATATCAGTACGCGCTACAAATTCATCTAATTTGGAATCTACTGAATCCGGTTCGATGCCGTCTTCGAAATAAGCTATACCCACATCTAAAAGCGAATCGCTGCTGGCGGAGAAGCGGGTGTATTTATAGCGTTCCTGATAGCGGTAGTCATCGGGATTTTCTTCATAAATCCTTTTGATTGCCTGTGTGTCCTGCCGGGCATAGTTCCAGATGGAATCTTCATTAACTTGAAATACGGCAAGACCATCAAGGTACTGTCCGGTAATCTCGCTGAATTCAGGGAAAGTTTTCTCGGTGAGTGGTATCACCTGCTCATCAGCAGCATGATCGAAAAATTTATCCAGCAGTGAATAGTGATAGTAATCTTCACCGGGTTGATTTTCGAGCCAATCGAAAAAGTCGCCTGCCGTGTATTCGGCATCACTTATAGTATATAATGGTTCCCCGGCAAGAGATTCCGGCCAGTTTAATTCAGAAATCTCTGTGGTGCCGCTTTCTTCTACATACTCATCAATCGCGGCACGCGTATCCCGGTAGATTTTTTCGTCATGTTCACTCCGGATTGTACTTAACACTGCTTCCTGATTCTCTCGATAGCGGGGCAGTTGACGGAGCCGTTCGTACATATCTTCGCGCAGCTGTTCATCGGATTCATATGCCCGGATGGAATCAAGCCTGAGGATGTGAACACCGTATTCGCTGTAAAACGGCTCGCCAATACTACCGGATTCCTCCAGAGAAAGAAGCTTTTCGGTAAACGTTTCATTAAAATCATTTTGGCTTACCCATCCGATGTCGCCGCCTTGTCCGGCACTTTGCGGGTCCTGAGAATATCGTTCAACAGCTTCCTCCCAATCAACTCTATCGGCATTTAGCATGTCGTAAACTTCGGAGGCTTCTTCCAGTGATTCTTCAACCGCATGTTCTCCTTCCTGAGTATTCCAGAAGATATGGGAGATATTGCGTTCAGGAAGTGGCTCTCTTTTGTCTTTTACCTTCAACAGGTGCATGCCGAACTCGGTTCTGAAAGGCCTGGAAACACTATCGACCGGAGTGTTGTAGGCTTTGTCTTCAAAAGGTTTGATCATCATTCCGCCGGTAAAAAAGCCGAGGTCGCCCCCCATGCTTCTTCCTTGTTCTTGTGATGAGTATTCCATGTTCAGCTGATCAAAATCTTCACCATCTTCAAGGTGGCGGTTGCGGGCTTCGATTAGTTTGTCATAAGCTTCCAGGGTATCAGAAGGGGTGGCATCTTCGGGTAACGTAATTAAAATGTGAGAAGCGTGGACTTCCTTTTGCTGTCGCTCAATAAGCTCATCAATTAAATCTTCACGCACTTTCCGTTCCAACCAATAGGGATAAGCGGTTTGTTTCTGATAATCCTCAAGTTGATCTTTCATTTCATCACTGTCCATAATGCCGCTTTCCCTGGCTATAACCAGCTTGGTTCTGTAATCAATGTATAGATCCAGAAACTCAAGCAGATCCGCATCTTCGGCCTCTTCTTCAAGAGTTGGAGCTGTTTCTTCGGAAGAACCCTGATATGCATCCATAAGTTCTTCGTAATAGATAGGTTCGCCGTCGACACTTCCAACGACGTTGCTGTCATCAGTTGCGGAGGAGAAAAGTGAACAGGAAGAAATAAAGAGCGAAAAGACAACAACTAAAATCCACCTCATTGTCATATAGAAAAAGTAACTTTTGATTTGATTTTATAGAAACAGAGTGATGACATTATCGATATTCACTTAGAATGCTTGAATTGGAACGCCCCTGCAGATATCATTAGTATAATATACCTGCTATGGTTGCATTCATCAGATTGACTAAATTTCCAGCAATAACAGCCTTAATGCCAAAGGCGGCAATTTCAGATTTGCGGTCAGGTGCGAGTCCCCCTATACCACCGATCTGAATGGCAATTGACGCAAAATTGGCAAATCCGCAAAGCGCGAAAGTCGCCATGGCGATAGTTTTAGGTTCAAGAGCCAAGTCGCCGATTAAATCAGTCAGCTCACTGTAGGCAATGAACTCTGTGGATACAATTTTGATCCCGACCAGACTTGCCAGCGTGAAAATATCCTCCGCAGGCACACCGATTATGAAGGTTACAGGAGCAAAAATCCACCCCAGAATATATTGTAATGTTAATTCTTCTTCCGGTATTAACGTGTTGATGTAGGTTACCCCGCCGAACCAGCCAAGAAAATAGTTGACCATGGCTATCAATGCTATAAAAGCGATAAGCATGGCTCCGACGTTAAGGGCCAGTCGTAATCCTTCAAGCGCGCCGGAGGCAGCAGCATCAATACCGTTGGCATCTTTGGATTCTACCTCCACATCAACCGACTCCATATCGCCCATTGTTTGAGGAGTATCGCGTTCCGGAAAGAAAATTTTAGCTATCACCAACGCACCCGGCGCCGCCATGATACTTGCCCCAAGCAGCTGCTCAGCAAATAGTTGGCGACCCTCAGCAACCGGTATATCCATAGCTGCCGAGTATGCTTCACCCAGCATGGAGATATATGCGGCCATAATCCCACCGGCAATCGTAGCCATACCACCGGTCATTACAGCAAGCAGCTCCGACTTTGTCATCCCCTGGATAAATGGTTTAATCAACAGAGGCGACTCCGTTTGCCCGATAAAAATATTACCGGTAACAGAAAGCGACTCGGCCCCGGAGACGCCGAGCAGTTTTCGCATACCGGCCGACATTACCGCTACAACCTTCTGGAGTATACCATAGTGGTAGAGTATAGTGGAAAGCGATGCAAAGAACACGATAGTCGGAAGCACCTGAAAAGCGAAAAATGAGCCAAGACTACCTTCTTCCTGCGGAGGTAACGCCAAAACGCCGAATACAAATTCAGCTCCGTCGGTAGTAAAATCGATGATCAGAACGAAAAAACTTGCCAGTGAGTCAAACAGAAATTTAGGTAGCCCGACGGTAGCCCAGAATATCCACTCAGGCCACTCAGTGGTATCAGCCAGATATTCCACCATTGGTGTACCCTTTATGATGAAAATCCCCAGGCCTACCTGAAGTGCTAATCCACGAACTACAAGATTCCAGTTGATGTATCTCTTGTTGTTGCTGAATAACCAGGCAATCCCGATGAGGGCTGCCATACCTATAATACCGTGTAAAATGTTCATAGTGTCAGTTGTTTTTCTTTTGATCTATTTGATCCTGATCATCATCAATTTCATTAATGGGGGTGAGATTACGCCCGCGTCGCTTATCAACCGGTGGCCGGAAGCAACTACGTGAACGCGGTTCATAGGCCTCGGTTTCTCCAACCAGGATGCGATCGGAGCTTTCAACCGTGCGCTGGGAGAAATTGGCTATAAAACCGCTTTCGGCGCAAATGGCATGAAGTTTGGTTACGTATTCGGCAACGGCAAGCAGATTGGGTATGGGCTCAAAGGGTTTGCCTTCAAAATCCATATCCAGCCCGGCTATTATGACCCGTTTGCCATTATTGGCCAGATCATTTGCCACATCCACCAGACGATTATCAAAAAACTGTGCTTCATCGATACAGACGACTTCCGCGTTGCCGGTCATCAATACAATCTGGTCAGCGGTTTCCGCCACGATTCCGGGTAATGCCTGATCATCATGAGAAACTACATTTTCTTCATGATACCTTTTATCTACGTGCGGCTTAACCACAACCACACGCTGCCCGGCTATCTGAGCCCGCCTCGCACGACGAATCAACTCCTCGGTTTTTCCACTGAACATGCCTCCGCAAATCACCTCAATCCAACCCAGGTGAGTTGGCACTACCATTGGTTCCTGCATCATGAATTAGATATACCTTCTATACAAAAATTGATCTTCCACTGGATATATAATGAGGCAATATAAATTCCTAAGAGGACAAAAAGAAAAGCTTTATGCAGGATTAAATTATCATACCAAAATTTTTTTGCGGATAGTTCAAAATGCCCGATCATTTCAGGTTTTGCGTTTTTTTACGGGATTCATCAGCCATTTTTTCGTGATATTTTCCAAGCTTTTTTCTGATTTCATCATCTTCAGCGCCAAGTATTCGCACGGCAAGTAATCCGGCATTGGCAGCATTATCAATAGCAACAGTTGCAACGGGTACCCCTTTGGGCATCTGGACTATGGAGAGCAGGCTGTCCATTCCTTTAAGAGACTTCGATTGAACCGGCACTCCGATTACCGGCAGAGTCGTGTAGGATGCTACCATTCCCGGAAGATGGGCAGCTCCGCCGGCGCCGGCAATAATAATTTTTAAACCGCGACCGGCCGCTTTTTTGGCGTAATCAGCCATTATATCGGGTGTGCGATGCGCCGAAGTAACGCGCTTCTCATAAGGCACGTCAAATTCTTCGAGTATATTGGCGGCAGCTTTCATGGTATCCCAGTCAGAATCACTGCCCATGATAATGCCAACTTTAGCGGAATTTGGATTACTCATATCGGTTAGATGTTAATCAATACTGAATATGTGTTATGCCACGAAGTCTAGACTAAATTTCCACACCATTTGTCAACTCGCGGGCCGATTGTAAAGTTTGGGAAGCATCATCTCCAAGTAGGGTAAAATGTCCCATTTTGCGCCCCGGCCGGCTTTGTTTTTTCCCGTAAAGATGCAGGTGGCCTCCGGCCCTGCGAAGTAATTGCTGACCGTTTTTCATCTCAGCTTCACCGGAATGAGTCCCCAGTAAATTAATCATTACCGCGCATCCGGATCGCATTGATGTATCACCAAGCGGCAGGCCGGATATTGCACGGATATGATTTTCAAATTGGCTGGTTGTGCACGCTTCGATAGTATAATGACCGGAGTTATGCGGCCTGGGTGCACATTCATTAAGCAAAAGCTGATCATCTTCAGTAAGAAAAAACTCGAATGCCCAAAGCCCGTAACCGTCGATAGCTTCAATTGCCCGGCGGGCAAGTTCTTCTGCATCATTTCTCAACGTTGAGGAAACTGGTGCCGGAGCAATAACCTCTTTGCAGATATGGTCTTTCTGGATGGTTTCGCAGCAAGGGTAGCAAACGGTTTCATCCCGGCTGCGCGCAATCTGAACAGCCAGCTCTTTACGGAAACGGACAAACCCTTCCCCGATCAACTCTCTGCTTTCACCCTGTTGAAGCGAATTCATCGCCTCTGAAATATCTTCAGGCTGATTAACCGTTTCATTACCATATCCGTCATAACCGCCTTTTGAGGATTTGAGCATAAACGGATACCCATGTTCCTCACCGAATGTAAAGGCGTCATTTTGCGTGTTAATGCGTTTCCAGGGAGGTACCGGTATCCCTCCGGTTTCAAAATTCTGTTTCTCACCGACTTTGGTTTCTACTTTACGGAATGCTTCGGGATTAGGGATAAAAGGCGCAGACGAAACGGAATCCGCGTCAATAAGCTTTTGTGCATCCAGAAATTCGTTTTCCAAAGTGATGACATCACATAGTTTTGCAAATTCTTTTAGGTCTTCAGAATTACCGGGGTCGCCTTTGTATATTTTGTCAGTAATGCGATCGAGCGGCTCATATTTTCCTTTTTGGGTGAAACCGTAGATATCAAAACCCAAACGGTATGCCTGATAAGCCGACATTGCAGCAAGTTGACCGCCACCGAGAATTCCGATGGTGAAGTTTTCGTTTAATAATTGCATTGATAAAGTTTTATGCAGAAGAGGTAATTGCTATTTTTAACATCAGGTAACCCGGCCATCTCAAAGCAGGTAGCAATCACCGGAATTATTTGTTTTAAAATTCTGAACTGTCCTCCATAAATCACAAGTATGAATATCGAAAAGAAATTAGAAGAATTACAGGCGAGATACGAAGAAATTAACACGGCACTCGGCGACCCTTCTGTTTATGAAAATCCGGATGAATACCGGGAGCTGAGCAAGGAACACAGCCGCCTGAAAGGGATAGTTGAAGATTATCGAAAATATACAGAGATCAAGGAAACTATTGAAAGCAACCGCCAACTGATTGAAGAGGGTGAAGATGCCGAACTTTCAGAAATGGCCGGGGAAGAAAATGAAGAGTTGATCAAAGAACGGGACCGGTTGGAGGAGCAAATTAAACTTAAGCTGGTTCCCAAGGATCCGGAAGATTCTAAAAATGCCATTATGGAAATACGGGCAGGTACCGGCGGGGATGAAGCGGCAATTTTTGCCGGGGATTTATATAACATGTATCGCCGCTACAGCGATACTATGGGCTGGAATCACGAACTTCTGGATCTGCAGGAGTCACCTAAAGGGGGATACAAAGAAATTGTTTTCCGGCTTGAAGGGGATGAAGTGTTCGGCAAGATGAAATATGAAAGCGGTGTTCACCGGGTTCAAAGGGTTCCGGAAACAGAATCTCAGGGGAGAGTGCACACTTCCGCAGCAAGTGTGGCGGTACTTCCGGAAGCTGAGGAAGTAGATATTGAGATCAACCAGAGTGATCTTGAGTTTGAAGCATTCCGGGCATCGGGCGCGGGCGGCCAGCACGTAAATACTACCGATTCGGCTGTCAGGATACGGCACATACCAACAGGTGTTGTTGTTTCCTGTCAGGAAGAACGATCTCAGTTGAAAAACCGAAACAAAGCGATGACAATGCTGCGATCGAAACTCTATGAGGAAGAAGTATCAAAAAAGCAGGCGGAACGTGCTGCAGAGCGTAAGAGCCAGGTATCCACAGGAGACCGAAGTGCAAAAATTCGAACATATAATTTTCCGCAGGGACGACTTACAGATCACCGCATTAACCTCACGGTTTATAATCTGGATGATATCATGAAAGGCGATTTGGAGAATATTATCGAATCACTTCGCACACAGGACCACCTTGACCGCTTGCAGCAACTGGCGGAAAGTGTGTGAGCCTGAATCGGTATCGGAATCGGGATCGCTATCGGTATCGAAATCGATTATCCCACAATTCTTTGCTCATAGAATAACCTCTCCATTCCCGATGGATGCTTTCTCAATTTGTTGGCATTTTCGCAAATCCGGGATGCTTGATCGGTAGGGGTGATTTATAGATGTTTTTGGTGCCAAGGTGCTATATTTTTTCGATACCGATTTCGATCCTGATATCGATTTAGATTTCGGAGTATTGATCTCCGGGTGCTGAGGAGATAAGTTTTTTTTCGTTTTTCTCTTGCCAATTCTAAGTATATCCTGTTTCTTTCGTATAGAGCAGATATACCCGCATTGGAAATCATTGAAACATAAAACTATTTGTTAATACAGTTATATGAGTAGCAAGAAATTATCTAAACATAACAGTAGCCTGGATACAGAGAGGCTATACAGAAATTGTGATCTGTCCTCACTAAAATTTGAAACTACTCAGGATTTTCCTTCACTTGATCAGCCTTTGATAGGGCAGGACCGTGCACTTGAATCTGCAGGGTTCGGAATTAAGATGAACCGTGATGGATATAATCTATTTGCCCTTGGCCCGGAAGAAACTGATAAACGAAATTTGCTTGAAACCTTAATCAATCAGCAGGTGGAATCTCATGAGCCTTCTTCGGATTGGTGCTATGTGTGCAATTACAGTGATGAGCAGAAGCCTGTAGCAATTGAATTGCCGGCCGGTAAAGCGAAAAAGTTTGAAAAAAAAATGCATCAGCTTGCATCAGAGTTGCCCAATGCGCTAACGGCTACATTTGAGAGTGAGGAATATCAAAATCAGCGGCAGGCTATCGAGGAAGAGGCGAAAGAGGAAGAGCAACGCGCCTTGCGGGAGCTGCAATCAAAAGCTGAAAGTAAAGGGCTCACTTTGATGAGTTCACCATCCGGATTCACCATCGCCCCGACTAAAGACGGCAAGGTGATGAACCAGGATGAAGTCAACAACTTGCCCGATGAAGAACGGAAAAAGCTTGAAGAGGAGGTGTTTACATTTCAAAAGGAGTTGCAGGAAACCCTCCGGAGGATGCCGACCAAGCAACGTAAATATCGCGAAAAGAAACAGGAGCTTGATAAAGAAATAGCAACTTATGCGGTCAAAGATCTCATCCAGGAGGTTGAAAATGAGTTCAGTGATTATCAGAAGGTGGTGCAATATCTGGAAGAGACCCGGAAAGATATCGTAGATAACGTCAACCGGATTATAAACCCCTGGGGGTCGAATCCGATGCAGCAGGCAATGGGCGGCGGACAACAGGAGCGGGATACCTCCACGCCTGAAGATGATCCCGTACTGTGGAGATACACGGTTAATGTAATTGTTGATAACAGTGAGCTTACCGGGGCTCCGGTTATTTATGAAGATAATCCGACCTACACTAATCTCGTCGGCCGGATAGAGCACGTCACGTCTCAGATGGGTGCAATGACCACCGATTTCACCCATATCAAACCGGGAGCGCTGCACAGGGCAAACGGGGGTTATCTGTTGATTGATGCTTTTCGTATTCTCACAAAACCTTATGCCTGGGATGGCCTTAAGCGGGCGCTTCAGGGGAAAAAGCTGAAAATTGAATCACCCGGAGAGATGTACGGGCTATTCAGTACCAAAAGCCTGGAAGCGGAAGCGGTTGATCTTGATGTAAAGGTGATCCTGTTCGGGGATCGTATGCTGTATTATCTCTTATGTGAATACGACAATGACTTCCGGAACTTGTTTAAAGTGGAAGTCGATTTTGAAAATGAAATTGACCGGAATCCCGAAAATCTTGAGCTTTATGCGCGACTTCTTGGCAGCATGGTCAATAAAAACAATCTGATGCCACTTCATAAAAGCGGTGCGGAACGAGTGATTGAACATGCATCCCGCCTGGCAAGCGACAGCGAGAAGATTACCGCGCAAATCCGCAGAGTTGAAGATCTGCTGCGTGAGTCGGATCACTGGGCGAATCAAAATGATAAGCAGGCTATTGATCGCGATGATGTTCAAAAAGCAATTGATCATCAATATTACCGCTCCGGAAGGCTGCGCGATCGGATGCTCGAGGAGATCAAGAGAAAAACCATTTTTATTGATACCGCAGGCACTCGTACAGGTCAGGTAAATGGATTATCGGTACTGTCAATCGGTAATATTTCATTCGGCCGGCCTACCCGAATCACTGCAAGAGTTCAACTCGGTCGCGGAGAGGTGAGCAATATTGAGAGGGAGGTTGAAATGAGTGGCCCGATACACTCTAAAGGTGTGTTGATTTTGAGTTCGTTTCTGGGGTCCAGGTATGCGTTGGAGAGTCCGCTTTCAATATCGGCAAGCCTGGTTTTTGAGCAGTCGTATAGCGGTGTGGATGGTGACAGCGCTTCATCCACAGAGTTATATGCGCTACTATCTGCCATCTCAGAAGTTCCTGTTAGTCAGTCTCTTGCGATTACAGGATCTGTGAACCAGCATGGTCAGGTACAGCCGATTGGCGGGGTTAATGAAAAAATTGAAGGTTTTTTTGAAATTTGCTCCTACCGTGGATTGACCGGTGATCAGGGGGTGTTAATCCCCTCCGCAAACATCAAAAATCTGATGTTGAAATCAGAAGTGGTGGAAGCTGTGGATTCTGGTAAATTTCATATTTATCCGGTTGATCACATAGATCAGGGAATGGAACTGTTAACCGGCATTGAAATGGGTGAAAAAGATAAAAACGGGAATTATCCGGAAGGCTCCATAAATGATAAAGTCAAAAAAGCGCTCACCCAGTATGCCGGAATTCGTCAAAACTATGCTTCGCCTACTAACGGATCGCAAAAATAAGTTTGATAAATTATGAAACTGACATCAATTCTTATAGCGCTGGATTCTTCTCAGGAGTCTAAGGCCGGTTTAAGGGCAGCCGCTGAGATGGCCGGACAAACCGGAGCATCTATTAAAACATTATTTATTGAAGATCAAAACTGGTTTGATGCGTCTCGTACAAGCATTGTGCAACATGTAAGCAGATATAGCGGCGAACCCAAGCGAGTTGACGAAGAGGAAATTTCTATGCAAAGCCGGGCCCTGCAACACAGGCTTGAAAACAGTGTAACCCGGATTAGTAAAGAATGGAAAATTAAATATTCTTATGAGTCGGTAAGGGGAGAGGTAAATAAAGAATTAATCAATGCCGCTGAAGAGGCCGAAATTGTTATTGTAGGACGTCGCGGCAGGTCATTTCGCGGCCGTCATGAAACCGGCTCCACAGCATTATACCTGGCAAATAAATGCACTTCACCGGTATTAATTTGGTCAGACAGCTACAACTGGCCTTCCATACTCTTTGGATTAAGCTCTGATCCTGAAAACAGCGACCGAATGCTTCAATGGCTAACTTATCTGGGCACTTCGCTGCAGCGCGGTTTAAGGCTGGTCTGGATTGGCAATTATGACAAATCCCATATACGAAACAAGTTAGCCGGTTTTGATAACGACATACCCCGGGAAATTATCAGCAAGATATCCATGCAAACAATGGAGCAGGCCGGTGATCTGTTCCAGCTGTCCGGAAGAGGCTTGGTTATTGCACAACGCGATGATGCCATGTTAAAAGAGATGGGCATTCATACTTTCTTATCCAATTTGCATAATCCGGTTTTGCTGATTTAATTATTAAGCGCACTGCTAAAAGTCAAATTTACTGCATTTGTACTTTTCAAATCTAAAAAAGCAAAGCAGTCATCACGGACGACAGCACGTCCCGAAGCCAAGTCGGGAACGATAGGAGATTCGGGATCCAGGGATAGAGGGCAATATCGTGCTTATGCTCCTGGATCCCCGACTAAAGTGCTGGGCTGGCTTCGGGCACCCCATCTAAGAAGCTGGGGTGCCGGGAATGGTTTTACCGGCTAACCAGCTCAAATGGCATGGAGTAAACCCTGCCTGTGCCGTAGAGAAATTTGTTGATCTCACCGTTTTCATCTCTGCGGAACCGTAACTTCCCAAAATCACTGCTAAAGGCATCGATGTATGCCGGATCAAGTTCATATTCATCCTCCGGGCGGCGGTTTACAATCAATTTATCACCCTTGGTCTCAACTTTAACCCGAGTTTCGGAATCTTCACTGTAGTACGTACCGGTAAATTCTTCCAGCTCTGATTCAGAAGGATCAAAGTCCTCAACGTTATAAAGCTTACCTTCTTCATAATTTTCAACTGTAATTTGGATATCACCTTCAGACAGAAACATAAAATGACGGTCACTGGTACCTACTCTGAATTTATTTTCAGTTTTTGGAGTGAGTTTTGTGTCATTTTCTGTTTGAAGAGTGTCATTTTCCACTTTTAACTTTGTCAAGCTTCCATTTTTGGGGTCTTTGTATAAACCCGTGTATTGATTAAGCTGGTCGGCAGAAAGGTCTATTCCCACGGGCTCATCCTCAGTATCGTCAACTGCATCACCCAGGAAAATTTTGGCAACGTCGCTGCCAAGATTGCCGGGGCTTGCATTCGTTACGTTGCATAATATAGCTACAGAAAGATCCTGCTCCGGATACCTCCCCAAAAAGGCGCGGTATCCACTTGTTGCCCCGGTATGATTAATAAACGGAACTCCATTGTCTGTACCTTCACGCAATCCGAGGGCATAGTCTAATGTACGGCCGTTATCAAGTACCCCGAATTCATGCATCAAATCCACGAAATGCTGACCTGCAAGACGGCCTGTTCTCATTGCCTCATTCCAGGTGTTCAGATCGCTTACAGTTGTGAGCAACCCACCGTTTCCATGAACATGCTCAATAGGACGATTTATGGAAAAAGAGTCACTTTGGGCTGTGTAGGCAGAACTTCGGCCCTCTACAATTCGCGTATAATCATCACGCCACTCGGTGTCATTCATCCCAAGAGGCTCAAATATATATTCATCGGAAAATTCAGCGAATGAGTGCTCACTCAGGCTATCCACTAAAATAGCTGCCAGGTTATATCCGGAGTTGCTGTATGAGTAGTATTTGCCTGGCTCAAAGTTTAACTCTTGTTGGCGGCTGATGATATCAAGCACATGCTTGTGGCTGTGCGTGCGATTGCTGCGTCCCCAGCCGGAAATTGCCGCAACACTTCCCCAATCACGTAATCCACTGGTATGAGTTAGCAAGTGCCGGATAGTGATGGTATCACCATAATCCGGGACATCCGGGATGTATTCGCGGACATCATCATCCAAAGAAATTTTGCCTTCCAGCTTAAGAAGTACAACAGCTGCGGCTGTAAATTGTTTGGAAACGGAACCGGCCTCAAAGAGAGTAGAGGTGGTGTTAGGTATTTGATGTTCAAGGTCGGCCATGCCATAAGCTTCCGAGAAATGTCGGCGACCCTCTACAGTCACGTCTACGGCACAACCGGGCGTTTTATAGGAATCCCATTCTTTAAATACGGTATCAACTTCAGCCTGTTTACCAGTTAAATTATCTTGAATGTTTGAAGTTGCAAGCACTTGTGCGGGGAGAAACAAAAAAATAAGAAGGGAGGTTGTAAGGGTTGATTTCATGCAAGTATGTTCGTTTATCAGTTCGAAAATCAAGTTAATAACATATCAAAAGTAGGCAAGTGGTCATAAATTTTAAACAGGCAGACACAAAAAACCCCCGAAGCTTATCAGACCCCGGGGGTTGTGACTTGTTGTATGTTATAGTTTTTATTGAATTATTTGATGAATGTCATCGTGCGTGTAAGCACATGATCATCAGCTTCAAGCCGATAGATGTAATTGCCTGAGGATAAATCATCAGCATTGAAAGTTACCTCATAGCTTCCGGCACTCCTGGTTTCATCGATCAGTGTGGCAACTTCCTGACCTACACTGTTATACACCCGGAGTGAGACTTCAGCATCCTCCGGAAGCTCAAAGCGAATTTGAGTAGAAGGATTGAATGGATTGGGGTAGTTTTGCTTAAGCGTGAAGTCTTCAGGAACTTCATCTATCTCTTCTGAGCTGGTTACTTCACCGCGGACAAGTGTCACTTCGAAGGGTTCTTCCGCTTCCTGATCAGTTTGTTCATACTCAGCTCTTGCTGTCCACTGGCCTTCAAGCTCTTCACCTTCGGAAATACCATTAGCGTCGAGAAAATCATCCAATTCCTGATAAGTAAGCGTAAGTGTGGTCGCATTTCCATCATTATCGGATTGAATCTCGAGATCAGGATTATCGAATCCTCCATCCTCTGAAAGCAGCCAGACAAAAGAGAGCTCATCTTGCACAACCGACTCCGGCTGCTCCCATTCGATTTGAATTTCATCATCCGGTGTACCGTCTACATGTACTTCTGATCCATCTTCCGGGGATTCAAGTGTAAACGGTTCAATATTGGGTTCGGTGGTAAAAGACCAGATATCCGACCAGTCCCCCTCGCCGCCGGCGTTGGAAGCGCGCACGCGCCAGTAGTGGGTCTGGTCAGCTTCCAGGGCGTCCTCCGGCGTATAGGAGGTCTCCGATGCGGTCTGCTCGATGATCAGCTCAGAGAAGTTAGGATCATCGGCCACTTCGAGGTGATATTCCTCCGCCTCATCGGTTTTCTCCCAGGTGAACTCAGGAGTGCGATCTACCCCTTCGGCATCATCTTCAGGAGATTCCAGTTCCACTACACCCGGAGCCTGCACATCTTCGGCACCTTCACCGGTGAGGTCTACTTCGAAAGGGTCATCCTCGTTATCGGCATTGTGTTCGATATCGAGTTGGCCTGAGAAATTATCAACCTCGTCAGGAGCAAACTTAACTTCCACATCCATCTCATCAGAAGGGGACAGGTCGAAGCTGCCCTCGCCGGAGGTGATCTCAAAGACGTCACCGTCACTGTCTTCGAGGGTTACCTCGCCTTCCAGGTCGGCGTCGCCATCATTTTCAACCGTCAGGGTTTCGGTTGCAGATTCGCCTTCGGTGAGGCTTCCGAAATCTAACTCGTCGTCGGAGACGGCGATGACTGGCTCGGGCTCCTCGGCACCTTCACCGGTGAGGTCTACTTCGAAGGGATCATCCTCGTTATCGGCATTGTGTTCGATATCAAGTTGGCCTGAGAAGTTATCGACATCGTCAGGAGTGAACTCAACTTCCACATCCATCTCATCAGAAGGGGACAGGTCGAAGCTGCCCTCGCCGGAGGTGATCTCAAAGACGTCACCGTCACTGTCTTCGAGGGTTACCTCGCCTTCCAGGTCGGCGTCGCCATCATTTTCAACCGTCAGGGTTTCGGTTGCAGATTCGCCTTCGGTGAGGCTTCCGAAATCTAACTCGTCGTCGGAGACGGCGATGACTGGCTCGGGCTCCTCGGCACCTTCACCGGTGAGGTCTACTTCGAAGGGATCATCCTCGTTATCGGCATTGTGTTCGATATCAAGTTGGCCTGAGAAGTTATCGACATCGTCAGGAGTGAACTCAACTTCCACATCCATCTCATCAGAAGGGGACAGGTCGAAGCTGCCCTCGCCGGAGGTGATCTCAAAGACGTCACCGTCACTGTCTTCGAGGGTTACCTCGCCTTCCAGGTCGGCGTCGCCATCATTTTCAACCGTCAGGGTTTCGGTTGCAGATTCGCCTTCGGTGAGGCTTCCGAAATCTAACTCGTCGTCGGAGACGGCGATTTCAGGGGCTGCCTCACTAAAATCAACAGGATTGCTGAATTCACTGGTGTTGCCATCTCCGTCAGTTGCCGTGGCGACCATCAGATCACCCGAGGAAATATCTACGTCCGCCGGCGGGTTGAATGTCTCAAATACCCAGCTATTGGCGTCGGAATAATCAACCGTACCGAGGTAGGTTTTGCCTTGCCGGTCTTCGCCGTCGGCCAGGTAGAAGTCAATTTCCAGCGGGTAGTTGGCATTTCCGGTGTTAGTTTGTACCCGGAAATTTACAACCATTTCGTTATCATCGGCATCATACTCGGTCTCATCTTCATCGAATTCGGGAAAGTTTTGGAGGTTATTCGGTCCCTCTTCACCGCCGCCCGGGTCTATTTCATCTCCGCCTTCACCCAAACTGATACCGTAATCATTATCTGAGATGATATTACCCCTTATCGAATTCTCAATTTTATTCTCGCCATCATTCTCGAAAAGGTCTACGGCATTGCTGTTGTTATATGCGATTACATTACCTCGGTTACCTTCAGCGGGGTGAGGATTATCAGGAATGGTACTGCCTTCACTGTACCCGATGACATTTCCCTGAGCCCGGTTCAGATCGCCGATTCTGACACCGTTTATATTATTACCCAGGTTATCACCCTCAGCATTGGTTCCGATATAATTTCCCTGTATTTCTTGATCATTGGTATAAATCAAGTTAATACCGTTCTGGTTAAATCCGATAACATTGGCAGCATCGTCGCTATCTTCATTAACAGTATCGGTATTACCAATTTCAATTGTGTTGGCATCAGTGGGACTAATTCCAAATCCTACACTTATACCGGCTAAATCATTTCCGAGATCGTCGCCATCTGCATTCGTGCCTATATAATTTCCAAGCACTCTTATTTGGTCAACGGAGCCAGTTATACTAATCCCGTGATCTTCATTATTACCAATGATGTTGGGATCACCGTCCACCGAACCGATATCTATAGAGCCATTTGCGCCCAAAATATGAACGCCATTGTTTTCATTACTTTTTATCGAATTACCGGTAAACTCTCCCTGATCGGAATTACTGGTTATTCTGATGCCCTCTTCCTCATTAAAGCGAATGTCATTGTCCGTGATATCATTATCACCACCGGATTCTAAATCAACACCATGTGATTCATTTCCAATATCATCTCCATCTTCATTTGTACCCACATAGTTATTATGGACCGTGTTTCCGGAGCCTTCAATTATGACGCCATAACTGTTATTCCCGGAGATGTTTTGGCCCGGAACGGCAGAACCTATTTCACCACCAGCAAAAGATTGTCCTATAACATTGTTATCCGAGTCAACATGGATACCAATTTCCTCGTTACCAAAGTCACCATTGCCATCCGGATCGGTACCAATATTATTGGCAACCACTCTCTGGTTGTCTGAACGAAGCTCTACACCGGGGCCTTCATTACCTGAAATGGTATTGCCATCACAAGCCCCTGTAGGGGGAATACCACTTACATAACATCTTCCTACAAGATTATCATCACCAGCACTCGGCTCTATGAGAACGCCGCCGGACTCATTGCTTGCAACCTCATAATCCCCGTTATCATCAAAAATGCCAATGTAGTTGTTAGTAATCCTTGTAACAGATGCATTGTTGTGAATAAAAACTCCCCTGGCATCATTATATATAATGGTATTGTTATCAATAATAACATCATTAGAATTTGAAACCTCAATTCCGTTAAGGTCATTCCCGAATGCAAGAAATCCAGCATGGTATCCTATTTCATTATTCCGTATTTCAACATCTTCTACATTATCAATTAAGATACCATTGTTCTCAAATAGCCCAACAGAAATGTGACGGATAACCGTATCATCTGCACCTTCGGTAATTCTCAGACCCGTACCGGTATCGCCACCTAATTCACTAAAGATCAGAACTTTTGGCTCGTCGTCATCCTCATCATATTCCGGGTGGGTTTCACCGGCTATGGTAAGCTGGCTGTTTATTTCCGGCAAAGGCTCTGAGATATTATCTATTTGAGTAGAATTGCCTGGGCCGGTTGTTTGAATGTTTTCAGAAAATTCAATTACAAACTCTCCCGAACCAGCTTCTACTTCTTCAAGAGCAGCACGGAATGTGCATTCTAAAGCTTGATCACCATTAATATCAATAGTGTCGCCGGTATCACATTCACCATCAATGGTTTCATTAGAACTGTCTCCTTCGGAGTTTACGGTAAAAGTTTGCTGTGCCAGCGCGGCACCGTTTAGAATTAAAAGCAAGCAGCAAGCTGAGGTAATTGCCATAATTCCCTTGCTGAATGAATTGGTAGGGATAGTTATCATATGTATTGATTATTTTTGATTCAAGTTATTTTGTTTATGGTGTATTCTTTCTCCCACTCTGCGATTTGGGGAATAATCACCGTAAATAATTTTTAATGATGGTTGACACCAAGATATATCGTATTCGGGACTTCGTTTGGATCATCTTTATCCGGATATTTACATCATATTACTTGGGTTAACTTTTTTTGACGGGCTGGAATAGATGTGTTGGTATAATCCCCGGTTATTAAAAGGTGAGTAATAGCGGCAGGCAGACTCTTCACTGCGCTACGCTGAGCTAACAATCACAGTTTTCAGACAAGGATTCAAATAAAACTGTGAATTACTTAAAAGAAGGGAGGGATAAGTGGGTTCTGGCGGATTCGAACCGCCGACCTCTACGATGTCAACGTAGCGCTCTAACCAACTGAGCTAAGAACCCTTTATGGAACTACATAATATACGCAAGAATCGTCGCGATTGGCAAGGGTAAATAGTATGGATTAGCACCAACTTATTGAATCCCTTGCCAATTATGTTTTTCAGGAATTAGGAGCTATTTTTTATAAGCCTGATCTGAAACTGTATCATCTCCAGGTAGTTATCGACACCGATGCGTTCATCTGTGCCGTGAATGCGGGATGCATCAGCCGGAACGGCCCGGATAGGACGAAACCGGAAGATGTTGTCGGTAACATCATGATAGTGCCGGGAGTCGGTTGCAGCAAGAAAGAACGTCGGGGAAACCGGCATCTGTTCAAAAACTTCCTGAATGGATTGTTCCAGAAGTTCATAGCTTTCTGTTTCTATATCGGTTACCGGAGATGGATTGCGGGCGCGCGGCATTTCTGTAATTTCGACCCGATCATCATCTACCTTTCTGCGAACATGGTCTTTTACTTTTTCAATATCATCCATCGGATGAATGCGAAAGTTAACAATGGCGCTTGCTGCGGAAGGTATCACATTTTCTTTGACTCCGGCCTCAAGAATCGTGGGCGCAAATGTCGTTCTCAATGCCGCGTTAATATACGGTATATTGGAAAACTGGGACTCAATTAACCCGCTGAACAGCCAGATATTTGACAAAGCGAGCCGCTGGGCAAATGGCAACTCCGGGGTGACAGGTTTAAATGTTTGCCTCAGCAAATCAGAAAAATCACCGTCCATCGGATTTCTGCGGATGTTGCTGATGGCATCGCTTAATATGGAAATGGAGGTTTCGTTTGCCGGCATGGAAGAGTGTCCGGTTGCCTGCCGTACACTCAACTCTAAGCTCAGATACCCTTTCTCGGCAACCCCAATCATGGCAAACGGAGAACTGATGCCCTCCATAATCTCTTCCGCGATCGGCATACCTTCATCAACCATATATTTTAATTCTATGCCGCGCTCTTCCAGAGTGTTAGCAACTTCCCTTGCGCCTTCGAGTCCGCCGACTTCCTCGTCGTGATGGAGGCCAAGCAGAATCGTTCGTTCAGGCTCATAACCATCTCTCAGCAGGTGCTCAACACCTTCAACCGTGGAAAAAAATCCGCTTTTGTCATCAATAGCACCACGCCCCCAGACATATCCTTCTGCGATGGTGCCATCCCAGGCAGGATAAGTCCATTCATCTTCGGTTCCGGGTTCAACTGGTACAACGTCATAATGAGCGCTTAGCAACACCGGGCGTTTATCCGGATCTGACCCTTCCCAGGTTACCAGCATGCTGTAATCATTGATCATTTCAATCTCAAGCTGCTCATGGATATATGGGTATGAATCTTCCAGGAAACTCAAAAAGGAATTAAAAATTTCCGGTTCAAAATCCCGGGGATCCTGTGTTGATATCGTTGGAAACTGCAATCCATCTGACAGCCGGTCAATTACTTCGGCTGAATCTACCGGTAAGGGATCTTGTACTTCTGTAGTAATATCCGGTGGGCTTACAGTTGCGGCGCGATACAATATCACCCCGATAAGCCCCACGAGCATAATGAGAAAGACGATAAGAATTCGACGAATGATTACAGACATAATAAATCTATCAGGCAAAATCTAATGTTTAAAGTTCTAAAATAAAGAATGAATATGTTTTATTGAAGAAGTAACATCTGTTACGAATCACCGGCGAGGTTTGTTTATTGTCCCGAGTTTCTAATCCTGCCTTCGGCGGCACTGTTGATGAGGACACAGAAGCTCCAATTCTAAGATTTTTTAATAGATATAATGTAAACCATTGTATAACAACAACCTGTCATCCCGACCGGAATCGCGCCCGGATTTCAGCACTTGGCTTCTAATACTTCCGCGATGGAGTGGAGGGATCTGTGCAGCAACTAACTCGCCATAACCTCGATCAGTAGTATGGCATAAATTGTGCCATCACAGACCCCTCCACTTCGCAGCGTGATAATTTGTTGCACAAGGCAGGGTTACAGTCCGCTGCTTCGGTCGGGGTGACAGCTGGGGCCAAAATCATATCCTTACTTGTCAATGGAAGGTTCGCCGGTGGCATAGTTGGGATTTCGCTTCGCTTATTTCTCGTTTCTTGTTTGTCGTATCTCGTTAATTTTAAACAAATATTTACGAGGTGTATAGACAGGATGTATGATGTTATAGTTTATAAATTTTATCGCTTTTCAGCTGAATCCTGTCTTAGAGCTTGCTATGATCTAAAAATCATATCGGAGGGCAATGGAGTGAACACGTTGAAAACCGGTTTCGAATGGTACAAAGGCATAGTCAAATGCAAAATTACCTGAGGTGATGCTTCCCCCTAAACTATATGGGCGTATTGTGTTGCCACTGCGGTATCCTCCATGTAGTGTAATAATTTCGGCAACTTCTGCAGATATTCCGGCTGAAATATACCAGTCATCAAGAGTTTCCAAATCATCCCGTTCATCCGCAACTTCGATTCGCTCAATCGGCTGTACAAAATCCGAACTGAGTGATATAAGTACCGGAATTTCATCAGTTTCCGTGACAGAAAACTGAATCAAATCTGCATTTATCCCGGCCTTATAGGTGGTAGGCAGGGGAGTCGGTTCGGTATCCAGATCCTGCATTTCTCCCAAATTAAGCAAAGTTGAGCCGAGAGTTAGCCGGTCATCCAAAACTGTGGTAGCGGCTCCGAAAGAAAAAGCGTAACCGGATGCACTTACATTAAACAGCATCTCATTCAGATACATGCCCGTTATACCCAAAGAAACCGGACCAACCTCCCGGGCGTAGGCTCCGGCAACAGATATGTAATTTATATCAAAAGTGCCTGTGGGCTCACCCGGGGTATCGCGTTGTTCAATGTCTCCCACGATTGATGACAGCAGACCTATACTGAATGCGTCATTTTCCCTTGGTATATTCACAGATGCGTGGCTGTTATTTGTATTCCCGAGCCAGAGTGTATAACTCGCACTGCCTGTAGTCTGTTCTGAAGTGGTTAATAGCGCCGGATTGGTATAGATTGAGGGTGAGCCGCTATAAACAGCAGTATGCGCCTGAGATATTGCAAGAGATTGAGTAGACGGCCCCACTTTCAGAAACTGCATACCACTCGCTGTATCCGCATAAGCTTTGGTGGATAGCCCAAGGACCAGCATCAATGCGGCAGTTGTAAGTAATTTTGTGTAACCGGATCTAATCATAAATTAAGCTGTAACGCAAGTACGTGCATGTGAGAGATACCTGTAGGTTCTCTTACCCAGGCGTAATCAATAGTTGGTTCGTATTGATCAAAAGGTAAATGTAAGGAAAAACCTGCAGAAGGTTTAACGGTTTGATCCACATCATCAAGGTTCAGAATTTCAAGGCCGGATCGCATAGTCAGGCGCTCATGAACCCTGTAACCTCCACCTATTCTGAACTGGTTCTCATCCGTTACGATATCGTCTACGTTTCTACGTGAGCGGGCAGGAGCATCACCGGTAACAGACCGGTCAAAATACTCCGATTCAATTCGCTGGATTTCATACTCGGCAGCTACAAACCAGTCTGATGAAGGTTCATATGTGAGATTAAATTTAAACCGGTTGGGAAACTCATCGCTTCGGTTACGGGAATCCTGGCTGCTGTATAAATCATCGGTATTCCAGGTGTAGCCGGCAATTAGATCCTGAGCAACGATTGCAGCTTTAAGGTTATCAATCGGCTCGAGTATTAATCCTATATCAAAACCGGTTCCCGTTGATGAGCTGATTTCCTCATGAAAATCAGCAAGCAAAAACTTGACCGAGGTGCCTACCCGGGCGCGATTTCCAAGGTTTAATCCGAAGGATACATATAATTGATATTCATGCGTGGATAAATCACCGGTATCGTATCCGCTTGAGGTTCTCCCGTCGATATCGGATACATTGGCATTCAGCAAACCGACACTTAATCCGGCAAGCGGAGGCAGGGGAAAGGTAACATTCAAGCCATGAAGCGTCCGGTCGAACGACATCAGAGCACTTGAAAAATCAATCTGGGTGTTATCAACATGAGCGGAAAGCGCGGGGTTATAGTGGGCGTAAATTCCGTTTTCTGCAGCCGCCGACATCGCGTTACCCGATGCCATGCCTCTCGGTCCAAAACCCATGCGTGTGTATGATCCGGCAAATCCCCCCGTCTGTGCCTCAACTAAAGCCGGCATCCCGACAAAAAGCAATATCAGGATGAAAAATTTGATCCCGTGTCGCAGCGGGGCTGTTGATATGGATATATGGCTAAACTTCATTCAAGTACCAGAATTTTACCGGTTATTTCCTGATCTCCGGCTTCGATGCGGTAGAATACCGTACCGTTTGCTACATTGCGTCCCTGTTCGTCTGTGCCATCCCAGGCAGCTTCATAAGTGCCTGGTTCTACAGAAGAAATATCATCCAGTTCCCGGATGGGGTTCATAGCGAAATCGTAAAGCCGAATTTTAACCGAACTTGTCTCTTC
>CAZDIA010000003.1:0-29276 GCA_964505385.1 uncultured Chitinophagales bacterium
TGTGAGATTAAATCTTTCTATGAGGAGCTAAATCAATCATCCAGCCCGGCTAAGCGCTCAGGGATAGCCACGAACCAAAATGAGATGTACTCACCATCCTGAATGTACTCTCTTACACGGCTGAACCGCGCCTTCCTTTCATTCAGCTTTTCCAAAACCGGGTCTTCCTCCCGCCCGTCACGAACCCATTGCGGGGTATCATCAACCGCTTTTCTCCGGCCGATCAGACCATCAACCCACAAGCCCATCAACTCCGGAAGTGTCATCAGCCGAAGAGTATGACCGGTTGGAGCGGTATCGAATATCACATAGTCATAATCTTCACTCTCTTCCAGTATCAGACGGGTAATGCGATCAAACAGCGCTGACTCATTTGCACCGGGCGAATAGCGGGCTGAGTCGATATGACGATGAACCTCCTTTACTAATTCCGGGCGCACTTTATCGGAAAGATTATCTTTAACTTCCTCCAAATACCGATGGGCTTCCTGCTCAGCATCCAGCTCAAGAAGATATAAGTTGTTGTTGATTGACGTGATTTCCGATCCAATTTCCGCTTGAAACAGATCGGATAGATTATGTGCCGGATCGATAGAAACCAATAATACTTTAGATGACCCGGAAAGCTGAACCGCTCTGGCCGCCGCTATGCTGGTTTTACCTACTCCTCCTTTACCGCTGAAAAATTGTATTCGCCGTGACATTTCAATCTTTTTCGGTCAACAACATCGAATATGCTCCAACGGAGAACGCTCCATTCCCATCCGCTGATGCCACTCGTGAAATCTTTCCAACATAACCGGATAAACCTCAAGGGTATAAAAGTGCACCGGATTGGGTAAACCAAGCATTTCGGAGCACATTAAAATCATGAATACATCTTCTTCATCCCGTAATTCCCTTAACACCTCTCCGCGGTGACCGGTTTTTAACATTTGATCATACAACTCCCAAAATCGTTGCCACGAACTCATATTGAAGTAACTTTTGGGTTTGGTTTGAAGCAATCAGAATTGCTTTTTTCTAACCTCATTGTAAATATGGTGAAAAAGTACTGCAAATCCTGTATCAACAATAAGATTCATTGTCAAAAAATTACGTATCCTTTTTATACAAAATATGGTAAATGAGTGAGAACTCTTAAAATGATTCGTATTTTATAAGATCAGACATTTAAAACCATCAAAACGCTTCAGCGATTAATCTTGTTTTTGCAGTAACTAATTCTGATCGAATAAGTTAATTCAATGAAACATCTACCGCATTTACCGCTATATACCGACTACTATCAACTTTCTATGGCGCGGGGCTACCGGCAAAACAGTAAGGAAGATCAGAATGCTGTATTTAATTACTTTTTCCGTGATTTACCTTTTGACGGGGGGTATGTCATCTTTGCCGGACTCCACAATTTTCTGCACTTGATCCGGCATTATCATTTTGATGAGAAAAGTCTTAACTATCTTTCACAGCAGGGTTTTGATGATGATTTTCTGGAATACCTTTCAAACATGGAGCTGTCGGTGAATGTGGAATCAGTTCAGGAAGGACAAATTGTTTTCCCGGGAGAGCCGCTTGTTACCGTTTCCGGTCCACTCCTTCAGTGTCAGCTTTTGGAAACCGTATTGCTAAATCAGATGAATTACCAGTCCCTGATTGCTACAAAAGCTGCACGTATCAAATATGCTTCCGGTTCTCGAAAAGTAATGGATTTCGGATTGCGGCGCGCCCAGGGCCTCGGGGGCATTCAAGCCAGCCGGGCTGGTTTTATCGGCGGGTTGGAAGCCACATCAAATGTATGGGCAGCTAAAGAATACGATATTCCACCCGGAGGTACGATTGCTCATTCCTGGATACAAAGTTTTGAATCAGAATTGGAGGCATTTCGGCAGTACGCTTTTCGCAATCCTGATTCAACCACTCTGCTTGTGGACACTTATGACACACTCGGCTCCGGGATTCCGAATGCCATTAAAGTGGGAAAAGAGCTGGAAGAAAAGGGACACCGGCTGGTAGCAATCAGACTTGATAGTGGTGATCCGGTTCAGCTGACAAAAAAAGCGCGTAAGATGCTTGATGAAGCAGGACTTGAATACGTAAAAATCGCACTTTCTGATCAGCTTGATGAATATGTAATTGCTGATCTGCTTGATTCCGGAGCTCCAATAGATCTGTTTGGTGTAGGCACAAGGCTGGTAACGGGCCACGAGTCCCCGGCTCTTGACGGCGTTTACAAGATGTGTGAGATTGACGGCCGTCCAACTTCAAAACGATCAGATGATCCCGCCAAAGAAACCTTGCCAGGCAGAAAAAAAATCTTACGGCTCTACGATTCCGCCGGTGAATACTCCGGAGATATAATCTGTCTTAATGATGAAGCTGATAAACTTATAGATGGAGCAATCGCGCCTGCTGATATCGCCGAAAATTTGCCTGACTTTACCGATTTCCAATTAGTCACTCATAATGTCTGCTCTAATGGAGATTGCGGCACAGATTGGGATCAAGCGATTACAATGTTAAGACAAACCGCTCAAAATGAGTTGAAACGGCTGCCCGGGCGTTTCAAACGATTGAAAAAACCGGAGCGTTATCCGGTGTGGGTAAGCAAAGGAATACAGGATCAAATTTCCCAAATGAAAATTTAGCTGCTATGAAAACATTAGTTATTGTTGATGTTCAAAATGATTTCTGCCCTGGTGGAGCATTGGAAGTGCCGGATGGTGATAAAGTTGTACCCGTTATTAATAAATTAATCGACCGTTATGATGCCGTAATTCAAACTCAGGACTGGCACCCGACCGGTCACTCTTCATTTGCCTCATCACACTCCGATAAAGAACCTTTTGAAACGATCGACATGCCTTACGGCACTCAGGTTCTATGGCCCGATCATTGCGTGCAAGGCACCAAAGGAGCAGAGTTTCATCCGGAACTGATTACAAATAAAAGTAATCTGATCATCCGAAAAGGTTTTAGCCGGGATATTGACTCGTATTCGGCATTCTACGAAAACGACCACGAAACGCCTACCGGATTACACGGCTATCTGAAAAACCGTCAACTCTTCGAACTGCATTTCTGTGGCCTCGCCACCGATTTCTGCGTAAAATGGTCCGTAGTTGATGCGCTTAAGTACGATTATGATGTCAAAGTAATCACCGATGCCATTAAAGGGATAGATCTCGACGGTTCAGTGAAAGCGGCTATGCAAGAGATGGAAGAAGCAGGCGCCGAATTCGTAAAATCTGATGAAATTAGCTAAAACAGACTGTTAATTTTCAATACTCAAATAACAAATTTCAAAACTTGTCCCGAAATACTTCGTGGATAAGTTCCAAAATCCGATGTCCTAAGCACCAAATAATTAGCCAGGCTCCGACTAAGTTTGTACCATTGAATACTGGAAATTGGAACTTTACCGAAAGTTTTCGGCACAAGAATTGTAATTTGTTATTTGAAATTTGTGATTTTAAAACCACTGCCGGATTGCCTATCATACTATCATGAAATCTTCCCAGAATGTAGACTTTACCATCCTCGGAGCCGGGCTTGCCGGTTGCTGCTTAGCGTGGTATTTGACTAAATCCGGAAGCAAAGTCGTACTAATTGATAAAAAATCTGACGAGATGGCTTCCATGCTGCCGGCAGCGATGGTCAATCCGGCGGCAGCACAGCGCGCAAAATTGGGTTGGGAAGCGGAGCAAACGTATGCCGAGCTGGTCAGTTTGCTAAATGAGCTGGGAGATGACGGTAAACTCTCCCATCACACCGGTATTTTTCGGGTTGCCGTTGATGAAAACCTACGGGACAATTTCTTTGAAACATGGGAGTCGACAAGCTGGCCTGACGGGTGGTGCAGCTGGGTAACCGAAGAAGAATTAGTCAGTCAAATACCTGATTTGTGCCCCAATTACGGCGGTTTGGATCTCCATGTCGGCTTCTGGGTAGATGTACAAGCGTTTCTCGCGTCACTCAAATCAGAACTTCAATCCTCAGGAGTTGAAATAATTGAAGCAGAAGATTACAGTTATGACTCAACTTCTGATACAATTACTATAACTTTTCCTGACCGTAATCTAATTCAGTCTGACCGTTTGATTTTCTCTACCGGATCAGATTTGCGAAATCACCCTTTGTGGTCGCTACTGCCCATGCACGGCGTCAAAGGTCAGAATGCCATTTTCAGACTTGACCGGCAAATCAGTTGGCGAAAGCCGGTGGTCGGGTACGGTTATGCGATACCACTTGACGCAAGCACAATTTGTGTCGGAGCCACTTACGAACATGAATTCGAGGATGCTGAGCCGAATCAGGAAGGTGCGCAATTAATGAGGGAAAAATTTGAGCAGTTGCTGCCAGAGTTGGCTAAATCCGCATCTCTTAAATATCAATGTTCCGGTGTCCGGCTTAGCACGCCAAACCGGCTTCCCATGGCCGGACCGCATCCCACCGACGATAGATTGCAAATCTTTAGCGGATTAGGTTCCAAGGGCGTACAGCTCGCTCCCTATTCTGCCAGGCTGATGAGCCAATACCTTACTGAAGGCGAGCCACTCCCCCCGGAATTAGACGGCGAACGACACTGGCGCAAACTTCGAAGACAGGGGAAGGTGTGATTATTTTCAATTTACTTAAATTTCAATATTGGGCTTTGTAATTGCTACATTTTTCTACTGCCGGTATGTTTGAGGTTTGATGTTCTCAGAGGCACTATTCAATCATAATGAGTCCACATTCTGATTACTTTCACAATCTTTTTATCGCGATAAACCTGATAAATTAATCGATGCTGAATGTTGATTCGCCTGGAATAAGCTCCCTCTAAATCACCAACAAGCTTTTCAAAAGGAGGGTACTGCTTAAACGGGTCTTCGGCAAGAATATCAAGCAACTCCTCAACTTTGGATTTTAACCCCGATGAGACAACTTTCCTGGCATCTTTTTGCGCCTGTTTGGTATAAACGAGTTTATAGTTACTCACCAGTCTAACTTGTCATCAGTATCCTCAATGGGCATGTTCATTCCTTCTTTAATAGAATCTGACATCCCGGGAATGGAGGTTAGATACAATGTTTCCTGAATAGAACGCCAGTCATCTTCACTTAAAAGAATTGCATTTGAACGTTTCCCGGTAATTTGAATGGGCTCGCGGGTTTCAGAAGCCTCATCAATCAACCGATAGATTTCTTTTCGGGCTTTTGTTGCTGTAAGTGATTTCATAATTAAGCAGATTGATTTAACAATTTACTATCTAACGTACGTTTTCCCGTACATATTTTCAAGTAATCTAAATCGGCATTTATAACATCCAGAATGTAAACGGTGTAGTTCGATAGAATAGCGACTGCTATCGCTTGAAAATATTAGTTAATACCCTATGCACGAACCCGGTATTTACCAAAATTACTCAGCTTATAAACCGGAACACCCTAATACTTTTTAAAGAGGTAAAGACGTGAAGAAGTAAAGATGATAAGAAAATAACCCGGAACCTAATCCCGGTCTTTCCTCCAAATCTCTTTCTTTTCTTATCATCTTGACTTCTTAAAATTCTTTACTTCTTAATGAGACAGAGAGTACATAAAGTACCATAGCCTCATAAATATCAATTTCACTTCATCAAACGCGCATCAACCGAGCGTTTGTCCGCACCGGCAAACCACATAAATAAGGCGCACATCAGCATTGAAAAGTCGAGTCGCAGGGCGTGTGCGAATGACCAAAATCCGTCATCTGCAAGGATCGGAAATTTGGTAGTGACAATTGCCGTGAGCATAATGATAATTATCGGAACAGCCGCAAACCGGGTGGCCAGACCAACCAGGATAAGTATGGCACCGGCTGTTTCAAAAAAACCGACAAAATAGGCGGTGAAGGCAGGAAACGAATATCCCATTTCTTCAAATCTTCCAGGTCCCATATCATCCGGAAAGATAAATTTTTGCAATCCTGCCACCAGAAATACATAGCCAAGCACAATCCGGACTATCAGTGTTGCTCCGAGATCATTAGTTGTAAACCATTCGCGTATATTTGCGGGATTAAATTTCATCACATCTGAATTTTGTTTGCAGTTTATAAGTCAACAAAATGAGTTAACAAACCGGATCAGGATATTTCTGAATCCATCCATTACCATCAATTGTTAGCTTGCCACTCAAAGAGTTTGAAACTCAAAAATCATCTCTTATCATACCAAAGTGATTTTTTCTTCTTCGCGTTCCGGAATTTCCTCAGGATGATCAGTTGAATAATGCAATCCGATACTTTGCTTGCGCTGTGATGCCGATTTAATAACCAGGTAAGCTATGGCGATAAGATTACGCAGCTCGCATAACGGAACGCTGACTTTAGTCCGTTCATAGAAACTTTCCGTTTCTTCGTATAGCAACTGAGTGCGGCGAAATGCACGTTTCAGGCGGAGATCACTGCGCACTATTCCTACATAATTCCACATTACCTGCTGCAATTCCTGTTTATTATGGGAGATTAACACCCACTCCTCGGTATTTACCGTGCCGCTGTCGTCCCATTCCGGTATATCTGTATTAAACTTTGCCTGTTTTGCATAAACAATCGCTTTCTCTGCAGCCTTTTTCGGAAATACAAGCGCTTCGAGTAAGCTATTGGATGCCAATCGGTTTGCCCCGTGTACCCCACTGTGAGCAACTTCCCCGGCGGCATAAAGACCATTAATTGTGGTCTGACCATATAGATCCGTAGCCACACCTCCACACAGATAATGCGCCGCCGGAACCACCGGGATCTGCTCCTCGGTAATATCAATACCGTGGTCTTTACAGGTTTTGTAAATATTCGGGAAATTCTCTTTAACCTCATTTGCATCCAGATGACGCACATCCAGATACAGATGATCTTCTCCTGATTTTTTCAACTGATCATCTATTGCCCTGGCTACAATATCGCGCGGGGCGAGATCTTTAAGTTCATGATAGTGCTCCATGAACGCCTCGCCTTCACTGTTTCGTAACACTCCGCCTTTGCCGCGAACAGCCTCGGAAATCAAAAACGAGTTGGCTCCGGGCAGCCTGAGTGATGTGGGATGAAACTGAAAAAACTCCATATTCGCAACCCGCGCTTTAGCTCTGTACGCCATGGCAATACCATCACCGGTAGCAATCGGAGGATTGGTCGTATGCTGATAAACCTGCCCGGCTCCCCCTGTCGCCAACATGGTGGTTTTGGACAATACACGCTCTACTTTATCGGTGCGCGTATTCAGCACATACACTCCGAAGCAGTGTTTGTCATCATCATATTTGGTAACTTTTCTGCCAAGGTGATGTTCCGTAATCAAATCGATGGCAAAATGATGCTCCAAAACTTCAATATTCGGATGTGATGAAGCCCGCTGAATTAAGACCCGCTCGATCTCTTTTCCGGTGATGTCGGATGCATGAACAATGCGGCGATGAGAATGTCCGCCCTCTCTGCCAAGATCAAGCTGGCCACCCTGCTCCGTAAACCGGGCTCCCATTTTGATCAGCCGGTCAACTACATGAGGTCCCTCGCGAACAATCATTTTCACAGCTTCCGGATCATTCAGATGCGACCCGGCTTTCATGGTATCCTCAAAATGGCTGTCAAAGGAGTCTGAAGCATCGATCACGCTGGCAATACCGCCCTGGGCGTAATTTGTATTGGATTCTGCCCGGTTTTTTTTGGTGATTATACCAACAGAACCATAATCGGCTACTTCAAGTGCAAACGTCAACCCGGCAGAGCCGCTGCCGATTACCAGAAAATCAAATTTGTACTCCATATTAGTTTATATCAAAGTCAGCATGATGAGATTAATATTAATGTAACCTTAACCTGACATTGCCATTAAATAGCTCTTGATGAATTCATCAAGATCACCATCCATCACAGCCTCAACATCTGAGGTTTCATAATTGGTTCGCACATCTTTAATCATTTTATACGGATGAAAAACATAAGAGCGGATCTGGGAACCCCACTCGTTTTTCATTTTTGAGTTTTCCACCGCGTCTTTTTCGGCTTCCTGGATTCGTTTTTCAAGATCATAAATCCGTGATTTGAGCATCATCATCGCCTTTTCGCGATTTTGCAGCTGCGATCGCTCCTGTTGACATTCGGCCACAACCCTTTGTTCGCTGCCATCAGAAAGCGTGCCTTCCCAAATCAGCCGCACACCGGTTTCCACTTTGTTCACGTTCTGACCTCCTTTGCCACCGGCATGAAATCGCTGCAATTCCACATCCTCATGATTGATTTCAATATCGATGGTATCGTCAATTACCGGCGCTACAAAAACGGAGCAGAAAGAGGTATGGCGACGTGAATTGCTATCAAACGGAGAGATTCTAACCAATCGATGCACACCATTTTCGGCTTTGAGGTAACCGTATGCAAACTCACCTTTAATTTCAATGGATGCACTTTTAATACCGGCAACGTCCCCGTCCTGATATTCAAGTGTTGAAACTTCAAATCCCTTTTTTTCCGCCCAGCGGACGTACATCCGATACAGCATCTGCGCCCAGTCCTGACTTTCGGTACCCCCGGCACCGGGATTTATCGTAATAATGGCATCGCGGCGATCATCTTCATGGCTGAGCATATTTTTGAACTCAGCATCCTCAACCTTTTTCTGCAGGGTATTTGCCTCTTTTTGCAGATCGTCCTTTACACTGTCATCCCCTTCACTGATTATCTCCTGAAAAAGCTGGATATTCTGCACATGTTCGTTAAGATCATCCCATATGGCAACCCATGCTTTTTCATCATTGAGCTGCTTCATCAGCTTTTGTGCATGATCCGGATCATTCCAGAACTCCGGGTCCTGCGCCTGATGCTCTAACTCGTTTATTTTTTCTTTTCTATGATCGTAGTCAAAGATACCTCCTCAGCGCATCCACGCGCTGCATTAACGTATCAAGTTGATCATCGGTAAAATGTTCTTGAGTGGTATTTTGAGCCATAACAATATTTAATTTTAAGTGTTCCGACTCATTAACGAATTGAATTGGTTTTATGATGCTGAAGGTTTGGGTTCCGGGGGCTGGGTACTGGGTTCTGGGTTCTGGGTGCTTGGTACTGGGTTCTGGGGGCTGGGGCTGGGGGCTTGAAAATGCCAATAAACAAATTTCAAATAACAAAACTTGTCCCGTACGCTTCGTCGGGATAAATTCCAATGACTTAATGACCTGATCTATAAACTGTTGCCCGAGGTCATATTTGGTCATTGATAATTAGATCATTGGAATTTATCCACGAAGGTTTTCGGGACAAGTTTTGATATTTGGGATTTGAAATTTGCTTGTTAAGTCGGGCGGAGGGTGGAAAAACATCAAATCTCAAACATTTAACAAACTTTACCCAAACTTCACCGGCAATTTATAACTCCTGTAGCAACTAAAATCGCTTTTATGGCAAGTTAAGTTACTGGACGATTGGCTGACTGAAAAACCCGCAGAAAACCGTATCTTCCCGCCCGAAAACCATTACCTGAATAATTTCTTTTGATCCTAATATTATGAGTGAACGCAGAGTAGTAGTAACCGGATTAGGCGCATTGACTCCGCAAGGCAATGACGTCGAAACCACCTGGAATAATATTGTTAACGGAATCAGCGGAGCCGGTAAAATCACCCGTTTTGATCCCGAACCATTTCGCACCAAAATTGCCTGTGAACTTAAAGACTATAACGCCTCTGATCACCTGGAACGAGGGGATGTTAAGCGAACAGATCTCTTTACGCAATATGCGCTTATCGCCTCGGATCAGGCTATTAAAGATGCCGGATTCGATTTTGAAAAGATGTCACCTTATGATGTAGGTGTTATCTGGGGAACTGGTCAGGGCGGAATGGATACCTTCGAAAAAGAAGTGCAACAGTATGTGGAAAGCGGCAAGCCACGCTTCAGCCCGTTTTTCATCCCGAAAATGATAACTAATATGGCTTCCGGTATGATCTCCATGCGAAACGGATACATGGGGGTTAACTATACAACCGTATCCGCATGTGCCACATCCAACACAGCACTGATGGACGCCTATAATTACATCAAGTGGGGAAAAGCAGATGTGATTATCAGCGGCGGATCTGAGTCACCGATAACCGAAGCTTCAGTCGGCGGATTTTCAGCCATGAAAGCGATGTCGGTCCGTAACGATGATCCCAAAGCCGCTTCCCGGCCATTTGATGTAGAGCGTGATGGATTTGTCATGGGCGAGGGATCGGTTTGTCTGATCCTGGAAGATTACGACCACGCCAGGGCGCGTGGCGCCAACATCTACGCTGAAGTGATCGGCGCATCGATGACGGCCGACGCCTACCATCTCACCGCCACCCACCCGGAAGGAAAAGGCGCCACCAAAGCGATGCAGCTTGCTCTTGATGAAGCCGGAAAATCCATCCGGGAAGTGGATTATCTGAATCCGCACGCCACCTCTACCCCTGTTGGCGATATCAGTGAGATCAAAGCGATTAAAGCACTCAGTGGCGATGATTTCGGCAATCTTACCATCAGCGCTACCAAATCCATGACCGGCCATTTGATGGGTGCGGCGGGAGCGATAGAATCCATGATAGCCATCAAAGCAATTCAGGATAATGTGATTCCTCCCACGATCAACACCGAAAATATCGATCCTGATATAGATCCCGGTCTTCAGATTGTAACCAACGATGCCATGGAGAAAAAGGTTAACATTGCCATGAGCAACACCTTTGGTTTTGGCGGCCACAACGGAATCATGCTTTTCTCGGCTATATGACCCGCACCTCAAAGACTTTCACAAAACGGGAACACTGTTTACCTTTTTATTGATTTCATAATACAGTACCCACTTCTGAAAATATTAAAATCAATCAAAGCGGAGACTTTATGAGTACTTTGAAAAACAGAAAAATTCTGATGTTCGTCGATCATGTATATGAGGACCTCGAACTTTGGTATCCCAAACTGAGATTAACCGAAGAATATGCGGATGTCGTAGTTGCCGGGCCTGAAACAGATGAGCTGTATCAAGGAAAAAACGGTTACCCGTGCCGGTCGGATGCAGCAATAACAGATATTGATCCTGGAGAATTTGACGCTTTGGTAATTCCGGGTGGATTTGCGCCTGATAAATTACGTCGCGACCCGAAGGTATTGGAGATTACCAAAGAAATACACGAGGCTGAAAAACCTTTGGCGCACGTTTGTCACGCAGGCTGGGTTCCGATTTCGGCAGGCGTGATGAAGGGATTTCGTTGCACATCAACCCCGGCGATAAAAGATGATCTGATCAACGCGGGTGCCGAATGGGTGGACAAGGAGGTAGTGGTTGACCGCAATCAAATAAGCAGCCGCAACCCGAATGATCTTCCGGCTTTTTGCCGTGAAATCATTGCAATGATGAAATAAAATCAAAAAAATCCGGCGTGATATCTTATTTGATACCACGCCGGATTAAAATTTTATCATCAACTTTTACTTGAGCCTGGCATTAAGGTTTATTTCAACCCCGGCCAAAGCTCTGGAAACAGGGCAACCCTTCTTGGCATCTTCAGCTAACTTTTGGAACTCTCCTTCATCGATGCCGGGTACCGATGCCTCGCAATTCAGCGTGATCGATTTAATAGTAAACCCGTTATCATCTTTTACAAGATTAACTTCAGCTTCGGTATGCACACTCTCAGGACTATGCCCGGCACCACCAAGGCCACCTGACAGAGCCATAGAATAACACCCTGCATGAGCTGCTCCAATCAATTCTTCCGGATTAGTACCAACTCCTTCTTCAAAGCGGGTTTCAAAAGAATACATACCCTCGAATGAACCGCTTCCCAGTTTTACGGTACCATTACCGTTTTTCAGATCACTGTTCCATTGTGCTTCTGCTTTTCTTTTTGGCATAATATTAAAATTTAAAATTATTTGGGTTAAACTTAACTCCGTAAACAAAAAATGTTGTGTGATTACCTACTTAAAAGCATTTTTCGCTTTCTCGGTAACTTCAGTAGCAGCTTCTTTACCTCTTTTGGTTAACTCACCGGCCTCATCTACCAGATTGCCGTACTGATCTTTAACCCGATTTCTGAATTGATCATACTCTTTTTTGAATTCACCGGCATATTTATCCGATTTTTTGGATAGTTGTTTACGGGTCTTTGTCCCTTTATCAGGCGCAAACAACAATCCGACGATTGCTCCGACCAGTGTACCTATTACGATTCCGATCAAAACTCTTAACAAATTCATATCCTTCTCCTTTTTTTATTATTCACTTTAGCAAAATTATACCATATTAACATCAATCATAATTCAATGATTTCATTGAATCAAACAAATATATATTGAATTCACCTTCTCCCATCCTGTTAATCGGCCGGATTTAAATATTCAACCAGAGGTCTGACAAATCTGCTTTTGTCAAATATCTCCGTTTAAGAAGGCTTCTTAAAGGATGCAAACCATGCAGATCAATAACGCATTTTTTATAATTTTCAATATGGCAGATATCTATAATATTTCCTCTCTCATATCAATACGATAAATACCAATCTTAAAAATCGAGGAGTACCATCTCACTTGCACTTGCAGTTGATTGCTAAATAGTGCCCTAAGAAAACGCCAGGATCAAGGCGCGCGAAGTCCCAAAAAGCGCAGTTTACTTTTAAAGATTTCTGACAGATCAATAAACTTTTAAGATAATCAAAAATGCCTATCTTCGGGCCGGCAAACGAACAGACAGCATAGTGAGCAAATTAAGTTTAAAAACTGAGAGTCAAAAAAAATCTCTTACCGGATGGTTGTTTGTAGTCATTGGGGCAGCCATGTGGGGCACGGTAGGTCTTTATGTTCAGAATCTGTACGATCTCGGATTTGAGGCAGTGGATATGGCATCCCTGCGACTAATCGTCGCCGGCATAATTCTTTTAATTTATATGCGCCTCTTTGAACCCGGCGTGATGAGACTGCACTCCTACCGTGATATCCTGCTGTTTGTGGGCACCGGCTCAATAGGCATTGCGCTGTTTAATCTGTTTTATTTCTCATCCATCGGGGAACTTGGAATGTCACTTGCAGTGATACTGGTTTACACCGGGCCCGGCTTCGTCATCATCTTCGGGCGCATCTGGATAAAGGAACCGATTACCCTGATTAAGATCACCTCCCTGCTGCTTATGTTTGCAGGCGTAGCATTTGTAAGCGACATCAGAATTACCGGGATCGATCATGTATCACTCACCGGCGTGCTTTTAGGTGTTGCGGCCGGAGCTTCATTTGCCTTGTATAATCTTATCGGGAAATACGCTATGAGCCGCTATTCCTCAAAAACGGTCGTCACATATACGTTTCTGTTCTCCGGATTTACGCTATTGCCCTTCACCAACACGACTACTCTTATTTCGGGATTAAGCCAGCCGGAATCGCTAATGTGGATGGCACTGCTTACGCTGATCCCTACACTTCTTGCTTACTTATTTTACACCAAAGGGTTACAGCATATGGAAGCGGGCCGAGCATCCATTACCGGCGTTTCCGAGATCCTGATGGCTACGCTACTGGGAATCCTGATTTTTGGCGAAAGCCTCTCCCTGTATCAAATTTTCGGAATGGTACTGGTTGTTTTGGCAGTGATGTTGATCAGGAAGTAAAGAGACCGGAGAAATAAACATTGATCACTCAGAACTTAGTAACTTCAAATTTCACCAATTTTCCTGACATCTTGACTTCTTATCATCTTTACATCTTTAAACTTATATATTCTTAACCCTGATCACCTCCGCCGCCACACTATTGGCTATTTCATCGGTCGTTCGGCTTTTGATATCTATACCGATCGGTGAATGCACTTTTTGCAGATCTTCCTCTTTGAATCCGTCAGCCCGGAGATTTTTCCACATGGTTTCAATTTTGACCTTACTTCCCATCAGCCCGATGTATTTAAAATCCATGCCAAGCAGCCTGCGGATAATGACTTCATCCGGTCTATAACCGAATGACATAATAATGACATAGCTCTGCGGCCCTTCTTCTACGTATTTGTCTGATTCTTCATAATTGATGATGTGCTGCTCGTCAGCCCAGGAGTGCTGCATGGTGTTCAAACCCGGCCTGTCATCGAATTGCACAACGCGAAAACCAAGTTGCGACATCGTCCGCGACATCGCCGTACCGACATGGCCGCCGCCGAAAATGTAGGCTGTTTCCTGAAAGCTCAAATCTTCAATCAGCTTCCATTTCTCTTCGGTCAGTTCCTTCAATCGATACCGATCGGTTCCGGGAGATGTATCATCCACCGAAAGGCCTGTTTCATCAACTGTCAAAGTTGCTTCGGGATGATCAAGTATCTTATCTATAACCGGTTTATCTTCGGGAGTAAGGTGATAAAAAGCGACCGTCTGCTCGCCATCGCAGATCATACCGGAGCGATCTTTACCCACGTCCGGCTTATGCACCTGACGCTTTACAAAAGGATGAAACCCGCCTTCTTCCATTTGGGATTTGGCCAGTTCCACCAGCTTCTGCTCCATGATGCCTCCCCCGATGGTACCTTGCATATCACCATCACGGGTAACCATCAACTTGAAGCCCTGCCTTCCGGGGCTGCTGTCGAGGCTCTGTAAAACATAGAGTAGAGCTACGTCTTTTCCTTGTTTAAGGCGGGAAGCTATGTGATGCCAGAAGGTCATATTCCAATGTGATGAAATCGGTGCAGGATTTCAATCAGCATATAAAAAACCCGGCCATGGAAGTTCAGGCCGGGTTATGTGATTATTCTTCGGTAAATGAATAGGTTTCAATATCCGGGCGCTCATCCGTAGAAGAGAAATAAATGGAGTTGAACAGCAGATTGAAAGTTGCTCTCGGCTGAGCCCGGAATTGCGGACGAACCCCGATCAGGACTACATCGCCATCGCCAATCCCGACACGAACGGCTGCCGGATTGCCGGCAAGATACCGGTCTTCCCCCCTGGCCCATCCGCTTTGGAGAAGATCTTCCTCAGCATATCGGGCTATGACTTCAATCTCAGGTGCGTCGGCAACGCGATCTTCCGCACTCGCCGGTTCTGTGATGGAAAATGACCTGCTTTGACTGCCACGCCGTTCAACAAACCACGCACCGGTTTCTTCCTGCATACCGTAGGCAATCGGATGTGAGTTGTCCACATCAAGGTTAAGCAGTGAACCTGGAATGAAAAAATCATCACGTTCAACCCCGGAGATATTATTACTCACCGGTAAATCAAACTGATTCATCAGAAAATCGGTTGATCCGTCCCATGCAACTACAGTGCCACCATTGCTCACAAATTCTTTGATCTGTGCACTGCCTTGCAAACCGAGTCCTCCGACATACTCTTCAGGCATCGTGCCTTCGCGATGCCCTTTTAAAATCGATTCCGGATTTTGCGCCGGCATTACCAGAATATCATAGTCGGCAAGCTGCCCGTCATGAATTTGATCATTATGAAGGGTATCAACTTCGAACCCGTAATTATCGAAAATCCAGCGAGTCCAACCACCATCGATGTTCTTTACCCAGGATTTGTACTTGGCAATCCGAGGGTTGTCCATATTTCGTGTTTCGACATTCGGCATCCGGTTAATACCGTGAAAATCAACTCCGTATTCGGTTCCGGCCTCGCGGATACTGTTTTCATCGCCCTCAACAATAAATGCACCCGGTGTAAAATCCCGGCCATCAACGGAAAATTCATCCGTCGCTCTTCGGATCTCGGCACCTTCGGCAAGCAACTGATTTACCGCTTTGGCCGAAAAATTCGAATTGGCCGACAGTACAAAATAATCTCCGGATGAAACCTCAGCCTCAGGCAAGCTCAACTCTTCGACTTCTTTCACATCAGCGGAGAATTCATTTTCGATTAAATCAATATCCACTCCCATTTGAATGGGAAGTGTCCAACCGGACATATCATAAGGAGGATCCGGCGGCCCACCGGGATATTGGGTGCGCTCGGGATAATCCTGAGGCTCCATCATATCAACCAGATGTGCCCTGAATGCCTGAGCGGTGTAGAGAATATAACTTCCGGCTTCATATTCCTCACCGGCAGCGGTAAAATCCGAAGTTGCCTGATGGATTTCGATACCTCCGCGATCCAGTACTTTCAGCATTTCCAAAGCTTCGGGTTTATCCCACTGTTCCTTCGGAATTATATAGGCATACGGATCTCCGTCCTCACCTTTTTGAATGGCGTCACGACCCATTTGATAAATGTTATACAACCACTGTTCACGCCGCAGCGAGGCGATATCCATTACTCCCATTGAAGCGGTTTTGTGGTATTCCACCATCTGCATCAGCGTTGCGTAGCCGCCTTCCCACGGATCGGGATAGAACACACTCGGCTCATCAAACGGAAGCTCCTGACCGCCGATAACGGTGGTTTCGCCCTTAATATCTTCTTCAAAATCCCATTTTTTAGGAATCGGAGAGCGGTGCGTGGATTCCGTCAGAATTCCGACCATGTTATGATAATACGGTGTAGTTCGCATTCCGCCATTCCACCACATATCAAAACGGGAACGCTGCATGATTCCGGATTTACCTTCACCTGCAAACCTGTTCGCCATATGCTCGCCGACCAGATTGGTTCCCCGGACAGCTTTAGAAGGGATATTCGGATTTACCGGCTCATCAAACGGTGGGATAAACATACGTGCCGGCATCTCCCCCATCTGGTGGTGGTTTACTACAATCTGCGGATACCAGGTATTATAAATTACATCAGCAACTGCGCATGATTCATTTTGCAGCAGCATGTACCAGTCACGGTTGTTATCGTGATCTATATATTCATGCCACACCCGCGGCGGACCGGTTTCTTCAAATGGGGTGTCTTTTTGCTGACGATACCAGTTGACGACTACTTCCTGTCCGTCGGGATTCATCATCGGCATTTTCAAGAGAATCACATCATCGAGCATACGTTGGGTTTCTCTTGAATCATCGGTGGCCATGTGGTGCACGAAATGCGGACCGTGCTGGGCATGAGCAAATTCTGCCGAATGCAATCCACTGTCGATCCATACAACGGATTTACCTTCTTCAGCCAATTCCCGGGCTTCATCATCACTGAGATCACGTGCTCGCGCCAACCTCTCACTGATAGTGCGATAGTGCTCGCGGTTATCCAGGTTTTCCGGACTTGAAACGTACAGCAGAAGCAGGTCCCGGCCTCGATGAGTCTGCCCGATTACTTCCAGCTCCACGCGGTCGCTCGCTTCGGCAAGGGCGTAGTAATATTCCTCGAGCTGTTCATTATCGGCAAGTTTGTAGTTCTCTCCCGGTTCAAATCCGATGATATCTTCCGGAAGGGGGACCTGTGCCTGAAGCTGAAACGTTGAAGCCCCAATCACAGCAAATGCAATAATTAATTTACAAAACCAATGGTTGATGGTATAGAGTTGGTACAGATGTGCCATTAAATTACTCTTTTGTTAACAATATTGTGCTGAAGTGTTATTATAATAATTACTTATCATTCAATTTAAAAATGGGATGTCGCAACACTCCTCGACTTGCTGATTTCACTTAATTTATTGGATCAAAACTCATTGCATTACTTTGATGATTGTTCATGATTGCCCGTAAAGAAGTTTTTTACTTTAGGATGCAATCTGTGCCGGTGACAGAAGCTTCTAAAAACCACTTAAGTGTCTTTCACTGGAAGCAAGAAACCTGTCAATACCTCGATCAGTAGTATGTCACAAATTGTGCCATGACAGCCCCCCTCCATTTCTCCCGACTACATCGAGATTCAGTCGGGGTGACAAATGGGGCTTACATCTAAACCTCATTTCTCATCAAAAAAATCCGGCTCCTGATTATTCAGAAGCCGGATTTTTAAATTCCAGCTATTGAAGAGTTCGGTTATTGATGCGTATGTATCTGCCCATTGCAGATGCAGTACTCGCCCGCTGGCTGCGTTTCGCCCTGGCTTTGCAGATGCCAGTCAAACTGCTCGCCGCGTTCAGTCTGCTCCCACCAGAACGGCATGCGCTCGCGCGGGTGGTTGCCGATCTCGTCCATCGTATCCGCATCGAAGAGCCGGCCGTTGATCATGGTATAGCTCACATACTCGGAATCCCTCAGATTTTGATCCGGATTTCCATCAATTACGATCAGATCGGCAAGTTTGCCTTCCTCTATGGATCCCAGATGGTCAGCCATGCCAATGTAATTGGCCGGATTGTAGGTGGATGCGCGGATCGCTTCAAGCTCCGACATACCGCCCTGCTCGAAAATCCACATTTCCCAATGCGCGGCAAGACCCTGCATCTGTCCATGTGAGCCCATATTTACATTAACACCGGCATCCATCAGATCTTTGGATTTGGCGGCGCTGGTGATGTGCCCCGCTTCGTACTCCTCATCCGGTATCTTCATACGATGGCGGGAAAGCGGATCAACAACCGTGCGCGGAGTGAAATTCAACAGCCGCTCTTTCTCCCAGACATTGGTAGTCTGGTAGAAATAATTCTCACCGCGGATACTGCCGTAGTTCACTACATGCGTCGGCGTGTAGCCGGTTTCACTGTGGCTCCACATATTGGTGACATCATCATATATCGGGTAGATCGGAATGTTGTGCTCAATGCCGGAGTGACCATCCATCACCATCGACATGTTGTGGGTGTAGGTTGATCCGCCTTCCGGATGCACCATAATTCCCAGCTCCTGAGCCGCTTCCATCACTTGCTGCCGCTGATCCCTTCGCGGCTGATTATAACTCTTCACCGTAAATGCCCCGAACGCCTGAGTGCGGCGCAGATGCGAAAAGGCATCATCCAGATCGTTGATGATCGCCCGGAAATCGCCTTCCGCGCCGTAAAGAATCCGGCCGGTTGAGAAGACCCGAGGGCCTACCATATTTCCGGCTCGCACCATTTCGGATTGCGAGAAAATCATCTCGGTGTTGGAGGATGGATCATGCGCCGTTGTGACACCATATGCCAGATTCGCGAAATACTCCCACTGCTGATTCGGGCTCAATCCGTACCGAAAATTTCCGATATGGGCGTGCGCATCAACCAGGCCGGGCATTATGGTTTTACCTCCGGCATCTTTGACGTATGCGTTGTCCGGAATATCGACTTCTCCGGTTTCACCAACCGCTTCTATCTGATTTTCCCGAACCACAACAGTGCCGTCTTCAATTACTTCATCATCTTCGTTTACAGTGATGATACCTGCGTTTGTGATGGCGACAACCCCATCAGGCACATCCGATTCCAGTTCCAGGCCGATATCGATGCCCTCACTGTCTCCCAGCGGCAGGTTTCCTTCGCCGCCTTCATTTAGAAAGTCGAAGGCTTCATCCAGAGAGACCGAAAAATACTCTTTGCCGAGCGTCCAGTGAAGTTCATCGCTGTCACCTGACCAATGCAGGCTGATGCCGGCATCTTCTGCAACATGCGTAACCGGAATAGCGCGGGTGTCCGCAGTAAGCGTTATATCCTGACCACTTCGCGGCATCGGCGCGATGTACACTTTGAACAGCTCATTAAAAGCGATCCATTTTCCATCAGGACTTGGCACAAAGTTGTTGGCGTACTGCGAGTCGAAGTGATCCCGCTCATCCTGCCCGTTCAGATCGACACTCTTGAACTGATGATTCGGATATCCTCCGGTCTGGAAGAAAATCCGCTCACCGTCTGCAGTAAAGCGCGCATTAGAGCCGGAATCCAGAATTCGTTCGGCATCTTCGCCGTCCGATGTCATAGTGTAAATGCCGGGTTCCAGCACATGCACGTGACCCTGATGATTATTCCCGGATTCTTTTCGGTATACGATCATCTCACCATCCGGACTGAATCGCGGCTTACGGTAAATGCCTTTTTCATCCGTAAGCTGTTCGGTTTCGCCGGTCGTCATATTGCGACGGTGGATGGCTCCGAGCTCTTCATCATGCCAGGTAGTATAAAGCATGTATTCTCCGTCCGGAGAAAAGCTCGGCTCAAACTCGAGAACATCCTCGCTGTCGGTCAGCCGCTCAGGTGTTCCCTCCGGCAAATCGCGCTCATATAAAAAACCGGCTGCGTTGAAAATCAGCTTATCTCCATCAGGAGAGGTTTTGGCCTGGCGAATGGCTTTGGATTCAAAACTTTCCGGGGCGGGATCATGCTCAAAACGCACTGCTTCGGCAACTTGCTGGTTAACTTCCGCCTCAAACGGAATGGTTTCAACATCGTAGGAATCCACATCCAGTTTGCGGATCTCCCCGTCGGCATAAAAAATGAGATGGTCGCCATCCGGAGTCCAATTGAAATTGGTGTACGGACCAAAAATCGCCCAGGCGTTCTGCTGATCGCGGCTGAGCTCATCATAAACCGGCCACTCTTCTCCGGTGTTCAGGTCGCGCAGATAAAGTACCGACTTTTCGCGAACCCGTTTGATGAACGCCATTGTGTCACCATCCGGAGAAATTGTCGGGCTGATCGCACCTCCGGCTCCGCCGGTAATTCGCTTGGTTTCACCGGTTTCGCGGTCATACCGGTTGATCACATAAATCTGTGAATTGGGATCTTTATCATACTGAAACATCCCGCCGGGATACACATCCTGGCTGTAGTATACATATTTACCATCCTGCGTAGCAAAAGGCTGACCGAGATCCTGCTGATCGTTCATCCGCTCAACAAGCTGGATGCCGGAGCCCCCGGTTTTGTGATACATCCACAGCTCACCTGCCCCAAGCGAGCGGGTTGAGGTAAAATGCTTGCGAGCAATCAGATATTCACCATCTTCGGTCCATACCGCATTGTTCAATAGGCGAAAATCCTCATGCGTAACCTGCCGGGCGTCGGATCCGTCGCGATCCATCACCCAGATATTATCCCCGCCGCCGGCATCGCTGGTAAAAGAAATTTGCTCACCGTCGGGGCTGAATCGCGGCTGCACCTCATAAGCGTGATATTCGCGAAGCGGAGTAGCCTCACCGCCGTCTATCGGCATGATGTAAATATTTCCAAGGATATCAAAGACGATTTCCTCGCCATCCGGACTCACATCCAGATTCATCCAGGTGCCTTCATCAACGGTAAAACTGACATCCTGCATTTCAATATTGTCATAGGGATCATTGACATCCCACTCGTCGTCGTTTTCCTGAGCTGTAGCTGCGGGTGATCCGCAGGCGCTCATTCCAAATCCGAATAAGAGAATCAGTAGAATACGATACATATAAATGTTATTTCGGTTGAAGTTTATTTAATCCTGACGGTTTAATATTGATGTTTTGTTTCAACCGTGCAACATTTATTACATGAATTTTTGATTCTAACCGGATTGCGCGATCGGATTGATCATCTGAACAGCCCGTCCGGATTCAACAGAAACAAGAATTTTTCGCCTTGCCCGGGGATTCATAATCAACAGTAAAATCATCCTTCAATAATTCATTCAGTCAATATTTTTTCACTATATTTTGGTGATCATTATTTCAGATGTGATATGCCTGAATCTTCAATATTACTTACCGGAGCAAGCAGAGGTATCGGCTACAAAACTGCCATCGAGTTAGCCCAAAGAGGTTACCGGGTGGTCGGTGTGGCAAGAAGTGAAGAAAAACTAAAAAACCTGCAAACTCTATATCCCAAACACTTCCAGCCGGTATCTGTTGACCTTTCCAAAATTGACGAAACAAAACTTTTGACGGATGCACTCTCGGACTTCGCACCATTTCAGGCTGTTATCCACAACGCGGGAGGGATCATCAACAAAAAGTTTGATCACCTCACGGATGCCGACTGGCATTATTTAATCGAGCTAAACATAATGGCTGCCGTTCGTCTGTACAGAAAGCTGCCACCTTACATGCAAATCCCGGGCCATATTCTCACAATCAGCAGTATGGGTGGATATATGGGTGCAACCAAATACCCCGGCCTTGCAGCCTACAGCACAACCAAAGGTGCTCTTACCACTTTAAGCGAATGCCTTGCTGCCGAATGGCAGGATCAGAAAATTTCAAGCAACTGCTTATGTCTGGGTGCCGTTCAGACTGAGATGTTTGAAGATGCCTTCCCCGGCATGAGTGCTCCGGTAACTTCTGAGAACATGGCTGAATTTATCGCTGATTTTGCACTTAAAGGCCACCGGTACTTCAATGGGAAAGTTCTTCCTGTATCTCTTGAAGATCCAAAATAAAAAAACAGAAAATCATACTCATGAAAATCAAATTTTTAATTTTAACACTAATCACAACTTTACTCCTTTTGGTATGGTCGCCTGTCACAAATGAATCAAAGGGGCAGGTCATGAGAGATATATTGATTAACACCGGCACCGGCACGCTCACCGGCGCCAGCCTCGGTGGCGCGGTGATGCTACTTAATAATGACGGTAACTGGGCGCCTATGAGAGTGGGAGTCGGAACAGGTACACTTTTCGGTGTCGGGATAGGTTTTTATGATGCTTACCACATACCCAGGGATGACGATTATTATATAGATGCGTTTTTCAGCAGCGGCAGTCACCGTGGCTCCATCATCCTGATGGATACCTTTTACGGTGCCGCGACCGGTGCACTGGTCGGTTCGGCAATCGGTTTGATAAGCGGAACCGGCAGTGAGATTTTGGACGGGCTGAGGGTTGGCACCGCCACAGGAGCATTTATCGGTGCTAGCTTCGGTGTTTTTGATGCATTCATCATAGGTGAGCCGGTACCGTTCGATCAGTATTTTAACGAATATATGGGAGCAGCACCTTCTACTTCAGGAATTTTTTCTGTTGATCTGAACGGCACATCGACCGTGGAGTTTATTGAACCAAAACTGATTACCTACCCTGAAGCCGGTAATCCGTTCAGAATTAATTCCCAATTAGCAGTGCAAATTGGGAAATGGAGTGTCCGGTTTTGATAAAGCTACTTTTTATCTTTCATTTTTGAGCCTTCATGCACTTTCGCATCACTTGCCAGTAATTTAATTACTTCCCTTGCGGTTACAAGATGCCCAGGCAAAGCGTGATGAAATCCATCGCTCATGTAGTAAGTAGCTTCCGGTGGATTGCCCAATCTGCTGCCGGTTGGATCCACAATATACCCGGTTTTACCGGCAATCACTTCGCGGTATTCCTGCAGATCCTCCTCATGCATTACGCCGTGGAACAGCGGAACCTGCGACATCATTTCAGTGATGGGCGGCGTTGGAGTAATCCAAATAAGGGGATTTTCCATTTGCTGGTTAAGAGCTTCTTCAATAGTGCTGATATTCTCCCAGAATTCAGCAAGTGAGGTAACATTCCTACCTTCGTTGATATGGGGGCGCTGAGCATCATCGTTGCCAAGAGCGATGAACACCCAATCCGGCTCTCTGCTGATCACATCACGATTGAGACGCAACATTGCATCGGTTGAGTTCTCCGTGCCGAGGCTGGCATCAATCCAGGTAAAGTTGGCTTTTTCCACCTGTAGCTCCAACGCATATTTTAAAATCTGAAACCACCCCATCCGGTCGTCGGAAACTGAGTCTCCTATCAAAACAATGGTATCATCAGGATTGAAAGGTAGATCTTCTATCAGATCCTGAATGCCCTCTTCCTTAAGTAGTTCCTCGGCCGCCTGTTTGGTTTGCTTGTCGAAACTTTCCAGTATTGCTTTGTATTCATCAAAATCAATACCTATAAAATCGGCTACCGCTTCTGAATCGTTGACTCCCGGCAATAACGGATATTTTTTTTCAGGCCGCAAAAACTGAATCAGATAATCGAGAAGTTTCTCTTTTTCTTCTCTGTTTAGCATAACATAAAATGGTTAGGAGCTTTACATATTTGAAACCCACCCGCAACTAATCTCTGATAAAAAGAGTTTCCGGGTAGAATTATCACTTCTCACACCGAACGAAATCAGCAGCCCGGTGTTTGATGTGTTCTTAAATTTATTGCCAGTTTTCAGGCATATTTTGAAATCAGATCATCTACCAACCGCGGCGTGCCCTTAGCTGCGGTATCTTCGATAAAATGCACTTTATTGGAGAAGTGCGCGTCCGGCCTGCTTGGATCAACAACGTAGATTTCCGTATCAGGCGGAACCTCATTCACCAGCGACGCCGCCGGATAAACCACAAGGGAGGTGCCTATCACCAGCAAAAGATCCGCTTTCTGTGTCTCTTCGGCAGCGTCAAACATGCGGGGCACCATCTCCCCGAACCAAACGATGTTCGGACGCATTTGCCCGCCTTGCGGGCAGGTGTCCCCCATATTAATTGAGCCTGCACCTATATCCACAACATAATCGGGATTTTTCTCGCTTCGCGCTTCGTTTAGTTTGCCATGTAAGTGAATGACATTCGATGAGCCTGCCTTTTCATGCAGGGTATCCACATTCTGGGTAATTACTGTTACATCAAAATATTCTTCTAGCCGGGCAACTGCCTTGTGCCCGTCATTCGGTTCCGCATTCATCGCTTTTTCCCGGCGCTGGTTATAAAAATCCAATACTTTTTCCGGATTTTCTCTCCATCCCTCAATTGAGGCAACCTCCATGACATCATGACCTTCCCAGAGTCCACCACTGTCACGGAATGTCGAGATGCCACTTTCAGCACTTATACCGGCACCGGTAAGTACTACTATTTTGGGCATAGCTGAAAGGTAGTTTTAATTTTTTGAGTTTATTAGTCTTAAATATTATTACTCCAGTGAGCTGACGCCTGATAATCATCCACTATCATCGGCGAGCTCAACTCCTGATAAGAAGCTACTAATGAGTTCACTTCCTGTCTCATATGCTCAACGCAGTTATCAATCAATTCTGTGCGAAATCCTTTATTATGCAATGTAAGAACCATCTCAAGCGAGAGTACCCGCCCCAGTAACTTACCCAGCTCCACCACCTTATTCTGGGTAATGTCGAACCTTATCTCAAAATTCAGGGTATCTTTGAAATAATCCGCGGCGTTTGATGACAATTTATATTCAGATAAAAATTTATAAAGGTTAGATTCTTTATACTTTTTCATCTGCTTCATTACCGCCTCGGCCACCTGTTGATACAAAATATCATTTGATCCCTCAAAGATCTGGAACGGGCGGCTGTCCACGATAGATCTTCCGGCAATGTGATCGATGCGAAAACCTTTAGCTCCCACAAGCTGAAGCAGCGACTGCGCCGCCTCATGCATATAGTCTGTCACAAGGCTTTTGATAGAGTTGGCCGGTATATCGTCCCTGGATAAATCTTTTTCCACTCCTCCATGTTCAGCCGTATAGGCGCACATTGCCGAACATGTTGTAAAGTAAGCCTGGAGTTTGGATATTCTGTATTTCACCTGATCATAATCGATCAAAGGCTTACCACCAACATAGCGCTGCTTGCAATGATCAACCGCTTCATCAAGCATTCTTCGCAGATACCCCATAGCCATTCCGGGAAACTGCAACCTGCTGCGGTGAAGCAAATCAAGCATCATCATCAACCCGTTCCGTTCCGGTATGAGTTTGTTCTGTTTCGGAACCTGGGCATTGATATCATTTCGGCCGTATGGTAAAATGTGCAATCCAAGATTCTGATAATATTCAACTACGTTAACTCCCGGTTTGCTCGCATCATACACGAAGAAATCCACATCTCTGGAAAGCTGACCGTTTTCATCCTTCTTGCGGGCAGTTAACAGCCAATAATTTGCCCAGCCGGTTAGTCCGGCCCAGTGTTTGGTACCTTTTATGCGGTAGCCCTCGTCATTTTCCTCATAATAGGTTTTCATGTGAAGAGCGTCGGAGCCGAATTCAGGCTCGGTGATCATCAACCCGCCCATGTGGTCGTGATTCAGAAAATTATAAAATACATCCTCTTTGATTTCCCGGGTGCCATACTTGCCGACAGGCTGCAAAAACAAACCACCGTTTATTCCGAGCATCAGCGATAAGGGTAACGACTGATAGGAACTTGTCTCAAGAATAGAAAGGCACTCTTTCATATCCACTCCTCTTCCGCCGTATTCATTAGGGATGAAAGGAGCAAGGGGTTTAGAAGTCATTATTTGGCGCTGATACTGTCGTGACAACCCCCTGTTGAAATTTAAGTCCAGCGAGTAAGGCTCGCCTGAAAAAATATTTTTCAGAGACTCTGTAAATGAATTGAGGTAGGAAGAAAAGTCCTCAAAGCTTGAATAAATTTTTTCCGATATGGATGATCCGTAATTCAATGTTTTTGTTATTGTTTAAGTTCAACGATGGTTTTTGTGAGAACGTGAAAAATACTGACACATTTTAGTATTTCCAGAAACTACCTAAAAGAGTTAAGTTTTTTTTCAATAATCAGTGCCTCCGAGAAAATAACCTTGATTAAGATTTAAACTTTTTATTTAGACACTTCTTTAAAGCCGATCAAATCAACCTCCAGGTCTTCCAGGCGACCGGATGAGATCATTTCATGCAATTCTTCATCAATAAAGCGCATAGCCAGAGAGTTCATACAGTAACGGAGACCGGTTGGCTCGGGTCCGTCCTCAAAAACATGTCCAAGATGAGAACCACATCGTGCACAATGCACCTCAGTACGCTCACTGAGCAGCCCGTGATCTGGTTTTACCCCAATAAACGTCAGTTCTATCGGAGCAAAATAACTCGGCCAGCCGGAGCTTGAATGAAATTTAGTTTCAGAAGAAAACAGCGGTGCGGAACACCCCCTGCAAACATAAATCCCTTCTCCTTCTTCTCCATGGTATTCATTAACGAAGGGTGCTTCCGTACCTTCATTGCGCAGAACCCTATATTCCCGTCCGCTCAGTTTTTCGCGCCACTGCTCTTCGCTCATTTCAAAACTATCTTCATGAGCCGGAAAATGATCGCGATCAAACCACACCGGCCACATTCTCTGCTGAATTTCCGCCGGAATTTCACGGTGGATATCCACATTAACCTCGGGATCGTGCAACACCGTACTGGCTTCACCACCTTCTTCGGTATTATGACCGGACGAATCACACGAGTGCATCAGTAAGAAAGCTGCAAAAATAATAAGGGCTACTGGCATAAGGGGAGATAGCATTATCAATTTTCATAATATGCGAGGCATAACATCGCAGACTCAAAATTCAATCCTCAAACTGAAAAGAAATATATCAAGAATTCCAAAGATGACTAAAAACAATCCTTCTTATTACTCATTACCCAATCTTCGGGATAAGTATTTAAATTTAAGATCTCTCATTTGTTATTTTCCAGGCGGTGTTTCCATTTGCCTGTGATGAACCTTACCTTCCAATCGTAACTTTCCACGCTTCTTGTTGCATTTGCAATGCGATATCTGGTTTTTGTCACTTTTTTATGGGCTTTTTCATTCAGCCTGATCGACGAGTATCTTTCCGGTCAGGTAGACAGTGATTTCGCCGTTCTCTCCCGGGTACTGCTTGGCGGTCTTGCATTTCTTGCGATCACACGCTGGAAAGGTGTTCAGAATCAATTGAAGCTCGGAGTGGTAATAGTAGGGGCGCTGCAATTCGGTATCACCTACATGTGCTTGTACCGGTCATTTGGATATCTTTCGGCACCTGAAGTGCTGTTATTCACAATCACCACACCTATCTATGTTGCCCTCATTGACGATCTGCTTCGCCGGCGATTTTCGCCGGTAGCTTTAATCGCTGCTTCCCTCGCCGTTATCGGTGCCGGTGTGATCCGCTATGATGGCATCACCGGGGATTACTTCATCGGTTTTGCATTGCTTCAAACCTCAAATATCGCTTTTGCCGCCGGCCAGGTTGGATACAAACATCTCATCCAAAAATACCCTACCGATATCCCGCTCTATCAGTTTTTCGGGTACTTTTACTTGGGTGCTGTTTTGATTTCAGGTCCGAGTTTTTTCCTGTTTGGAGATACAACCATGATGCCTGAAACCACCTTGCACTGGGGTGTGCTGTTGTGGCTTGGTGTAGCAGCATCGGCAGTAGGTTTATTCCTCTGGAATCGCGGGGCCACTCTTGTTGATGCCGGCACGCTTGCCGTTATGAATAACGCTCTTGTTCCCGCAGGTCTGTTGGTTAACCTGGTCATCTGGAACCGTGATGCCGATCTGCTGCGGCTGGCCATCGGAGGAGCAATCATCCTGCTTTCGCTTTGGGTTAATCAGCGCTATTCGAAGTATGCGGTATCGCTGCGATGGGCACGGTAGGCTCCGGATTCATAGTTTGAAAGTAATTTTTCAGACTCATAAGATTGTACGGAGTGAAAAATTAACCCTTAGCAGTTAATACGGTAAAATTTTATCTTCATGAAAAAAGAAAATTAAAAATTAAAACCTGATCCTCTGCATCGTGAACCCTCCATCTTCCTCACAAACAACTGAAGATAAACGATTACTTGAAAAGGCTGTACAGGTAGCGCTGGAATCCGAAAAAAGCGGCAATCTTCCTATTGGCGCCATCATTACTCTTGATGGCGAAATTATCTCCAAAGGTTACAACGCCGTTCAGCATCCCGATTATCATCCGGGGCGGCACGCGGAAATTGAAGCTCTTAGAAATGTGCCAACCCACCTTTGGCCACAAAGCCGTAGAATGAACTGCTACACTACCCTTGAGCCGTGCATCATGTGTTTCGGCAGTTTGATCTTACATAAAGTCAGACGTATAGTCTTTGGTGCCAATGATCCTGCGGGCGGCGCCACCTATCTTCTTGATCATCTTCCGGAATATTACGAAAACCACGATAAACCTGAGTTTTCCGGTCCTTTAATGCCCGAAACATGTAATCCTCTTTATCAAAGAGCGGCAGACAAATTTGAAAAATTACATAATATCTGACTTCACATTTGGAGATAATGACTCAACAAGGTCCGGTTTCTGACCCCGAAAATAACAGTATTTCATCTGCCTTGTTCAAAATTTACTCTGCCAGACCGGACCATCCGTAACTGTTTTATACGCAAATAGCAATTGCTGTTTAATAAACGCTTCAGGTCAGAACACCCGAAAAACAAGAATGGATTAAAATAATAATGAAAAACCATTTTTAGATGCATCACTAGATAGTCAAAAGCTATTGAAATTTATATTTTTATTACTTGTTTATTTCAATACATATTCTTATATAGAATATGTTTCAAAAAATGGCATTTCCAGGTTACGGAACTGTGAGTCGACTAAGTTAAGCTGTTTTTCTGTATTTAATTAATTTGAGGGGAATTATGAAAATACGATTCGTATTGATTGTCACTATAGCTATTGTGTTGCTTGCCAATGTTCAAGCGCGGTCTCAGGAAGTTCAGTTTGGAATGGATTTTCAGGTAGGGGCGCCTCAGGGAAGTTTTAAAAACCAGATG
>CAZDIA010000003.1:29376-86926 GCA_964505385.1 uncultured Chitinophagales bacterium
GTTTGGAATGGATTTTCAGGTAGGGGCGCCTCAGGGAAGTTTTAAAAACCAGATGGGTGAGCGGTTTGGTATGGGCGTCGGCGGTATGATTGGTTATCGCTTTGCCAACACACCCTTCATGGTCGGTGCCGATTTGGGTTTTATGAATTTTGGGAAAGAAAAACGGGAAGAGCCGTTAAGCTCCACCATTCCTGATCTCCGGGTAGAAGTGGAAAACAGCTACAACCTTTTTCACGCGGATGCTTTATTCCGGATTATTCCTTCCGACTGGGTTGTACGACCTTTTCTCGACGGGTTGGTAGGAATTAATCACTTTTACACTGAAACAGTAATGCGTGAAAGGGGAACAACTGCAAGTGATGATGAAAAACTGAGAGATACCAATTTCCGGGATACGGCATTAAGCTATGGTTTCGGCGGCGGAGTGCAATTTCGCATATATACACATGCCGGTTATACTGAAGAGGAAAATGGTTTGGAAAGCATGCCTTATGAAATTGGCATTATTGCCAAAGGACGTTATATGAACGGAAGAGAAGCAGAGTATCTACGGGAAGGCTCCATCCACCGCGAAAACGGAGAAGTTACCTTTGATGTACACCGTTCAACTACGGATTTGATTTTCTTCGATGTGGGGATTGTCGTAAGTTTTTGAATCGGGCAGATAGGGGCCGCAATGTACCGGAGCCATTGAAGTATTTTCTACGGAATCTGCGTCGCCTGCCAGGCTACGGTACGCCATTCACCATCCTGCCGGACCAGCGAGCCGGTATTCCAAAACTCATCACGCTCATCCGGTTCTATTTCAGCAACAAGTTTAAATGCCAGCACGGCCGTATCACCATAAAGGTTGATCTGTACCTCTTCAGCGCTGTAAGCAGGCGTTGGTTCGTCGGGCTCCGGTGAATCGCCGTTTTCCATACCCTCCATGATTGTGGATTTGCCGTATCGTTCACCGGCACTGCTTGTGTAAATAAGATCATCCGACCAAAACCGGTCATGCATTTCGGCATCGTTTTCGGAAGCACCCTCCAGAAATCGATCCAGCAGATCCCTGATTTCGGCTTTATCAGTATTCTCATCCGGGCTGTTGCAGGCATTAATCGGGATCATTATAAGTGACATCAAAATGATAGTAATGCGAAATGACATAAGCGGTGATTTAAGTGAGAGAATGTAATATAGCAAGTATATGGCTGTAAAATTTGTTTGATCCCGAACTATCGGGATCAAACACACTGAGCAGGCCGTACCCATCGCAGCTGGACCATATAGACTTTAATAGAAATTTCGAAGTTACAACGAACCGGTAATCCCGAGAAATCCGAAGTTGATCCAGGCAAAATTATAAACCTGGTCCACATCAGCGCCGCCTTCAAGTACCCGGTAGCCGAGATTAATCGAGATAGGATCGACAATTGCGTAATTGGCGGCAATGGCGGCATCCGTAGCCCGGCCTTGCGGCCCTGCAAGGGTTTCACCATCAAAACTGAATGACAGCCTGTCACTCATAGATCTTTCAGCGAACAAATGCACCAGCGGAACCAATCCCAGGTCGGTGTCCCGTTCGGAAAAGCCATCCTGCTCAAGTTTCACCTCGGCATCTCTGATCAGCACCGCACCGCCGGCTCCCAGCTTCCAGGGGTGAGTGTCATAAAAAAGATACCGGTAGGTAAACCGGTAAGTGTTAAACTGATACGTCCCCTCAGTAGATATATCCGGTTGAAAGGTACTTCCTTCGAAGAACACTTCTTGGTCGAATTGCCCCGACCCGCTGATCTCAACCGGCGCATAAAGAACACGGATCAGATGCTGTTCGCCCAGCTTCATGTTTAACCTGAGCCTGAAAAACGGAGCAGGGCCTTTGCCTGTAAGAGTGGTCATATCAAACAGTGTGCCCTCTTCATTAGGAATGCGCACATCATTTCTGCTGAACCAGGCTGCTCCGGTCTCAACTTCAGCAAAAAACTGCTGCGCTTCGGCATCACTGGGTTTTAAAAATATCGACACTCCAAAACCCAGGATAGCTGATAGCAACAAAATGAAAATCCGGTTTATATGAGTATTATGTTTTATTTCTCTCATGACATATATCAGTCAGAATTCAAGTGGTATCATTGGGTATGGGTAAGCTATCCGGACCATGCATGAGGCCGATTCAGTAAACTTACAATAAGGTACATCAGTTTGAGAATAGTAATCAAGTAGTAACCGTGTAATTATCTGATATATCTGCTTTGGTTTCCGGTGGTAGGCTTTAGCTGTTTAATTAGCGCCTCGAAGAAAACCAACTTCTTATTTCCGGTCGCGGTAAGCTGAAAGCTCGGGTTAATCCTATAGATTATTTAGAATATCAGAAAAACATCCGTAAAGAATGGCAGTAAGCTACTGATTGATAAAAACATCGTGCTTTTTTGGGATGAATGCCGGCTACCCTGCATTTAAATGGATATAACTTCTTGCATTAAAACAAGATTACAGAAGTCCTAATCCCCCCTTTTCCTCATCCGCTAATAGTTCATGAAATTATTTCTTAATAAATTGAATTAATTTAGGAAAGTGGACGCAGTATTTTTTAAAGCTGCTTGAATGCTGAAATCGCATGAATTTGAATTCACAAAAAATAAAGAACGTAACATCATGGAATCTGAAAGAAACAATGTGATCGTAATGGATGGTGGAATGGGTCAGGAATTGCGGCGACGAAGCAGTCGCCCGACATCTCCGTTATGGTCTGCTCAGGTGATGCTGGATGAACCTGAGCTTGTAGTTGCGGCTCATCGCGATTACATCGAAGCCGGAGCGCAGGTTATTATCGTGAATACCTACAGTGCTACGCCTCAGCGCCTGGAACGTGACGCTGAACCCGGACTATTCGAACCGCTGCACGCTGCGGCGCTCGATGCGGCCCATAAAGCGTGCGATGAAAGTGGAAAGGATGATGTGCGCATTGCCGGCTGCCTGCCGCCGCTCATGGCGAGCTACCGTCCCGAAATCGCTCCGGACGAGGAAACCTGCCTTCAGTCCTATCGCCGGATAGTCAAGACGCAGGCCGAAGGTGTCGATCTTTTCATCTGCGAGACTATGTCCCTGGCCCGCGAAGCCCGTGCTGCGGTGAAGGCTGCAGTGGAAAGCAAGCTACCGGTATGGGTAGCCTTCACCGTAGATGACGGTGACGGCACGAGGTTACGTTCCGGCGAATCTCTGGCTGAAGCAGCCGAACAAGTGATGAGTGAAGGAGCGGAAGGGCTCCTCGTAAATTGTTCTGTGCCCGAAGCGGTCACCACCGCAATGAATGTACTTGCAAAATTCGGTGTAGCTTATGGCGGTTATGCCAACGCCTTTACATCCGTGGATGCGCTGGAACCCGGTGGCACCGTCGATGTGCTCGAGGCACGCAAAGACCTGGATCCCGCCGCCTACGCCGAGCATGCGCTGGGCTGGGCAAAACACGGTGCCACTATCGTGGGAGGTTGTTGCGAAGTAGGCCCGGATCATATCAAGGCTTTGGCTGAGAAACTGGCGGATGAGGGGTATAGGAAGGGGCGGTAAGTGGGGTTCCTGGTGATTTGTGGATGTTCGGAGGTCCGAATTCTGTAATAACTTTTCCGAACACTTCACAGGCAACATCTGTTACGCCTGCATGGATATGGAAAAGATCAATATCGTCTGGTTTAAGCGCGACCTCAGGCTTCGGGATCATCAGCCCCTCAAACATGCCGCGGAATCAGAGTTACCGGTGCTGCTATTGTATGTATTTGAACCTTCTTTGGTTGATGATCCGCATTATACCGATCGTCACTGGCGATTTGTATCGGATTCGCTGGAAGAGATGCAACATGCCCTGCAAGAGAGTGGTCATGAGCTGTTGATCGCCATTGAGGAGACCGACGATCTTTTCAGAAAAATCCGCAGGTACTATGATATCCAAACGGTATTTAGCCATGAGGAGACGGGTATTAACCTTACCTATCAACGGGATATTCGCATGGCGGAACTTTTTTCCGAATGGGGTGTGGAATGGGACGAATCCCCTACCAATGCGGTACAACGCGGCCTGAAAAACCGGGATAAATGGAGAAAAAACTGGAAGTCGATCATGCATCAGCCCGTGAAAGATCCGGATCTCAAGCAGCTCAGTTCTGTGTCCTTTGCTGATGAGCTCTCCGGTGAGATCAACACCTATGTGCCGGAACGGTTTAAGGGCGGGCATGAAGATTTTCAGACAGGTGGTGAAACCAAAGCGTGGAAATTGCTGGAAAGTTTTGTGAAAGAACGCTGTGCGAATTACAATGCATCCATCTCAGCACCGGGACCCGCAAGAAACGATTGCAGCAGATTATCGCCCTACCTCACATGGGGGAATCTGAGCATCCGGCAGATTGTGCAGTATATCAATCAGCATTATGATGAGGCGCCGTCGAAACGCGGCTTGAATAGTTTTAAATCTCGTTTGGGTTGGCACTGCCATTTTATTCAGAAACTCGAATCGGAGCCACGAATTGAATTTGAAAATATGAACAGAGGCTATGATGACATTCGGACTGAGTGGGATGAGGAGAAATTTGAGGCGTGGCGAACCGGCCAGACCGGGTTTCCGATGGTGGATGCCTGCATTCGCAGCTTGATTGCAACCGGATATCTCAACTTCAGAATGCGTGCGATGCTGGTTTCATTTTTGACGCACCATCTCTGGCTTGACTGGCCGAAAGGCTCGCTCCACCTCGCAAAACAGTTTCTGGATTTTGAACCGGGCATTCACTATTCCCAATTTCAGATGCAGGCCGGTACCATGGGGGTCAATACAATTCGCATCTACAATCCGGTAAAACAAGGATATGATCATGATCCTGAAGGAAGTTTTATCCGGGAATGGGTTACGGAGTTGAAAGAGGTGCCTGCTGAATTAATTCATGAGCCGTGGAAAATGAGCGAAATGGAACAAAACATGTATAATTGCAGAATCGGCACGGAATATCCGGAACCGGTGATTGCCGATATCAAAGAGAGCTATAAGCATGCGAGTTCTGTTCTCTGGAGCAAGAAAGCCAGCAAAGAGGTTAAAGATGAGAACCAATGGATACTTAAAAAGCATGTCAAACCTCGCGGGTAAACAACGGATGTCTAATAATCATCTGCCCTCTAAGATATGTCCGGTGTGCCGGCGTCCGTTTACGTGGCGGAAAAAGTGGGAGCGCGACTGGGAACATGTGAAATATTGCAGTGAAAAGTGTCGCAGCAATAAGCGGAACCGGTAATGATTCATTACTGGTTTTTAACAAATGATATCAGTTTTGATGAAGATAGACTCCAAAATAAATTTCTAAATTTTTGAAGGATTTTTTAATTCTTGCACTTTGCCTAAAATTTGATTTTGCATACAGCTATTCCCGTTTAGGGTGAACTTACTGACTATCGACATTATGAGACAACTCCCACTGCTGTTGATAGCGTTGATCATAACCTCATGCATTGCATCCTCAGGGATTGATCCACTCCCGGAAGACAGCGATGAGCCAGGCTGGCATCAGGGAACACTCGACCATGATGGGCTGGAACGCGCTTTCCGCTTTTATATACCCGAAATGCTGCCGTCGGGATCTCCCGTGGTTTTTCTGCTGCACGGCGGCACGCAAAGTATGGATGCCATTTTTCGTCCCAACGCAGGCGGCACCAATGAATGGCCGAAACTGGCTGAAGAGGAGCAGTTTCTACTGGTGGTGCCGAACGGTATGGATGTTGAAACCGGTTCAACCGACGGCGATAATCAAAACTGGAATGATTGCCGTGCCGACGCCCCGGATAATTTTTCTCTTTCCGAAGCTGACGATGTCGGATTTATCACCGAGCTGACCTACTGGGCGGAATCCCGTTTCGAAATAGATACGTCAGCCATGTATGCAACCGGTTCGTCCAATGGTGGTCAGATGGCATACCGGCTGGGTATTGAACGGCCGGAGTACTTCGCTGCCATAGCTGCATTTATCGGAAATCTTCCGGAAGATTCGCAGTGTGAAAAGCCGTCCAACCGGATGCCGGTCTTAATGATGAATGGCACTGATGATCCTATAATCCCTTTTGAGGGAGGAGCTACCGATCGCGGCACCTATCTCTCTGCTCCCGCCACACGCGATATCTGGGCTGATGTAAACAATGTGGCTAAAGAGCTGCGCACCGAAACCGAACTGCCGGATAATGATCCCAATGACGAAAGTATAATCATATGCGAAGACGATCAGGACCCCGAAAACCCGGATGATCTCATCCTGCGTTTTTGCCGGATTGAAGGAGGCGGCCACGTAATGCCTTCCATCGAACACAGCGTGCCCCGCTTTGTTGAACGGCGTACAGGTCCGCAAAACCGGGATATTGAAGGCGTAAGATTTGCCTGGGAGTTTTTAAGTGTACACCAAAATGATGGATATTGAACAGGGGTACCTATTGAATTAGATTTCGTAATGCGCTCACCTCGCTATGACGGAACAACCGATAAATTACCCGAAAAATTTCCGAACCCTCTATACCTCAAGACACTCTAACTTGCTATCCGATATTTGCATATAAAGTTTGACTGATTTCAACTTTGTCTCACGATTTTTTAAAAGGCTTTTTAAACATGTTTTGACTGTTTATGTAGCTTGTCTATTTGCCTCATAGCTCAAACCTGCCGTCAAATCGTTTATCTGATATTCTATACCTTCTACTCTGATGAGAATATCCCTGTTATTTTTAATAAAAATTTATCGAACTTTTTGCTTATGCCCTCTGTTAAATCGGGCATGAAAAATTATCTAATTATTGGCGGAGCCTCAGGAATCGGAAAAGAGCTTATCCAAAACTTATTGGAGCTCGGGCATAACGTATATGCTACTTACAATGAAACAGAACCGGTGTTTTCCGGTAATGTCTCGTACCACAAATTAAATGTTCTGGACGATACACCGGATTTCAGTTTTTTACCAGATACGCTCCACGGCGTCGTATACTGCCCTGGTAGCATAGTTTTAAAACCATTTAGGAGAATCAGTCCGGACGATTTTCTAAGCGATTATGATCTTCAGGTTAACGGAGTAGTTAAAGTGATTCAGCACTCTCTGCCAGCCCTTAAAAAAAGCAAAGGTGGTTCAATAGTTCTTTTTTCCACTGTTGCCGTTCAGGCCGGATTGAACTTTCACTCTCTTGTATCAGCGTCGAAGGGCGCGCTCGAAGGTCTTACTCGGTCACTTGCTGCGGAGTTTGCACCCACCATCCGGGTAAATTGTATCGCTCCTTCTCTCACAGATACACCAATGGCTGCAAACCTGCTGAACACGGAGGAGAAAAAATCAGCCAATGCTAAAAGACATCCGCTTGGCAGGGTCGGAACCCCGAAGGATATCGCCGCTGCGGCAGAATATCTGCTCACGGACAAGTCTGAATGGGTTACCGGCCAGATCCTGCATGTTGATGGTGGTGTCTCGGCTGTAAAGGGTTAATTTGTTTCTTTAGGAAAATTCAAATTGCCAGGAAGCTCCGGTTGAAAAAAATTCAATTAACCTAACCCACCTTAGACACATAGCAAGCAACTTGTTTCATATCAACAAGTTGCCTGCTCTACATGTAATACAGGTGCAAATCCAGCAGGATTTTTTTTACCTACAGCGTAATTACAATTTTACCCCGGGTATGCAACTTTAAAATTTCCGAAAGTGCTTCTGAAACTCCATCAAGGGGATAGGTCTTACTAACGGGTGCTTTAAGCTTACCTGCTTCAGCCAGCTCACGAAGATACTCAAGTTGCGGAGCATTTGGTTCAACAAAGACGTACGAAAAATCGACATCGTCACTTATATCCGGGTTGCTATCTGTGATAGAGATAATCTTGCCTCCATTTTTAAGCACACCGGATTCCATTACCTGGCCAAAATCATCACCCCTTGAACAGTGATAAATGAAATCCACGCCATCCGGAGTTAATTCCGAAACGGCCTCTCCGACATGTTTTTTGCTATAATCAATGGTATGATCTGCTCCGAGTTCTTTCATGTAGGAATGGTTCTTTTCGCTTGCTACTCCTATTACATTGGCACCGATATTTTTAGCCAGCTGAATCGCAAATGTTCCGACACCGCCGGAGGCACCAAGAATCAGTATGGTTTGTCCCTCTTTGAGGTTGCCGGTTTCAAACAGAGACTGATAAGCGGTTAGTCCTACCAGCGGGACACCGCCGGCTTCTTCCATAGAGATCTTTTGAGGACGCAGCGAAAGGTAGCTTTCCGGTAAAGCAATATACTCGGCAAAGGTACCATGTTTTATTATCGGACGACGTACATAAGCATAAACCTCATCACCCGGATTGAATCTTCTGGCAGCATGTCCATTTTCTTCAACCACTCCGGCCATATCCCAACCTGGAATCGCCGGAAACTCTGCAGGTAAAGCCTCTTTTGCAAGACCCTGTACAATAAACGCGTCAACCGGGTTTACTCCTGCAGCTTTGATCCGTACCAGCACTTCTCCTTCACCTGGTTCCGGCTTGGGTAGTTTTCCGGTTATTACTTTTTCCGGCCCACCATATTCTTCAATAAATGCGGCATTCATTTTTGTACTCATAGCATAAAACTTTTTTTGATAAAAATATTTAGTAGAATCAGATACTCCTCGGTTCCTTTTGCAGAACAGGTGTTTAAAAGACGTATTGCCCTGCCCCGGTAAAAAACGAACTTATTAATCTTAGTGAAAGAACATTTATAAACGATTTCAGGTTCGGGGATAGAAATCAGAGCTGATCAAAAGTCAACTTTGGAAATTGGAAACCTGTGAACCTGTATTCGATCAATAATTGAAGCTTTAAGTTAATGTAAATTGCTAATTGTTAATCGAACTCTTATTGAAAATGTTTGATTGACGGATAGATTTTGTATCAAATTGATCAGAAAATCAGGATTCATTTCACCACCCAATTTGTTAAACCCATATTCGCTGTGGTCTGATCTTAATTGAGAATAGTTGATGCGTGATGTATATGATTTTTCCATTCTTTAAATAAATACTTTTTAGCATATGTCTCCGGATCAATCCCCAAAAAGAAACTTATCCGATAGCGGAGTTAATAGTTACAATTCCGACTACGTATTGATGTTTACCGGTTTAACTGGTCCTTATTTCAGGTGGGAGCCGGTTAATGATACGGTTATGGGAGGACGCTCAAAAGCTACAGTAACTAATTTGTCTATTGAAGACCTGTATATCCATGGGAATTTATCACTTGAAAATAATGGCGGATTTGCCTCCGCCCGAACAAGATGTCGCCTCAATCTTAGCGGTTTTAATGGATTTCGCCTGAGGGTGGCCGGAGACGGTAAAAAATATTGCTTCAGAATTAAGACGCTGACTCAAGGAGAATTACACCACTTTTCCTATGAGGCATGCTTCGATACAAGCCAATCACTGAGTTCGTCCTCGCAAAATTATAAAGAATCTCTCTCTCAGAGGAATAAAAATACCGGTTCATCCGCCTTAGATCTGTCTGATGATTTCTGGGAACCTGTTGATTTGCCATTTGAGCTTTTTACCCCGGTTTTTCGGGGTCGTAATGTACCTGATGCCCCGCCACTTGATCCCACCGATATAGGAGAAGTGGCCGTAATGATAAAGGATCGCCAGCAGGGCCCATTTGAGCTAATGATTAATGAAATTGCCGCTTTCCGTGAGGAGCAATCGGGCGAGCAAAAATGGATGCAAGAAGCACTCGCAGCGGCGGATCAATCAGGCACACCCTACGGAGCTGTGATTATTGATGCTGATGACGGTCCGGTCAGCATAGCAGCAAATCGGGTAAAATCGGAGAATGATGCTACGGCACATGCGGAAATAAGGGCCATTCGACAGGCCGGCGATAAACGTAACAATGCAAGCCTTTCAGGATGCCGTTTATTTACCACTGTAGAACCTTGTCCCATGTGCATGAGTGCAGCAATCTGGGCTGGTCTTTCAGAAATTTACTATGGGGCAACAATACCGGACGTAAAAGCTGCCGGTGGAAATCAAATTGACTTAAGGGCCAAAAATATGGCGTGCCGTACATCTAATCCTCCAAAGCTCTTTGAGGGTCTTTCCCGGGATGAATGTAAAAAACGAATTCAAACACTTTATCATAACTAATCTAATATCTTTAACTATGCCGCTCAAAACAGGAGAACAAGCTCCGGATTTCACACTTTATGATCAACACAGCAACCCCTTTAATCTTTCGGCTACTCTTCAGAATGGCCCCGTTGTGCTGTTTTTCTATCCTAAAGATGACTCGCCCGGCTGCACTCGTCAAGCATGCTCATTCAGGGATAGCTATGAACGCCTTACTGAAGAGGGCTTGACGGTAGCCGGTATCAGCCGCGATAATGTAGACAGTCATAACTCCTTTAAACAAAAACATGAATTACCCTATTTTTTGTTAGCCGATCCTGATGGGTCTGTTCATCGCATGTATGATTGCCTGACTTTGATGGGACTTCTGACTCGCCGAATAACATTTTTTATAAGCTCCGATCAGAAGATACTCCTCGCTCATGAGGATAATTTTCGCATGGAAAGCCATGCTGATGCTATACTTGAATACCTGAATCAATGATGTAAGATGGACTCACGCTATTGCCATTTGTTTTATTTTCCCGTTTGAAGCTAAGTAAGTGTGTATCCACTATTGGAGTTAGGCTAACACATCGCTCAATTTCCAGAATTCTGCCAGGGAACATCCTCGAAAATAAATTGATGTAGTAGCTTTATCAGTCATTCAGGATCAACTTTTACTCTAAAGTTCCACTTATATTGGACCTTTTGACCATAATGGTATAAATAGTTTTTGCAATTTAGATAGCTTTCATTGCTGATGCCAGCTCTTTTCACTTAAAAGGGCTGGCGGACGGGCACGGGCGCAAAAGTTCGACATATCTCTCAAATATTACTACGCAATAAGTGAAAATGGCCATAAGCGACGGTTTCTGCACACTTGAGTACGGCGCTGACATCGAATCAGTTTATAACTATTCATGGATAAATCACCCATTATTATCGGGAGCTTATCCATTTTGCATTCGTAATCTTGGTAGTTATAAAATTAATATTTAGATAGTTACAAAAATGGTAAATAGATAGGAATTGGATCAGCCTATTCAGCCGACAAATAACTTTACACCTATTGATCTTTGCTCAGATCCAGCAATTTGCTTATACGATCCCGCGATCCAAGCCAGGTAACAGCATCCAGCATTAACAGACCAAGCCCTTGCAAGATAATGGCGCTACCGTGTCCCTGCCACTTATCGGCTTTGGATACCCCCTGCATTCCCGCTACGACCATAGCCGTGCCGACGCCGATGTAGCCAACATTCAACCCAAGGTTAAGTAGCAGGATGTCGTTATAATTGCGTTCGGAGCGCAGGGCCTCCGAGTAATCTTCGGTGATAGCATCGGTTCCTGATAGGCCGCCGACGGCGATCCCGGTATTTACAAGGCCCCATAACCCTGACTGAAGACCAAAATCAGACAACGCGTTATCTCCGGAACCGGCATACAGCGCGGCGCCGCCTGCAATGTTGGCAGCACCCCAGCTACCAACCCGGTACAAATGGCGGCGCTTTGAGTTGATCTGTCCGATATGAATTTCTTTCACATAGCCATCCGTTGAAGCGTCCGATGCTTCAGATAATGAGCCGTTTACAATCTCTTCTTTAAACTTGCCTTTAGAGGTAGATTTAAAAATCAGCCCGCCGACAACGGCTATCGGGATAGCGTATAAAAGTGATCGTAGTTCCATAAGTTGCTGACCTTTTTGATTATACTCAATATCGAAAGATAACACACCGTATTAACCCTGTGTTCCATTGTGGAATTTCACTTGTATCCGTCCGGTTCATCACTCTATGGTCAACAGCACGATATTTCGGTATCAAGCGGGCGATGGGCGTTGATCACTTCCGGCAAAAATACCGGGAAATGCCACTGGTCAACCAGGGCGCATTTGCCTGGAGCGGTAATGCGATGTACGTCTACGGATTTTTAATCTTATGGGCTATCGCGTTGCTCATCACCCGGCTCCCTCATTATAAATTCAGAATCCGGCCCTTCTTTGTTTCCTGCCACAACGTAGGCGAAGGTATATCGAAACCGGTTGCAAACATGGTTTCTGACTCGCACAGTACGCTTTAATCTTCATAATCGAAGATGGATTTCCCATTGATTACTGATCGATCGGAAAAAATTACAAAGTCTTTTAAAATTTTTTTACTTCACGTAAATATTCATAGTTTAGTCAAAATTTTAAATAAAATAAGGAGTAAGATGATAAACCATTTATTTTTATCTACAATTTTGATTCCTGTTATGACTCTCTTCTTTGTTGCTGTGCTTTTCATCATTCCTCATGAAAATGTTAAGGGCCAGGAGATCATTGATGATGGCTTGGATATCAGCAATGTATCTGTCGGAACATACGTGAGAAATAGTCCCGGAGATGGGATAGTCAAGGGTACTCATTTTTATGTCGACGCCATGGTAACCAATGATGAACACCGTTTGAGATTGCCGCTGAGGGCAGAAATAACCTATCCGGATGGTTCTTCAGAAACCATCACGGAAACATTCAGGGAAGATGATTTAACGAGAGTGTGGTCCACGGAGCGGCTTGGCGGGGATATGCCTGAAAACCCTGAGGAAACAAACGACTCAAAAGCCCCGGAGCACGGCCATTACTCATTTTTTGCTGAAGTACGTGTACAGGAGGATGAGGATATCGAGCTCAATGGTAATGCAGAATTTGAACTTACAGATCAACAGGCCTCTACATTTCTCGATCCCATCCCGGAAAACAGTGTGACGAATGAAATGGGTAATGATGGCCTGGAAGTTACATGGGAAGATATTGATGGCGCTGAATCATACTACGTATATGGAATACTTGAAGGACGCACCCAGTCCTTTGAGGTTGTGAAATCGGAAAACAGTTATACGTTTGAAGAAGCTGAAACAGAAGAAATTGAACGAATACAGGTTGTGGCATTTTCTGCCCCACCGAATAATGATTTCGATGGTGAACCGGATTCAGTTCCCGTTACTCTAAATGAAGGGGAAAGCCTTCATGTCTCTACACTGTTTATCAGAAATTGAAAAGAGGGCCGATAGAATTTCACGGCATTACTCCCGGCAAGGATAAGTCCCCAAATAATATGATTTTTCATAAGGGACACCTTCTTTGTAGTTTGTTAATTACGAGCAAACAAACTTATGAAGGAATCCCTTAATGAAATAACACATTATTTAGTAGGAACTTTGATACAGTAACTCAAGCAACCTATGTTATCCATTTCCTTCGGTAAAAAACGGTTTCTTATTGAGCCTATAATTTGGTAGCCAACCACTTAAATAGAAAACCATTACCACTCACTCAGCAGATGCCAAATATCCCTCTACTTTTTCGTGGAGTTCTTCACCTGTGAAACCGCTGAATGAGTCGAGAACTTTCCCTTCAGGTGAAACTATTACCTTATTAGGGAGACCACTGAACCCAAACTTTTGAGTCATCTCACGTATCGCTTCTTCCTCATCTCCAATAACTGCATGTTTCCACGGCATCGGATATTCCTGATCTCTGAACTCCCTGACGGTTTCTTCGCTATCGTCAAGCGAAATAGCTACAATTTCAAAATCACGATCTTCTAATGCATCATAGGTTTCATGCAGATAAGGCATTTCCCTCATACAAACAGCGCAGTGGGTACCCCAGAAATAGATCATGGTATATTTACCTTCAAGAGATTCATTCGTAAGGGTTGATTCACCACCCGCTAACTCCACTTCAAATTCCGGCAGCGGGTCCGATGCTTCCGGAGCTGCAGCTTCTTCGGATTCATTTACATTGCAGGATTGAGGTGTAGAGAAATATACCACTGCGAGAAATCCTACAGAAAGCACAGTCCAGATTATCGACAAGGTTACGATTATTTGCTTTAAGATTTTCATAAAAACTCCTGTGGTTTTATTGCTTAATGTTAAAAAGCATTTTCTTCAAAGAATCGAATCAATACAGAAAAGTTGGTTTAGCAAAGGATTACGCAACCTGATGCAGAGAGATGTTACCAGAGTGCAAAAATGATGTCAGAAAAATTTAAAGCGTGCAGTCTTTACCAGGGCATATCGGTTAATCCGTCGATAATCCCATTAAGAGAGGGTGGGAAAAGAAAATTTTAAATTTTTTGTACTTTTCGGATAGCCAAAGCACCTAATGCTGCCTCTGAAATCAACATATCTTATGTATCAATGAGTAATTCAGGTATCACAGCAATTGCGGTTACAGTTGAAGAGTCTTCCCTTTCCACTTTGTATAACTGGCTTCAATTTAAAAAGCATACATGGATCATTGGTGCTGTAATTATCTGGCTACCTTATGATATCATTTTAACGGGCATATCAATTTTGGCAGCAATTTTTACTCCGTTCATGCTTTGGCACTTATTTAAGGCAAAGTGGTATAATGCAATCATCACATTTTGTGCAATTGTAATTTTACCCTTTATAATATTCCTGCTTGTTCAAATTGACAATCCACTAACCTCTCTGTTGACAGGAGTTGTACCCCTCGTAACTTTTTATTTTTACACTTATGTGATCAGCTACATGATAGGTGAGTATATAGGAGAGTTAAAAGCTGCAAGAAGATGGGAGAAAGAAAATTTAGCGAATCCGAAATCTTTAAGTTGAACTTTTGGCAGATTGAATCAATAACTAATCCGAATCCATCCTCCGGAGTCTGTTTTTTTCAAAAGTTTCTGCTTGTGCCAATCCGAAAGGAATTACAGTTAGAAATTCGGTTATTTCCTAATGTTGAGGCGCGTCTGATCTTTCTTGAAGTTTTAAAGCACCACCCGGCTGCCCGTGTCAATCATATCTAAAAATACCCTCCTGTATCTGGTTTTTAACTAATCAACCCCAATCCTTTATCATAAAAATTATCTACCGGGCACACAGCACTGTATGCCCGGTAGATTCATAAAATCATCAATCAACGAAGCAAGCCCGCTTCTTCCAGCCGATCATTAATCATCTCATGCAGCGCCCGGTCTTCCAGTACAGGTTGTAAATTATCTCCCGGGCACGAGGTGTCGGTCAGATTATAATGGCCCACTACCCTATCGGTGTCGATACCGTATTTTGCGGAAACCCACGCTTTAAGGTCGGCTACCGCTTCTATCTGAGATTGATCAGGCTCCTGTTCACTGTAATTGCCGATAAATGCAACGTGAATCGCTCCGGCCGGATCATAGGATGTGTTGGTATCTCCGGCATAATCCCGATCTCGGCCTTCATAAATATTACCGTCAAGATCGATCAGATAGTGATAGGGAACATCCCACCAGTTGCGTTCTTCCGCACCCCAGTTGTAAAGATCATTCAATGCTTCCACCGGATCATCCTCTTCGGTCAGCTCATCACCCGCCGTGTGATGCAGGGCAAGGGTGTGCACCGTGTGAGGGATGCGCAGACGATCACCGGCACCTCCGGTTTCCATCTCCGATGCCCTGGGACCGCCCGGTGGCGCTATCAGGGGTTGGGTGGTGGCGACTTCGAACTCCGTTAAACCGCCTGCCAGTGCTGTGGTATCCGCATTTACTGCAACAGCACCTATGTGATACCCATACCAGTTAAAGGCCTCTTCTTCCGGAATCACACGATCTTCCGAAGTTCCGTAGCGGGCCAGTGTCACCCGGATGCTGTCGGGGGTAGCGGAATTCTCATTCTCTTCTTCATCAGCGTTATCGTTGTTCTCGTCATCGGGTTCTTCGCCCTCGAGCAGTTCATGAGTTACAATGGCCAGATCACGAAACAGAAGAGTATCCTGTTCCTGAAGATTGCGTCGCACCCCGTTTGCGTGTCGTCCGCCGGGCTGTTCGCCCCATTCGGTGCGTTCCACGATCTCCGGCTTAAGGTCGGCAAGCGTTTGTTCATCCACAGATTCATAATCAGGACTATCTTCGCTTAAAACCTCGCCGGTGTCGAAACTTCTCGTATCCGGGCGCTGCTTCACTAAAGGTGCGCTCTCATTTCCATAGCGGTCAACAGCTGATAAAGCAACACTGTCGGGCCAGACGGTGGCTTCCGATCCCGAGTATGTTACACGATGTTGATCGCCAGGAATGACATCCACCTCCCAATCGTCATGCGTTTTGGTGCGCAATACCCACCATCGCACATCTTCCCGCTGCTCGTGCGACATGTGCAGGTGCATGCGATCCGGATATTGGCGCCAGTCAACCTCGGGTTGATCCGGTGCCTCATCATTCATCCACGGCGAAGGCGGAACCAGAGCCGGCTCATGATAGGAATAGGCCGAAATATAGTCGCCGAGACGATCATAATTTTCAGTGAGCGTTTCATGGCGGAAATGCACCGTGCCGGTAGCTCCCGGATGACCACGTGTGAGCAGAATCTGTCCCGTTATTTCTTCCTGCCGCCATTCCGAGGGAGGTTCTACTCGGGTGGTAAAAAGGCCGGGCCACATGTGCCGGTCCTTATCATTTTGATCAACCCACCACGCCAACATCTCCGGAAATGACCAGCCGGGGGTATCGATTTCGTAATAAAGCTGAGGTGTAAAATAATCCACCCAGCCTTCCTGCAGCCATTTTCGGGAATCTGCGTAGAGTTCTTCATACGCGTCGAAACCAAATGCTGTGCCCTCCGGGTAGCCGGGGCGCCAGAAGCCAATCGGGGAAATCCCCACCTTCACGTGCGGATCAGAATCCTTCACTTTCTCATACATCGACCGGATGAATTCATCTACATTCTGTCTTCTCCAGTCATCCCGGTCCATATCGACGCCATCTTCCTGAGCCTGCTGCCAGCTGAGTGAGTCAGGAAAATCAGCGCCATCATCATAGGCGGCATACGGATAGAAATAATCATCCAGATGGATGCCGTCCACATCATAGCGCTCCACCACATCAAGCATGACATTCAGCGAATGTTCGGCCACCTCGGGCATACCGGGGTCCATCCACAGATAGTCGCCGTATTCCACTACATAGTCCGGATTGGCGATGCTGATGTGATCCGGTGAAAACTCAGTGGTATCGGACGGGTGGCGGGCGCGATACGGGTTAAACCATGCGTGGAGCTCGAGCCCTCGCTTGTGCGCTTCCTCTACCGCAAATTCCAGCGGATCATAATACGGTACCGGCTCCTGCCCCATCTCACCGGTTAAATATGTTGACCACGGCTCATACGGAGAATCATACAGCGCATCAGCAGCCGGACGCACCTGAAAGATGATCGCATTCATATTCATAGCAGAGGCGCGATCTAACATCTTTATCAGTTCTGCTTTTTGCTCCTCAACCGGCAGCCCCGGCTCTGAAGGCCAATCAAGATTTGATACCGTAGCAATCCAGGAAGCGCGGAACTCCCGTTTCAACCCGGGAGGAACTTCTGATTCCATCCGGATTTCCGAGTCCTTTTCATCCGTGCTTTCCACTTCTGTCTGCTCATTTTCCTGTTCACCGGCAGTTGTTGATGCCGCAGCGCATCCGGAAACAAAAAAAGTAAATAATATCACGAGCATAACCAGGGAAGGCGTACTTTGCCTGCATCCATGACTCGTTGCCTGATTAACGTAAAGTTTATTCATAACAAACCATGTTAGTTTAGTTTGATCCGGCCGGATCATACCTGAAATGAGGAATTAACAGCATTTTTTTCGCGGGAAATGAAACAGAAAGTCCGACCGGTGGATGTTCCCGTTTTTTGGGTCCTCATTTAGTTATAAAATTCCCGCTCATGCAAGTAACAAGGTTTGCAAATCAGAAGCAATAAGATTTTGTCCCGGTTGATTAAATTTGTGAAGTGGTGTAGCCTGGATACCGAATTTACTTTCTATTCGCCTGATTTGCTTTGCCGCAAATTGCTAACCAGAAAAACAACCGCAATCACCAATGCAAGTAAGATGACAAAAAACATTAATTCACCCATACAATACCTCCTTTGATTTGATTGAATAATCTATTACAAATTACAAAATAGGAGAATAATCTTAATAGAATTTGAATTTCATTATTAATATCCCAAAAAACCACCGATCATTACGGGCATCTGCTTGTCCCGACAAATACACGAGAGAAATTGGCATTTTATCAATCCAGCGTTGATATTATTGGCTTCCATATCTATCCAAAATAGACATAAGGAAGTATTTGTATTTTGATTATCAATTAGTAAAAGCAAACATTAAATCAAAAAAAGCATTTGAAACCATATTATAAATGACCTTCTCCCCAAACAAACTTCTTATTGAACAATGCCGGTTATATGATCAGCCGGAACAAGCTTCTTATTATGATATTCTGATTGAAGGAGAATCTATCCGGCTGATTGATAAAAAAATTGATCCACCTGCCGGTATATCAAAAATCAATGCGGAGGGAAAGATTGCATTTCCCGGTTTTATTGATGTTCACATTCACGGAGCCGGCGGTGCTGACGTATTAGACGGTACTGATGAGTCGCTGGAGACGATTTGCCGCACACTTGCCGCCACCGGTACCACTTCATTTCTGGGTACGACTTTTGTCTCTCCCGATTCAGATAATGATCATTTGATCCGTGCCGGAGAATTTTCAAAACAAAATCACGAAGGAGCTGAGCTTCTTGGTCTGCATCTTGAAGGTCCTTTCATCAATAAAAAGCAAAAAGGCGGAATCCAGGAAAAATTCATCTGGCCTTATACGCCGGAAAAACTGGACAAAATTTTCGAATGGACGAGAAATGCTTTAAAAATGATGACTATCGCCCCGGAACTCCCCGGCTCTCACGAGGCGATACAGGAGCTTAAACACAGAGGGGTTATCGCAGCATTTGCTCACTCCGATGCTGATTACCAGGAAACACTTTCCGGTATTCAAGCCGGTATAAACCATGTTACGCATCTGTTTAATGCAATGCGGCCCATACATCACCGGGAGCCGGGTCCGTTACCTGCTTTATTTGAACATCCGGAGATCACCGCGCAGATAATCGGGGACGGGGTTCATGTGCACCCTAAAATGGTAAAATTTGCCCGTGATATATTAGGCTCCGACCGCTGTATAGGCGTTACTGACGGCATCAAAGCGCTCGGTCTGCCCGACGGTCAATATATGCTTGACAACAGGGAGTTTGTATCTAAAGATGGTACCGCACGGCTACTTGATGGCAGCCTTATCGGCTCTACGATGGAATTGAGGCGGATAGCACTTAATTTTATGAGATATACCGGATGCTCGTTAAAATCAGCAATAGACACTGTTGCCATCAATCCTGCCCGCCTGCTTGGCCTTGAAGATCGCAAAGGCTCGCTTGAACCGGGTAAAGACGCCGACATCATTTTACTCAACCCAGATGATTATTCCGTGCACACTACCCTGGTCCGGGGCAGGCAGGTATATCCATAAAATTGAGGTAAAGGGCGAGTGTCCTGAACCGCGCTACTTGTTAGTACTTTAAAATTTCACTTCTGCTATTTTTATGCTAAAACACAAATTTCAAATAACAAAATCTCAAACAATTTCCAGTAATCAATATTCAATAACCAAAAGGGAACCTGGCTGTTTGTCACTAATATGGCTTGACTGGTGATTGTTTCTTAGAAAAACCCTTGCAGGTCTCCTTACAGTCGACCCTTCAAGGAGTGCATTGGTATTTTGAGTATTATTTGGTGATTGGTGCTTGAAAATTGGTGCTTCCGTCTTTCCGGGTCAGGGTAACAAATCGTAATTAAGACGTTTGCCGAATTCGCTGATATTAAACGTTACGGCATAATCTGTCCGGGCCAGAGCTCCGCGCACCTGTGCCAGAGAGGTGTAGTACTCGTAATACGGAAAGGGGGAGATATCCCCTACGATAAACTCATATTCGCTTATGGCTTGCGTCCAGGTCTCATATGAGTCGGTTACATCCACAAAGATATAAGGTTCATAATCATCCATATCTTCCCAGTTTTCTGTAAAGTAGGGACCGTGGCTCACACTGTGCTCGTCATAATCACTATCCACACCCTGAAGAGAAGCCAAAAGGATCGCATCGGTGACGATGTTATGCGTATTACTGTGATCCCGATGAATACTGTTTTCCCAATGCGTGATCACATGTGTTGGTTGGACCTGCCGGATTTTTTCACTTACATACAACCGCGCCTCCTCGGTGTCAGGGATTTCTCCGTCCTCATAGGGTCCGAAAATAACTTCAGCCCCTAATATTTCTGCTGCATTTTCGGCCTCTTCCTTCTTTTGCTCACCGTATTGTTCGGGAACCATCTCAGGATGTCCCCGCTCTCCGAGCGTTAGATGAAGCAGAACAACCCGATCTCCGTTTTGCGCATGTTTGGCCAGTACCGCACCGCAGGAAACTTCCATATCACCGGCATGACCACCTATGGCAAGAATGGTTCGTCCGGTATCCTCTTCATCATTGTCTGTCTGCTTTGCCGGAACTCCGTCAGCTGCGCTGAAAGTCAGCAAAATCAATACCAAGATAAAATAGCCACAATTTTTCAATTGCATTGTTAACTCCGGTTTAAGGTTGTTGGTTAATCCGCCACACCTCCACATTGCGGGCGCCGGGTTCGGCTTCAAATTCTATCGCTTCATCCCGGGCATCCAATGTCAACTTGCGTCCGGTAATCAGCTCGGAGAGCTCAAAAGTACCCGGAACTTCTACATCGAAGGTGACGGTAACCGTCTCGTCAGATTCCCCGTGATTGATCAGAAACAGAAGCTTACCTTCCTCATTTTCATGCAGACGTGCAGCTACCGGCTCCTCAGAGCGTCCGTCATGCGAAGTTTGTACCGGCCGGTTGATTCCGGCCCACCCGGCAAGCCCGAGGATAAAATCATTATTATACTCTTTCTGATCCGGATGATTAGCCATACCCAGAAAGGTGCCGACCATCAGCGCCTCACCTTCTCCGAACTGGTTGGTTACCACTGCGGGATCGCCGGTTTTATCAAGTTGAGCCAAAACCTTGGATTGGCTGTCATCCCGTTGCGTGACACTCTTGCCAAACAGGGCTCCGGTAAGAGTATTCCCGGTTTCGAGATTTTGAGTAACCGGATGATCGGTATCGGTTATGGAAAGCGGAATGTCTTCATCTTCCCGCATCCAGACATCGTTTTCACGAACTCCGAAAACCTCACTTAAACCCATTCCGGGAATTTCCTCTCCGGCATAACCCCGTTCATCATTCCACGCCGTTCGTGCTTCACCGACAACATAACCGCCTTCCTCAATAAAGTTTTTGACACCCGAGGCAGCCTCTTCGGTTAGCATCATCGACCAGGGTAAAAGGACAAGTTTGTATTGGGACAAGTCTTCAGATTCCAGATCCTGGCGGTGGATGAAATCAACCGGGATATTATTTTCAGCAAAAACGCGATAATAACCGATAAGCGAATCGTGATGCCCCATCTGAAATTCATCGGCCCGTTGTGCGCCCCCTACCATCTGCGACAGCGGATTATAGACAATGGCGACTTCAGATTCTACAGGACTTGAATCCAGAAAAAGTTCTTGATTCTGATCGACGACCTGAGCCAATTTACCGGCTTCTTCGGCTCTTTCGGTCACCGTACCATCCAGGTTGATCAAACCGTATCCGCCGGATTCATACCCGGATGACATCGGATAGTAAGCGTAAATATTGACCGACCGGGCTTGCTTTGCTATTGCCGACCAAATCCACACGCGATGATCTCCGGGAGTTACAGGATCGCTAATCAGAAGCGAAATCGTGCCGATACCTGCCTGAAGCTCGCCGACGTACCAGCCGTCATTATCCAGGTTGGCACTGCGGGCGAAATCCATCATATTCATAACCCGCCATGGCGGCCAGTGGCGGTCGGGATGATTATGTTTGGGGTATAGAGAAACTCCGTAATAATCCACCGACTCCGACATCAGAAAATCGTCGGCAGCTCCTACTCCCATATGTGGTGAGAGAATAATGGAAGAAACAGCGGCATGTGAGGTGATTACATTTTCCGGATCACCCTTGCGCACAGCATCATAACGTGTTTTCAGGTCTGCGGCCATTTTATCGTAAATGAATGTTTTCCAATCGAGATAATCGGTGTAGCTCAATATGGTGCTGAACCGTGGCGGGCTGACATCTTCCCAGGCTTCAAAGCTGCGGTGCCACGCCGTGTTGAGCCGGTCGATCGTATCATATTTCTCCTGCAGCCACTCCCGAAACCGCTGTTGGGTAAACTGACAGTAGCAAAACTGCGGGTTTTGCTGATAATCGATCTGAGCCCAGTTGATGATGTGGGGTTCGCTCCACAAGTCCCACCCGTAAAAGTTGTCATAAGCTGAGGCGACCTTCGCAGTTTCAGTGTAAAAGTTTGAAACAAGTTCGCCAACTTTTTCGTGATCCGTGCAATAACCCGGTGCCGCCTGAGATTCGACTTCAAGATCTGCCTGTGTTTTAAATTTTGCCTCCGGATGCTGTTTACCCACCCAATCCGGGGCAGAATCCGCGTACATTTGTATGATCACCTTGAGATCTACCTCTTCGGCAAGTTCAAGCAATAGTTCAAGGTTTTCAAGATCATACTTTCCGGGCTCAGGCTCTGCGCGCTGCCATTCCACCCAGGTTCGTACAGTGTTGAAGCCGAGATCTTTTATCTGTTGCAAATCTTCACGCCATTCCTGTCGTGATTCCGGGGTGATTTCCGACCACATCGGCGCCCGTGCTTTTCCGCCACTGTACCATACCGAAAACGGGAAAAAGTCCGGCTCAATCAAATCCTCCGGTTGACGCGGCTCGGGTGAGCCCGATTGAGCATTAACTTGAAAAGGTAAGCCTATACCAAACATCAAAACCATCCATACCAGTATAAAATCACGTATCATGGTTAATCCTCCTTTAATAATTTAGTTGGGGATACATTGAATCACAGCATTATGCAGCTTTTCTGAAATGCCTGTTTTGATCAATCAGATAAACCTGAAAAAAATCTACCGATAGGTGATCCCATCATCCACAATCATGAGATTATTTTGTGTAAAAAGAACCAACAAATTGTAATGTAGTGAACTGTAAATAATTTCGCACAATAAATTATGAGAGTTGGAATTTGATGTTCTTATTACAATCGAAATCGAATTCCCCAGTCTACAAATTCTCCCTTCTTGTAAACCCAGGCCACGTAACTTAGCGAAAGGTGATATGCGTCTGATTTTTGTGTAATGGAGCCATATCTTTTCGATACCGAATACCGATTTAGATTTCGATCGTTCAGACTTAGAAGTGGGGAGTAATAGATTAGTCTAAATCTATAGATACTAATGCCTTGAGCGAAGTTAAAAAGTTTTGGAAACATCGCAGCCACTACCTCATTCAAAATCAAAATCGAAATCGAATCCGAAACAAAACCACCTCTCACTCGCCCTATTCACACAACGAATCCCGGGCTCTCAGTGGCCGGAATGAGATTGAACTGCAATACAAAATCAAATAATGATTACTCCATAGCTATCATCTTGGCTCTCCAAAGGGATAAAAATTTTGCAGATCCACATTTTCGTAATCCAGTGCATCAAGCCGTATGGTTCCGAACCAGTCGCCGGGGGCATCCACAATGTGAATGGTTTCGGCATAGCCGGTTTCATCAAAACCGCGGCGGAAATGAACTCGGGTTTTCAGAACAAAAACATCGTAATCATCCGGCTCGATGGGGCCGAACCGGAGCTGTTCCGGAGTGGTATTTTGCTGGTATCCCGGAGTAACGACCAGCATATTGTTATCTCCGAACTCGATAACGGCTACTTTATCATATCCCCAGCGTTCACCTCTCCAGGCGAGTTGTCCCGAAATGGCAACCGGCTCCCCGGCCTGTTCTCCGGTGTATCCACCGAACTCCATGTCGATAGGGTCGCCGGGACTGAGATCATCTTCCCAGATTTGCTCGAGTGCAGGCTCATCCGTCAGTGCGGAATACAGGATATCACTCACCTCCTGATCTATTAATTCCTGAAGCGTCCATGTTGCGTCGCCGGGCCGGTCCCAGTAGTCGGCCAGCACGACCGGAGTTTTGCCTTCGTCAATTGCCTGCCGGGTTTTTCTTACTGCTTCTTCGGGTTGCGGAAACTCTCCGTAGGCCCAATCTTCCCGAACCCGCCAGATAAACTCGTCCATATCCCGTGCAATTTCATCGGCCAGTTCCTGGTCATCGTCGGTCATGACGTGGACACTGGTACCCACCGTCGGCACGTCGGACCAAGGGAACCCCAGAAAAACACTAACATAGGCACCCTTATGGCGATCTTCCCACCGGCGGGCGCGTTCATAAACATCCATAAGCGGAGACTGCCCGGTCCATTGCAGCACTGTTGCTGTAATGATGGGAACTCTTCGAACGGATTTGGTTGGAGTATACTCCTCTTTCATCACCCTGCGCAAATAGTTGGAAGCCCGCTCACCCTGGTGATAAGCGTCATAGTGAGGAAATCTTTTGGTTACAAATGAGCCGTCGGCGTATTCCAGAAACTGTTTATCTTCGTTGCCGTGCAGATCAAAAGTAGCTACGATAGGAACATCGGGCCCTACCACCTCCCGAAAACGGCGGGCCATTTCGGCTTCAGGCCGGGTGATGTTTTCGACGGCCATGGCACCGTGCAACGATAGAAAAACCCCGTCAACCGGGCCGGCTTCTTCCAGCTCTTCCAGCATCCGGCCGACGAAATGCTCAAAAACCTCCTCCTTATTCCAGGTGCGTGAGGTTCCGCCGAATACTCCCACAGGTGAAGTGAGTCCGATCAGCTCGGTGTCACCGAACAACTTTGTTTGATCGGTAAATCCGCGCACATAGCTACTCATTCGAAGTACTTCATCTCCTTCTGCGGGATCGCCCATACGTTTCCAGTCTTCAATATCAGGCTTTTCGCCAGGGCAAAACGTACAGGTTTCATGGGAAAACCGAGCAACGGCCACCCGGAATTTGTCTTCATCATCCTCTTTGTACTCGTTGGCATAAGCGGAATCATCCGTTATTGGAATTATCAGCAAAGTAACCAACACGGCAAGTATGCCGGAAATCATATTAATAGAATAGTGCTGGTGTTGAAAGGGTTTGTAATTCATAACACTGTAAGTTTATGCACACTGGTAATATCAGGAAAGTATGAAGTTTGTTGAATGGAGTAAATACAGCACTAAAAAAGTTAAAAAGAGATATACCTGAATCAGCAGCAAAATATTGGGAGCAAAAAGATAGAGTATCATTGTATTGCTTAGGTTTAGATCGCCAACGGCTCCGGGATCGAAGAAGATACTTGGAAAGTATCAAAAATTAACCAGCCGGATAAGATGCGAAATCATACAAACAAGCATGTCATTCAGTTATCTAATTCTTATGTGAGGATTAAACATTTATTTGCTCTATAGCTTACTTTTTGTCTCCAAAAATAATTTCTTATAATTGACAAATTGCTGAACACAAGTTATTAAAACTAAATGAGTAAACTGAATTGCCCACATTGTGGAAACCAGGGTGTTTCCGCTACAGGTAAACTATTTCTGGGACCAATCATCTCGATGGATTGCAACGTTTGCGGTAAGAAAATCGGAGTCCCGTTCTATTCTGTTTTTGCTATCGTTCCATTTCTTATTGCTATCCAACTCTTGTCCTATGTTGAATCTCTTTCTCTCGCTTTGATACTTGCTGTTATACTGATCGTAATATCGGCCATCGTGAATGTACGATGGGTCCCTTTGCGGCCAAAATAGACAGAGATTTTTTATTGGTGATCAACTACCGCAATTGATAGATATCACGGCCAATATTGTTATCCTGTCGCTCTTATAAACTTCGAGTTATAACGTCGCTAATCAGGATTCTTTCTATGTTGATGCTATTTCAACTTGAATAATCACTGCGATGATTTGACAACGCAGTCTGTCAGATTTGAATCTAACTGGCTCTTGCGGTATTACGATTTTTTTATTTTTTACATTTTGATTTTCAAATTGCCATTCACCTTGTCATAAAATCATCCCGCTACTCAAAATCTCATCCACTGCCATAAAAAACCGCTTCCAAAAGACCTAACATAATCTTAGATTGATCCTTTTGGAATGGCTTCCAAAGCGCATGTTGTGTATTAACAATTCCCTATACCGTTATCTGAATTTGGATTGTTGGATTTTAAATTCTATTATAGGCACTTCTTAAAAAACGGACACAATGCTTGTTGCAACCATATATCTCTTATGATAAAAAAACCATACTTGCTGTTTCTCGGGGATGCCCACGACGAATTGGCGATTAAAGTAGCCCGTGGCATCCATGACTGGCGACCTGAATACGCAGCCGGTCAACTTCGACTGCCGAATTGCAACGCCAATCTTGATCTGCCTGACCTGACCCTTCAGGAAGCACGTGAGGCAGGTGTGCAAACAATGGTAATCGGTGTTGCTAACCGGGGTGGCGTTATTTCTGATTCATGGAAACAAGTTATGACAGAAGCGTTAAAAACCGGGTTTGACCTCGCTTCGGGTTTGCACAATTTGCTTCGCGATGATCCTGATCTGGTTGCTGTTGCGGAAAAACACGGGCGGAAGTTGATCGATGTTCGTGTACCTCAACAAGAATATCCTATAGCAAATGGGAAAAAACGTAGTGGTAAACGATGCCTGACCGTAGGAACCGACTGTTCAGTCGGGAAAATGTATACCTCACTGGCGATGGAGCAGGAAATGAAGGAACGGGGGTTGAAAGCAAGTTTTCGTAGTACCGGCCAAACCGGTATCCTTATTAATGGCGGCGGTGTGCCGCTGGATGCTGTGGGAGCGGACTTTATGGCCGGATCCATCGAATGGCTCACACCGGATAATGACCCGGATCACTGGGATCTGATTGAAGGGCAGGGATCACTTTTTCATGTCTCTTTTTCCGGTGTAACGCTGGCCTTAATTCATGGCGGGCAGCCTGATGCGCTGATTTTATGCCACGAACCCACCCGCCGGCACCTCCGTGGAATTCCTGATTATGAACTTCCCTCTTTGGAGGCGTTGCATGATCTTTCGCTTCAAATGGCAAAAATTGCCAATCCTGATTGCCGGGTAGCCGGAATATCCATTAATACAACTGCATTATCAGAATCCTCTGCAAATAGTTATCTTGCTGAAGTTGAAAGTAAAATGGGACTCCCTACTGTTGATCCGTTTCGGCAGGGCGCTTCCCGGCTGGTGGATGCATTGGATGAATTAAATGAACCAGTTGAAGTTAGATATTAAATTCGAGTCGTTTCAACTCGCTGATGTTTTCACGATCGCCCGGGGCTCCCGGACTCAGGCCGACGTGCTCACTGTTCGGGTAACACGTGACGGTATTACCGGCTGGGGGGAATGTGTCCCTTATCAGCGGTATGATGAAACTGCCGAAAGCGTAGCCGCTCAAATTGAGGTATTGCCGGATGACTTTGACCGAACCACATTACAGGAGTTGCTGCCCGCCGGTGCCGCTCGTAATGCGGTAGATTGTGCACTCTGGGATTTGGAAGCCAAAACTCATCAAAAACGTGTGTGGGAGCTGGCCGGATTGCAAAAGCCCGGCCCGGTAACTACAGCTTTCACTTTATCCCTGGATGAACCGCAAAAAATGAAGGACAAGGCGAAGCAGAACGCCCACAGGCCTTTGCTTAAAATCAAACTCGGCACTCCTGATGATATGCCAAGACTTGAAGCCGTCCGTGCAGGTGCGCCTGATTCTAAAATTATCATTGACGCTAATGAAGGATGGACTACTGAAATTTATCAGGAACTGGCCCCACATCTTATAAGACTTGGTGTGGCAATGGTGGAACAACCATTACCCGCCGGCGATGATGTCTATCTGGAAGAAATTGAGCGTCCCTTGCCGGTTTGCGCTGATGAATCCTGTCACGACCGCAACAATTTGCCTGAGCTTGCCGGTCGTTATGATATGGTTAATATCAAACTTGATAAAACCGGCGGCCTCACGGAAGCTTTGGCACTGCGTGAAGAAGCCGAAAAACAGGGCTACGACATCATGGTAGGTTGCATGGTTGGATCATCCCTGGCTATGGCTCCGGCCGTACTTGTCGCTCAGCAAGTAGGTATCACCGATCTTGACGGGCCGCTTTTACTTGCAGAAGATCGCACTCCGCCTCTTAAATATGATGATCGCAGCGTATACCCATCACTCCCCGAACTTTGGGGATAAAATCTTCAGGATGTTAAAAATACAACGGACATCATTTCCCATGTTTCAAAATAATTACCTGCTTTAATCCGGCCTCATAACTGTCCAAAACGATTTAGGAAAGTGAATGAAAAATTTTCAGTCTTGGTAACATTTATTCTTTATCTCGCTGATTTTCACAGAGTTTGGCGCAGATTTCCGCAGAATATCTGCGAGACTCAGCGAAAATCAGCGAGAAAAAGAGGAGAGGGTTGATTTATAATTTACGAACTAAACCCTCTTAAAGGAACAGAAACGAAGATTTTATGTGATTTTAAAATTGTTTAGGACAGTAATTATCCGGACTGACTCAATCACAAAACATACTCCAGAAACCAATACCATCCGCCCAGAGTTAAAAAAGAAACCGGCACTCCAAAGCCGACCATAAGTGCTGCCAGGCGTGAATTCAATCCATAGGACATGGCGATAATTGACCCGGTAACCATCGGGGCCATTGCTGCTTCCATAATGCTGACTTTCACTTCCATACCACTGCCTCCAGTAATCAGCACATAAATTACAAACAGAATGGCCGGTGCAATCAGCAACTTGTATCCCAATCCCATTACGAGCGGTTTTAAACTCTGACTGTTCATATTAATTGAAAGTTGCATACCCACAGCGGTGATGGCAAGCGGAGTAATCGTCGCTCCTAATGCTTCAAGCACGCCAAGTGCCACTCCCTCAGCCTGTAAACCTGTGAGATTCAGAATAATCGCCAGGGTAAATGCCAGAAATGGGGGGAATAGCACTACCCTTTTTAGGATGATTCGTTTTCGGGTTTTTCCGGTGGAATAAACTGATGCAATGATTATACCGATAGTCGTCACTGCCACAAATGTACCGGGTTGATCCACCAAAAGTGCGATACTGAGTGCCTCACTTCCATAAAGCGCTTCGATTATCGGAAACCCCACGAAGGAGGTATTTCCAAACCCTGCTGTAAGAAGCAGACACCCGATTGTTTTTCGATCCCACTGAAAAAGATGCCCTAATAGCGGTATAATCAATAATGCAAATAGCAGTACAATCCACGATGTAAGAATCGGATACAGCATGCTCACATCCAACTCTATCCGGGGGATGTGAATGAGTGCCAGCGCAGGCAGGGAAATATAGATTACAAAATTATTGAGCGCCAATGGTGTTGCCTCCGGAAAATCCTTTACCCGTTTAAGGAGGATTCCCAGAATCAGGCAAACAATAATCAGAGTAATATTGGTCATGCATCAGGGGAATTCGTTACCTGCGCAAGATAAAGATACTTCTGATAGTGCCCAATTCATTAAAGATGCAACCAATGCAGAGTTATCACACACAGTTCTTATGAGATTTCCAAAAATCAGAGATCGACAGTTGACAATGAACCCGGTACCCGCGGCACCCTGTTATGGATAAATTTTGCCAGTAGTTCAACTATCCACTGACTTTTCCGCGAATTTTACTAATTCATCAAGTGGCACGATTTCAAGCGTTTTCTCATGTGTAGCTTCCAGATCTACCGTAGGAGCTACGCCTGCCTGATATGCTTCATACCAGCGTGATGCACACAGGCACCATTTATCGCCGGGTTGCAAACCGGGAAATTCAAACTCAGGACGCGGAGTGGTTAAATCATTGCCGCGTTCTTTGCTGAATTCCAGAAACTCTTCCGTCACACGGGCGCAAACAGTATGCACTCCCAGATCCTGCTCATTGGTCTTGCAGCATCCGTCCCGGAAAAAACCTGTTAGCGGATCGTTGCTGCATGTTTTAATGGGATTTCCGAAGACATTTGTACTCATGAAATTCTGTAATTTGGTATGTGATGGTTTCTATTCAACCATAACTATAAATAACCACTCATTGATTCCGTGCATTGTACTTATCTAAAATTTCCAATACTTCATCCATGGGAAGAGCCTTCATCTCGTTGCCGTCGCGGCCGGTCATATCTTCCGCCATGAACAGAGAGTTGTACACCGCCTCTTCAGTAGCTTCCACGGCTGCCTGGAATAACGGCGACATATCCACATTGTGCAGTTCCCTGGTTTCGTATTCACCGCTTGCTCCGTGTTCCCGGCGCAGATCTTCATGAGTAGAAAAAGCTATTGAAAAATCTCCGCTCCCGTTCGACGCCGATGAGCCGGTTCGCGATAGAGCCATAAATGTACGCTTTGCCAACCGCTCCAGGTTTCGTGATGAAACCGGTGCATCGGTTGCAAGAATAATCATGATGGATCCTTCTTCCGGATCATAAGGAACATCACCCGACATAAAGTGGGTCCCCAGCTCCTCACCAACCGGAGCACCATTGATCGTCAAAACTCCTCCGTAATTTGCCTGAACCAGTACGCCAACTTTATAACCGCCGCGTTCTTCAGGCAAAATGCGGGAAGAAGTGCCAATCCCGGCTTTGAAACCGAGCGTTCGCGTTCCTGTGCCGGCACCAACGTTGCCTTCTTCAACCGGACCACTATCTGCTGCTTCAAATGCTTCCAATACATGATCTTTGGTTACATGCCCGCCACGAATATCATTCAAAAAACCATCATTGGTTTCGCCTATTAGCGGATTGATCGACCGGACATCCTCCATACCCTCCTTAGCCAGCATATAGTCGCGAACAGCTGCTGCTACATCCCAGGTACTTAAAGTGTTAGACAGAGCTATCGGCGTTTCGATCTCACCAAGCTCTTTCACCTGTGAAAATCCAAGCGCTTTCCCGAATCCGTTGCCTACATAAATCGCGCCGGGTACTTTTTGTTGAAAAACATTTCCTTCATGCGGGTTGATCACCGTAACACCGGTTCTGACATCATCCCCCTCCACAATTGTTTTCTGACCGACTGAAACCCCATCCACATCTGTTATCGCATTCCATTGTCCGGGCTGAAGTATGCCGGGTTCCACCCCCAGATCGCGGGCGCGCCGGTTTTCATTATCATCAGAATCAAAAGAGGGATTATTGGCCATGATGACATCTCCGGTTAAGCATAGAAAAGAAATCAAAAAAGGTATCGTAAAAAAAATCCATCGTGCCATAGTTTCAATTATTGAATGATTGGATTAAAATTGAATCTAATAAGTTATCATTGAATTTGCAGTAACTCAGTTCCCAAAATCCGGTACAATTTACCTTGCTTTATAATACCAAAACAACTTTCGGACTTGGTGAAAATCAGTGTAAAGTCACCCTTCGTGAGCCCTTCGACTATGCTCAGGGCTCACGAAGCATAACCCACCTTAATAATAGCTTCACTTTCACCAAGTCCAAAAGTTGTGATATCAATTTAAATTATTCTTTTCGAAACCAGAAAAACCCTTAGTTCGTAACTCTTTGAGAAACCTGATTGCCATTTGCAAAAACCTTTGTAGCTTATCAGCAATCGTTTAATCAAAAACAATCATTATGAATAAACACACACTATTTTCTGTATTGTTGATTTTTGTCTTTGCCAGTTGCGGAGCATCTGCTCCGGCTGCAGATGAACACGGAAATGAAGAGAATGATGACTTATGGTCTCCCCAATATATGGTGGAAAATTTCAAACGGGTAGGAGGAACTGAAATCTCGCCCGATGGAGAATGGATCGCTTTTACGGTTTCAGAGTCGCGAACCGAAGGCGAAAAAAGTGATTATCTCACTCATATTCACATGGTAAATGCCGATGGTTCACGGCAATATCAGTTAACACGCGGTGACGAGTCGGCCTCCAACCCGCAGTGGTCTCCTGATGGAGAATATCTGACTTTCACTTCTACCCGTGGAAATGATGGCAATCAAATCTGGATGATCGATCCCCGCGGCGGTGAAGCATGGCAGGTTACTGAAGCTGAAGGCAGTGTCGGCAGCTATCAATGGTCACCGGATGGAGAGCAGATTGCCTTCCTGATGAGTGACCCGCCTGATGAAGAAGACCGGCGCCGGCAGCGCGAGCGTGAAGATGTAAATGTAGTGGATGAAGATTTTAACTTTACCCATCTGTATGTTTTTGATGTTGATCCACAGGATAAAGAGCCTGTTGAAATCCAGCGGCTGACTGAAGGCGATTTCAACATCAATAGCTTTGATTGGTCCCCGGATGGTGAAACTTTAGCTTTTGATCATCAACCTACTCCGAAAGCAGATGACTGGCCTGATACGGATATCTCTACCGTCCCGGCTGATAGTGGTGCCGTTGAGGAGTTAGTCGATCTTGGCGGCGCTGATACCAGCCCGCTTTATTCTCCGGAAGGCAACTACCTTGCCTTTACTTCCGACGATGGTGATCCCCGCTGGCCGGGATTCAGTTATATATTTGTGAAAGATCTTGAGGATGGCTCTTTGCAACAGCTTGGTGAAACTCATGATGACGAACCCAGTATCATGGAATGGTCACCTGATGGCGGGCACATTTTCTACCAGGAGCTGCATAAGACTTCTATAGATCTGTTTGCTATACCAGTAGACGGGGGCGAATACCAACAGATCACTGAAGGCGACGGCAGGTTTACCGGCTTTTCTTTATCAGATGATGCCTCCACCATAGCCGCAACACACCAGGATTTTGATCAGGCTCCGGATATTATCATTTCTGAAGGTGAAGACTTTACTCCCGATAGACTTACGAATATCAATGAGGGTTATGAGCAAACCGAAATTGCTCACGCCGAGGTAATTACCTATGAATCCACTGACGGATTTGAAATAGAATCGCCTCTGATCTACCCGCTTGATTATGAAGAGGGAGAAACCTACCCTGTTTTATTGCATGTTCACGGCGGACCTACCGGGGTGTATGGTGAAAGCTATGTAGCCTCGCCCGCTGTTTATCCCCTGCAAAAGTTTGCCGCTGAAGGGTACTTCATCCTCCGGCCCAATTTCCGCGGCTCTGGCGGATACGGCAAAGATTTTCGTTTTGCCAACATCTCCGACTGGGGTTTTGGTGATCTCGAAGACATGAAAGCCGGCCTCGATTATCTGATTGAAGAAGGCAAAGTGGATGAAGACCAGCAGGCGATTATGGGATGGTCGTATGGTGGCTACATGTCCTCATTTGCCATTACGCAAACAGACCGCTTCCAGGCTTCCATGGTAGGTGCCGGGGTAACCAATCTGATTAGTATGACCGGAACTGCAGATATTCCCAGCTTCCTGCCTGACTACTTTGAAGGTGAATTCTGGGAGGAAACCGAACGGTTCCAGCGTCATTCTGCAATCTTCAATGTTGAAAATATCAGTACCCCTACTCTGATTCTTCATCCTGAAGAGGATGTCAGAGTACCGCCATCTCAGGGGCAGGAACTCTATAATGCGCTGGATCGACTGGGTGTGGACACCAAAATGGTTACATATCCACGTCAGCCCCATGGAATTCAAGAACCCAAATTCACCATAGATGCCGCCGAGCGGCAACTGAAATGGCTGGAGAAATACCTTCATGAAAATGGGTACTAAATAATTTTAATTTCATTTAAGTGAAAACCTCAGCCACGCCTTTTCTGAACGATATTAATCAGGAAGGTCGTGGCTGTTTTATTTTGTATCCTATCCATGAGTTGATCAAATGATATTCTTGATTTGATCAACATAATCCTCGTAATCATCATCTATTATTTCAAATAACCAGTAAAAATCATTATGGATTGATTCTGTAATACCATTAATCACGAACTGGACGGCAAGAACAGCTAAAATCAAACCGATCATCCGCACAAGTACTTCCTTGCCGGTATCGCCGAGAAATCTGACGATATGTTTTGCTTTGGTCATCGCAAAATACCCCGCATAGACAATCAAGAGAATAACCAATATCAGAACAAGACTATGCCAAATAGTGGTAGCATTTGTGGATAAAATCATCACCGTAGTAATTGAACCGGGCCCACTGATAAACGGGATCGCAAGCGGCATGATGGCTATTGAGTTCGGCGCTTTATTATACTGCTCCACCGTGTAACTCTCTGAGATTGTTTTGGTTTCTGAGATCATTCGCAGGGAGATGCTGAATAATATGATCCCTCCTGCTATCTTAAACGCTCCTAGCGTAATCCCCAGAAACTGAAATATCAAGCTGCCCAGCAACGCAAAAGCAATCAAGATAGAAAGGCCTACTTTTAATGCCAGCCAGGCAAGTTGTTTTTGGCGCTCAGCCGTCTCTTGAGGAACAACTGACAAAAACAAGAATGTGGCTGTTAATGGATTGATTATTACAAACATAGCCGATAAAGCCACAGCTGTAAATTCAATTAACTCATAAACGTTCATCGATGTAGTTTCAAAATGGTATTGTGTGGATAATGCAAAGCGGGCAACGTCAATATTATAGTCTCTCGTACTACTCAATTATGAATATTTAAAATATATTTTCTCCTTCATAACTTATCTGTTTAACTCCAATTTATCTCTCGAAAATTCAATTTTTATCTATCCGCTTTATGGTGCATTTTACATTCAAAAATTAGTGGCTTTGCAATATTTGAACGATAAGCTGCAATACTTCACTTTGTGTAGTATTGATAATAAACCTATCACTATGCGAAAAGGGATATATCTGATTACGTTTTTAATATTACTGATTCCGTTATTATTCGGATGTGAGGAGGGAGAATTGCAAACCGGAGAAGCGAGTTGGTATGGACCGGGTTTTCACGGTCAGCGCACCTCAAGTGGTGAAATATACGACGAACAGGAACTCACTGCCGCCCACCGCACTCTCCCTTTTGATACCATAATTGAAGTTGTCAACACCGAGAATGACAGCACGGTGCAGGTTCGCATTAATGACCGCGGCCCTTACGAGCAAGGCCGGATAATCGATTTGTCACGGGCAGCAGGGGAAAAACTGGATATGATGGATTCAGGGATAGCCGAAGTAAAATTATACCTTGTTGAAGCGGGGGGTAATATACCGGATGATCTTGATCAGGAAGTTTACACCCTGCAGCTGGGAGAATACGGTTATCCCAGATATGCGGAAACACTCGTTGATGATATCGGGGGTGAGGCTTACCTGCACTTCGAACATATGTTCGGGCGCGGAAGATATTTTGTTTATTACGGCTCTTATACCAGTATAGCAGATGCTAATAGAGAGCTTGAACGATTGCGTGATGATGGTTTTGATGGTATTGTAAAACAAATAAATTGATGGAATGCTGTCTGTTCCATCTTTTCATCTGGTATAATCTGTAAAACACCGTAACCAAGCTGGCGTTAATCTGCATAAGACTAAACCTAAACTGACTTTGCCATGAAGCACCTTGTTTACTTGTTTGCGATAATTCTGTTCTTCCAGACAAATTCTTTGATGGGTAATGATCAATTTGAGGAAGAGCGTGAGTACATGGTTGCCAACCAACTCGAAGCACGGGATATCCTGGATGAAGCCACACTTCAAGCAATGAGAAATGTCCCCAGGCACGATTTTGTACCCAGTGGCCAGCGAGCCCGAGCCTACACCGATCAACCGATCCCAATTGGTCACGGACAAACAATTTCACAACCGTATATCGTAGCCTACATGACGCAACTTCTTGACCTTGAACCCGACCAGCGCGCTTTGGAAATTGGTGCCGGCTCGGGATATCAAGCAGCAATTTTGGCAGAAATTATTGATGAGGTTTACACTATTGAGATTATCGAAGAACTTGCTGAATTCGGCGGTGATAACCTCGCCCGGAACGGCTATGAAGATGTAAAAGTAAAGCATGCCGACGGGTATTACGGCTGGGAGGAGCACGCCCCATTTGATGCTATCGTTGTAACCGCAGCATCACCGGACATCCCCTCTCCCCTTGTTGACCAACTTAAAGATGGCGGCATAATGGTTATTCCCGTCGGCCATCCGTTTCAGACCCAACAACTTATGTTAGTCGAAAAAGACGGGGACGACATCATCACTGAGGCATTGATGGCAGTTCAGTTTGTTCCGTTTGAGCGCAAGGATGAATAACGGGGTGATTCTAACCTGGATATACCGGCATCCAAAAATATTTGAAGAAGTAGCCGGGGGCCGGGGGCCGGGTGCCGGTTTCGGCCAAAATTAGCCGGAGAATAAACTGTATGGGCGAAAAAACCGCTGCCTCCACATGACCTACCGGATTCCAATTTCAGTAGGATTGACTTCTGTAGCCGTGATAGCCTTTCAGCTGGTGATCATGCAAATCCTGTCAATCTCCCAGTGGCATCATTTTGCTTATATGGTCATCTCCATGGCTATGCTTGGCTTCGGTGCTGCCGGAACGGTGCTCGCAATATTCAGAAACTGGTTCACCCGGCATTATGAAACTTTGCTGCCTCTCCTTTATCTGCTTACCGGCGTAACCATGGCCGGCACGGTCTGGATTTCCGGTTTATTTGGTGATTTTGACGCCTTTCTTCTCTTTTTTGAGCGGGCTCAAATCGGATTGCTGATCTTCACTTATCTGGCCTATTGCCTCCCCTTTTTCTTTGCCGGATTGGCGATCACTCTTGTATTCTATCAGGAGGTATACCGGATCGGGCCGTTGTACTTTGCCAACATGATCGGTTCCGGAATCGGAGCTATTTTGATTATCGGTCTCCTATGGGTGGCGGAAGTCGCGGTTCTGTCAGGAATCTTAAGCCTGCTTGCCTTTGCGGCAGCTTGGCTTACACGGATCAAAAATCCCAAATTTATAATCGGCTGGGCAGCTGCCCTGATCATTCCACTGGTGAGCATCATAAATCCGGCGATGCCTGAGCCTTCGGAATATAAAGCGATTCAAAACTCACTCCGCCTTCCGGAAGCTGAAGTGATTCATCGCTCACCAAGCCCCCACGGCACACTTGAAGTTGTGAAAGCCGAAGCTCAGCGGTTCTCACCCGGACTCAGCCTGAACTTCACCGAGGAGCCGCCGGTAAAAAATGTCATGTACAACAACGGCGAATATTACGGAACTCTGCTTGGCCGTGGTAAAACCGAGGCCGGAGATCACATTCTGGATTACACCACCCGCGTTTTTCCCTATTCATTTCGGGATCCTGACCAGGTAATGGTCGTGAATGCATCAACCGGGACTGATGTATCCCAGGCTGTATCTCAGGGAGCATCCGAAACAGTTGCCGTTGAACCAAATAACCATGCAAACCGCCTGCTTACTCACTATCACCCCGAATGGATTGACTCCCTTTACCTTGATGATCGGGTTTCACTGAAAAACACCACTCTTCGATCATATCTCGCCGGAAACTCCGAATCCAAATTTGATCTGATTGTGATGCCGGTTTTGGGCATGTTTGGCGGGTCGGCAGGTGTATATGCCATGCAGGAGCAGTATCATCTGACAAAGGAAGCTTTTTCGGAAATGTGGGATCAGCTTTCTGAGGACGGAATGATAGCTGCTACCGCCTGGATGGATTACCCGTTACGCCCGGCGCTTAAACTACCGGTTACCTGGCGTAAGCTGTTGGAAGAAAAAGAAATTGAAAACCACCGGCAACATCTGATCGCCGTCCGCAGCTGGGGCACCACAACGTTCGTTCTCAGCAAATCGCCGGTCAGTAGCGGCGAGCGTGAAACTATCCGGGAATTTTCCTCCGGATTAAACTTTGACCCTTTACTGCTCGAAGATCTTAAAGAAGGAGAACGCGACCGGTTTAACCGCATTGAAGATACTTCTATATTTGCATACATGGATTCGGTTGCGTACGGCAATGTTGATAATTTTATCGATCAATATACTTTTAATCTGCAGCCGGCTACCGATAACCAGCCTTTCTTCTCCCATTTCCTTGAATGGCAAACCATCCCGGAACTTCGCGAATTTTACGGCGACGGAGAGCTACCTTACATGGAGCTCGGCTTCGTGCTGGCTGGTGTAACTTTCATTCAGATAGTTCTGGCGTCTATTATTCTAATTATTCTGCCACTGTTTCGCATCGGCTGGCAGGGTACACGCCGGCGTTGGACATTTCTCTATTTTGCCGGCCTTGGTGTGGGTTTTATGTTTTTTGAAATCGTGCTTATCCAGCAGCTTGTGCTTTATCTCGGCTTGCCGGTCTATGCAACCGCTATGGTATTGGCAACTTTGCTGATTTTCTCAGGAACCGGAAGCTACTTTTCTTCGCGGTTTAACGCAGATCAAAAAACAACTTTAAGAACCGGTGCCCTAATAGCGGCACTGATCATCCTCTACACTCTGTTTCTGATGCCTGTCTTAAACCTGACGATGGGCTGGCCTTTGTTACTCAGAGTACTGTTCATGTTTTTGCTGATGGCTCCACCCGCCTTTTTTATGGGAATGATGTTTCCGTTCGGATTACGCCGACTTTCGGGAAGCAACGAATCCCATATCCCCTGGGCTTGCGGCATTGACAGCTGCCTGTCTGTTTCAGCTACCGCGCTGGCAACCCTTGTAACGCTCGAAGCTGGATTCGGTATCGTTATGGGAACTGCGGCTGCTGCTTACGGAGTTTCAGCACTGGCTTCTTTGCAACTTGGCGTTAAAAACTAACCCGATTCCACTTTACTGATGGGCAAAAAGAAAGAAATTTGTAAATGGGATAAGAAACGAATCAAAAAGGAATTCGCGCTGCTTGCTGAAATTGTGAGTAATCCCGATTACATATGCAAAGATTGCGGAAGAGCAGCATCAGACAAAAAGTATTTATGCGAATCCAAAAAACTCGATAAATACGTTGATCAGCAGGCAACTACCTCTACTCCCGAGACTGAAGGTGCGGATTAAATCCATCTTTGAAACAGATTTAATCCGCACGAAATCTTCTGTTTAAACTTTAATAATTATGTTCTTCCTGTACATGATGTGCAGTACGATGAACCATGCAAAAATCCACAGGAAAGCAAACAGCATAGAGCTGAACTCCTCACTTCCCGGAATCGGCTGGAAAAAGGTTTGATATATCCACGAGTGCAGACTGTACTCGGTTCCGTCAGCAGCCTCCCAGGTGATCATGTACATAGTTCGAGCAACAATACCGCTAAAGAAGAATACTACAATCGCGTTTACGCCATATACAATAAACGGATAGGTGTAATAGCGGTTTTGTTTTACATCAATAATCCAGTAACTGATTGCCAGAAAAGACATTGCTAATCCGCCGGAAAATACCACATAGGAACTGGTCCAAATCGGCTTATTGATCGGGAACACTCCATTCCAGATATAACCGATAATCAGCAGGACAAACCCCCACAAAAACAAATCACTGGTGCGTCTTTCCGGGTTGGCATCCTGCCGCAATATACTACCTGACCAAACGCCTAAAAGAGTAGTGGCTATAGCCGGAAGTGTACTAAAAATACCTTCAGGATCGTAAGGTCCGCCCCGGTACATATGTGTTTCAGTAAGAATCATACGATCGATCCAGGCAGCCAGATTACCTTCCGGATCGTCAATCATCCCGGCCCCGTGGCCTGGCACCGGGATTAACGTCATTGCCAGCCAGTAAAAAATCAGGAGCCCCCATAACCATATGTGCATCGTCATTTTTCCGGCATACAGATAAATAGCGGAAGCAACCAGATAACATACTGCAATTCTTTCCAAAACGCCGGGAATCCGGATTTCGGTTAGATTATCGCTTAAACCAAATCCGCCATCTAAGGTAAAAAAGGGATAGGCAGACATTATCAGACCGAGCCCGAAAATCTTGGCAGACCGTACCCATACCTTCTTCATCAACTCAGCTTCGGTTGCGCCCTTCTCCATATATTTCGGAAAAGCGTATGAAATTGCTACTCCGACGATAAACAGAAAAAAAGGAAAAATAAGATCGGTGGGCGTCCATCCGTGCCACTCAGCGTGTGCGAGAGGCGGATAAATAGCCGCCCACGTACCCGGATTATTCACAAGAATCATAGCGAGGATCGTAGCTCCCCGGAATGCATCCAGCGATAAAATCCGGTGTTGAGGAAAATTATCGAGCCATGAACTCATACCAACAGCTTTTTAATAGTTCAAATAATTGGCCTGTATTTCAAAACCGGTTGTTTGAGATTAATAAATCTTATATAAAGTTGCCATTATTAATTGTAAGAATATTTTTGCGAAAAGCGATTTTCTGATAAAAATTAATGTTGTTTTGGCGTTTAATTCCCGCACTTATTAAATTGTTGATTAAGTTGGTTCAATTATAAAAGCTGAAAGTTCTTATGACTACTATGAAAAATGCATTCCCATTTGCTGTTTTGGTTCTTGTAGTATTTTCATTCGCCTCCTGTGATGAAATATTTACAAATTACGAAGGTACTGACGATGAATACCCTGATTCAGAGGGAGAAATCCGCATCTACAGTCTGCTTGATGACAAAACGGTGGATTTCGGTATTGGTGACCGCGACTTGTTTTCAAATGCCGGTTTCAAAGATATGACAGAATATGAAAAAGTAAGTGTTGGTCAGCGCCTAACCAATTTATTGGATAGCGAAACCGGAGACACTCTCTTTTCCGATCGCACTAACTTTATTGAATACGAACGGCGTTACAATATGTATGCCTTCGAAGACGATGAGGATAATATTATTCTTCGGGCGGTGGAAAACGACGACATTGTAGATCCGGATGGTGGTACACGAGTCCGGATATTTAATGCTTTCAAACATTCTCCTACTCTTGATGTCTACTTCACCGATCCCGGTGATGACTTAGATGATCCTGACGTAGTTCCGCAATTTGTTGAAGTTGATTTCAATAACAATCCTGAACAGGAGCTGGTACGCTACGAGCCTATTGAATCAGGTAATGTAACCATGAGAGTTACCGAGCTGGGTTCCACAGATGTGCTATACGAAGCTGAAGTAGATGTTGATGCCGAAACAAGCTACACAGTATTGCTTTATGAAGGTGATGAAGAGGGCAACCCCACCGATCATACATTGCTTGAAGATAATTAATCAGCAAGCACTCTTATGAAAAAAACTAATTCCGGAGACTGGACCGCGTCTGCCGGGCGGCGCTCTTTTTTAAAAAAAATGCTTGCCGGTGCCGCGGGTTTTAGTCTGCTCGGGTCGAAAAGGAAATCCGGACACACCAAAGGTGGCGTTGAAGATCCGGATTTCACCTTCTTGCATCTAACTGACACGCACGTTCGCAGAGCACGTAAAGGACATATCGGTTATCAGACATGCATCGATCACGTGCAGCAATTAGATACCAGACCTGACTTTGTTTTAATGGGCGGCGATGGCCCTTTTGATGGATTATACACCGAAAAGGCGGAATTCGAAGATCAGATTTATTTATATAAAACCATTTCTGACCGCCTTGATATGCCGTGGTACCACTGCATAGGAAATCATGACGTTCTGGGTTGGAATGCCAGGCGTAAGGTCGATATTGATGATCCGGACATCGGCAAAAAGATGATCATGGACCGGCTTGGTATGGATAAAAAATACTATAGCTTCGATCACGGTGGCTGGCATTTCGTCGTACTCGATTCGATTTACCCGGTAGAAACCGACCACGGCCCTTCTTATGAAGCGCGCTTCGGTGAAGAACAACTCGAATGGCTACGCTGGGACCTTGGAGCTCATCACGATAAACCGACTGTGCTGGTAACTCATATTGCTGCCTTCTGCAATATCGGACAGATTGAAGGTGACCAGGAAATGAAAGCTATGCACGGCCGCGTTTGCCAGGACAATCGTGAGTTTCGTGAAATCCTTGAGCGTCATAATGTAAAAGCTGTCCTGCAAGGTCACATGCATATTGTTGAGGATTTTTATTACAATGGTATCTGGTACATTACCAGTCAGTCGGTTTCGGCGGCGTGGTGGGGCGGCAATTGGCGCGGTCACAAGCCGGGATATACTGTACTAAGCGTTAAAGATGATCAACTTTACTGGCACCGGGAAGAGTTTGAATGGGAGCATCATCTCGAACCTGAAGATGATCTGGAACGCGAAAATATTGAAGAGCGGGAGGCATTTCTCGAAGAGCAGGAGCGCCTGCGCGAAAAAGAGATTTCAGGGAGGTAAATTCCAGCTATTTTGAAACCTGACAGATGTTGCTATCTGTCAGGTTTCTCCAATTTTTTCAGTATTTCTAATGTGCCATTGAAAGTACATCGCTCATGTCCATCTCGGCACGAAATCGTGGCTCACCATGGCGTTCGAGATAGTATATAAACTTCTGTGCTTCGAGATCTACCTGCATCATCCATTCATTAGTCTCAGCTTCCGGCAGCATTTCAGCTGTTACTTCATCTGCTGGAAAGTATTGGCGGTATGCATCGCCTTCATCACTGGCATAGCCGCCATAACCATGAGCATCATCTTCGCCGAGATCTTCTTCATCACGCTCATCTCCGAGGTGATCATGATAGAGATGCAATCCCTCATCTCGCATTGAAACCACCCAGGTACCGTGCCATGTTTCCCCGTCATCGCGATACAGATCGATTTTAACTTCATCTTCTTCACAGGAAGAAATATGGACTCTCAGGCCGGTACCTACCAGGTCGTGATCCTCAGCATCTTCCGGATCGGGGTAGGTTGCTTCACCGGTTAGTTCTACATCGCACAAACTTACCAGATTATTTAAGAATGATTGATGAATATCGACATCATCTACCGGATCGACCTCGGGAGGCTGCTCTTCTGTTTCGCCACATTTTACCAGCAAAAGAGCTACCATTAAAAAAAACGATAATTGCCAAAGATGTTTCATTCTGCTATTCGTTTTGGTTATTGATTGTTCATTACGGATAATATACTATTTCAGCCCGAATTGTAAAGTGATTGTTTTAATCCGTTTGTGAGTCATTGGATTAGAAAGTTCTCAACAGGTACGTTAAAAAATCGTTTCATACCAGAGAGCTTTCAATTTTGTTATTTACTGCAAAACTCAATACAAAAATCTGCCATGTTAGCTACCCGAATTATTCCCTGCCTCGATATCAAAGACGGCCGTACCGTAAAGGGCGTAAACTTTGTGGGTCTGCGTGATGCCGGTGATCCGGTTGAACTAGCCGCACGTTATTCAAATGAAGGCGCCGATGAACTGGTTTTTCTCGACATCACCGCTACTAACCAAAAACGCAAAACGCTTATTGAACTGGTCAGCCGCATAGCTGAAACCATTAGTATTCCTTTTACAGTAGGTGGTGGCATTAAAGAAGTGGATGAAATTGCAGATCTTCTTAAAGCCGGTGCGGACAAAGTTTCGCTGAACAGCAGTATCGTCCGCGATCCCGACCTGATAAGCAGGGCAGCCGCCCGCTTTGGTTCTCAGTGCATCGTTGCCGCAATTGACGCCCGCCGGACAGGTGATCACTGGAATGTCTTTACCCACGCCGGCACAAAAGATACCGGGATGGATGCTATAGAATGGTGCCGCGAGGTTGAGCAGCGCGGGGCCGGCGAGATCATGCTTACCAGCATGGATGCTGATGGCACAAAAGATGGTTTCGACAATGAATTGCTTCAAATCGTTTCTTCCAATGTATCCATTCCTGTCATAGCAAGTGGCGGAGCTGGTTCCACGGATCACTGCATTGATGCCGTTAAGCTGGGCAACGCTGATGCCGTACTGGCTGCAAGCATTTTTCACTTCAGGGAAATAGAAATTCAGGATTTAAAGAAAGAAATGGCCGATAATAATATTTCTGTTCGTTTAAGTGAGAGTGAGTTTGATTAAGTTTTTCGGAATGTGTCCCGCGCCTGATTTGTAATTAGTGGTGGCCATTCTTATATCTTAATTCACACCTTTGAAAATATAGCAGGTTAGGCTCTCACATTTTCAAAAACAGCTGATTCTTCTGAGAATAACTCAGTGATAAACATCCCGATTTTTTAATATAATATCTGAATTCTTCTCAACTCTGCATTTTAATTGAGACAAGTATTTTGTACCTTTTAAAGATTATGTTTATAGCTCAATACAAACATATTATCCTTCTGGTGATACCACCCCACCATAGCGGCCATCACCACCCTGTTTTAGGGTGATGAACTATTTTTGCTTTTCTACGGCTTACTACATTTTACTAACCAAAAATCTTTTATCTCGTGAATAACGGAGACTCTTTACGAATTGCCGTCCAAAAAAAAGGACGCCTTTCAGAAAACACTATTGACCTTCTTGAAAATATCGGACTTCGATTTGACGGATACCGTAACCGTCTTATGGTACCCATTAAAAATTATAATGTTGAATTACTGCTCATCCGCGATGATGACATCCCTGAATATGTACAGGATGGCGTTTGCGAACTCGGCTTTGTGGGAGCTAACGTTACTGAGGAGAAGCAGGCTAATGTCAATGTGGTTCGCGAACTCGATTACGGAGCCTGTCGATTGTCCATTGCCGTACCCAAAAACGGCGACATCAAATCAGTTGCACAACTCAACAACAAAAGAATAGCTACCAGTTATCCGGTTCTTACTCAAAAATATTTTGATGAAAAAAATATCGATGTAAATATCATCGAAATTTCCGGTGCAGTGGAGATCGCTCCTACGCTTGAGGTTGCCGATGCAGTCTGCGATTTGGTATCCTCCGGTGGCACTCTGAAAGCTAACGGACTGGTAGAGCTTGAGCAGATTTTCCATTCCGAGTGCCAGCTTATTCAAACTGCCAAACCTATTGATCCGCAAAAGCAGGAATTAATCAATAAGTTTCTGCTTCGGATTGAAGGACGGCAGAAAGCTGAGCGCAGCCGATATATTATGATGAATGCTCCTAAAGATTCTCTTGAGGAAATTAGCTCCATAATCCCCTCCCTTAACAGCCCTACGGTTCTTCCACTGGCAGATGAAGAGATGATCGCAATCCACTCAGTTATTCCTCTGGAAGAATTCTGGGAAGTGATGGAGCAACTTAAACAAGCCGGTGCTACCGGTATTGTCGTAATGCCCATTGAAAATATGATTGCCTGATGAAAACATATCTTTTCCGGGATTTATCCGAAACTAAGTTGAATGAACTGGTCAAACGGCCCTCAATCGATATTGCCGCGGTAATCGATCAAATCACTCCGATCATCGATGAGGTAAAATCTCAAGGCGACCAGGCGCTTCTGAAGTATACTGAACAATTTGATGGAGTCCGGCCGGATCCCGTTTGCAGGGAAGTAAAATCACCTGATAAACTCGATCTGCCCGAGAATGTTACCTCTGCTTTTGATACCGCATATGACAATATCTTTAAGTTCCATAAAGCACAATACCCTGCGCCGCTGAAAACTGAAACCATGCCGGGCGTAGTCTGTCACCGTATCCCGCGTGCCATTGAACGGGTCGGTTTATATATCCCCGGCGGTACGGCAGTATTGCCTTCCACTACTCTCATGCTCGGAACGCCGGCGCAAATAGCCGGCTGCAAAGAAATTATCATTGCTACACCACCAGCGCCTGATGGCACTATACCCCCCGAGGTTGAGTATGCCGCTCATAAAACCGGAGCGACACAAATTCTTTTGGCTGGTGGCGCCCAGGCAATAGCAGCCATGGCTTACGGTACTGAAAGTGTAGGTAAAGTGGATAAAATTTTCGGACCGGGAAACCAGTTTGTCACCGCAGCCAAGATGATGCTGCTCAACAGCGATGCAATGATCGGAATTGATATGCCGGCAGGGCCTTCCGAAGTGTTGGTGATAGCTGATGAAACCGCTGATCCGGCTTTCGTCGCTTCTGATTTACTCTCCCAGGCTGAACACGGCACCGATAGTCAGGTTGTGCTGGTCGGCATAGGCAATTTTGATTACCAGGCTCTCCAACAACAGATTGATTCACAGCTATCCGTTCTTCCCCGTAAAGAAGTAGCTGCCAAAGCATTGCAGGAGAGTTTGATCATCCGTACAGACTCCGCGGATGAAGCCATTTCCTTTTCAAATAGCTACGCACCCGAGCACCTGATTATAATCACGGAAAATTCAGAAGAGTTGTGTAATCAGGTGACCAACGCCGGCTCTGTTTTTATTGGGCCGTGGACCCCCGAAAGTGTGGGGGATTATGCATCCGGAACCAATCACACCCTGCCCACTTACGGCTATGCAAGGATGTTCAGTGGGGTATCTCTGCTCGATTTTTTCAAGTTCATCACCACGCAGGAACTCACTCAGGAAGGGTTAAAATCCATTGCACCGGCGGTTACCACTATGGCTGAAGTTGAAGAACTTGAAGCACATAAGCGTGCGGTTACGATCCGGCTTGATTCCATGAACAACAGCTAAAACAATCTGATTACATTTCATTTGAAATTTTTATTTCATGCCTTCATCTGATTTTAGCATCACTCAATTGATCCGCCCGAACATCCGGAACCTGAAACCGTACCGCAGCGCGCGCGACGATTTTAGTGAAGGTATCCTGCTGGACGCCAATGAAAACAGCCTGGGATCGGTAATACCCTCACAGCTGAATTTAAACCGGTATCCTGATCCGGTTCAGGATCGCGTACGTGCCGCCTGGGCTGATTTTCGGGGCATCCGGAAGGATCAAATATTCCTTGGAGTGGGCAGCGATGAACCTATTGATCTTCTTATTCGGATGACCTGCCGCCCTGCCGTTGATAATATTTTGATCACCCCGCCAACTTATGGAATGTATAAAGTGGCAGCCGATGTCAATGAAATTCAGGTAAAGGAAACCCGGTTGAATGAACAGTTTCAACCCGTGCCGGAGGAAATTTTAAACAATACTGATAAAAATACCCGGATCATTTTTCTTTGTTCACCCAATAACCCTACCGGGAATCTGCTTGATGCCAATGCCGTAACCTCCATTCTCAACCGGTTTGACGGGCTGGTTGTAGTTGATGAAGCTTATATTGACTTCAGCTCATCTCCCGGTTGGAGCGGCAATATTGACCAGTATCCGAATCTGGTCGTTTTGCAAACCTTATCAAAGGCATTTGGTATGGCCGGTGTCCGAATTGGTGCTGCTATGGCCAATAAAGAACTTATATCCTTTATGCTTCGGATGAAGGCTCCATATAATATCAACAAACTAACGGCTAACGCTGCGCTTGAGGCCTTAGAAAATCACAAAAAAATGCAGGGATTTGCAGAAAAACTTCTTGCTGAACGCAAGCGCCTCGAGCGGACTTTGCAGCAAAATCCGCTTGTTAGCTCTATTCGCCCGAGTGATGCTAACTTTTTGCTTGTTCATTTTACAAATGCATATTCCGTGTATCAAAAACTGGCGGCAAGGGGCGTTATAGTAAGATATCGGGGAGATCAACCGGGATGCGAGGAGGGATTACGCATAACCGTCGGCTCTCCGCAGGAAAATGACCAACTGATCACGGAACTAAATCACCTGGCAGATGAAAATTTGGATTGATCCATCCACACTAAAACCAAGTGTATCCAGCTATATACTGCCGAAAAACGCTGTACACTCGTTTATACGCCTTATTGAAAGCGGATACCAGCTTGCGCTTCGCAAAAATGCGCTAAATGATCTTCAGTCAATTCTGTTAAGACAAGAAGGGATTGAAATGGGTTCTTTTTCGGAAAATGATGCTGATGCCGTAATACGCAAGGATACCAATGGAGATTTTATTTACGAATTTGAAGGAACTCATATTAAAAAACTTGCCTCATTAAGTGAAGTTGCTGATTTCATCACCCTGAACAATCGGTTTTCTGAAATAAAACGAGCAACCTCCGAAACCGATATCTCGGTACAACTAAATATCGACGGTGAGGGCAAAAGCAATATTTCGACCGGTCTTGACTTCTTTGATCATATGCTGGATCAAATTTCCAAACACGGTTATTTTGATTTAAACCTGACCTGTAAAGGTGATCTGCATGTTGATGAGCACCATACCATTGAAGATACTGCACTGGCGCTCGGCGAGGCATTTGTAAAAGCATTGGGTAATAAACGTGGCATAGAGCGCTACGGTTTTGTTGTCCCTATGGATGAGTCGGAAGCTGCGGTGAGCATTGACCTCTCCGGCCGGCCTTATCTCGAATTTGAAGCGGAGTTTAAGCGGGAATTTGTCGGTGATTTCCCAACCGAAATGGTACAACATTTTTTCCATTCCTTTGCGACCGTATTGAAGGCAACCATTCATATGCGTGTATACGGGGATAATGATCACCACAAAATAGAAGCGTTATTTAAATCTCTTGCCCGGGTCTTGCGTCATTCCTGTGACCGGAATGAGCGTTATATGAATATTCTGCCAAGTTCAAAGGGCTCTTTATGATCGGCATAATTGATTATAAAGCCGGAAATATCGCGTCTGTCAGGAATGCCCTGAACCGTTTGAATGTGGATAGTTTTGTATCGGCTGAATCCGAACAACTTTCCAAAGCTGATGGAATTATTTTCCCCGGAGTCGGCCACGCCGAATCGGCTATGACTGCTTTGCAGGAAGTTGGTATGGATCAGTTTCTCCGGCATACTGAACTACCTGTCCTTGGAATTTGCCTTGGGATGCAGCTATTGTACACAAGCACAGAAGAAAGCAAAAATGCCTGCCTGGGTATCATCGAGGGGCGCCTGAAGAAGTTTGATTCTAAAATCAGTAAAGTGCCCCATATGGGTTGGAATATTGTAAGTCTAAAGTCGGACCATCCATTACTACAGGATCTTGATGATAACCCCTGGTTTTATTTTGTTCATAGTTATTATGCACCGGTTACATCATACACTATAGGTGAATGCGAATATCAAAGGCGTTTTAGTGCCATAACCGCAAAAGACAATTTCCTGGGCGTGCAATTTCATCCGGAAAAATCAGGGAGTGCAGGCAGCAAAATTTTGTATAATTTTATAGAGATGGTCAGTAAGCACAAACAAATCTAAAAAGTGCCTTTTATAAAATTCAAAGTGAACCAACCTGGATAAACCGGAAGCTCCAATTATCAAATAGTATTCAATACCTAATCAACTAATTTCCAAACTTTTAACGATTTTTTTAGTTTAAAATATTGATTAACCCGAATGGGTTCGGGACAAATTTTGTATTGGAAAAGCCCTAATCAAGCAGCAAGGCTCCTTTTTGATCTTTGAATATTGAAAATTGGAAATTATCCCGAAATTGTCCGGGACAAGTTTTGAGATTTGTTGTTTGATATTTGGTCATTTTTTAGAGTGTTTCTTGGTAATTTTAAGCCACTAAATAATATTTAATCGATCTTGAATGAAACCCATACCCGCAATAGATTTACTTGAAGGTAAAGTTGTGCGTCTTCAACAAGGAGACTACCGGTCGCCAACGGTTTATTATGATAATCCTATTGACGCTGCCCGCATCTTTGCTGACGCCGGAATTCAGGAATTGCATATTGTTGATCTGAACGGGGCTAAGGAAGGTCAATTCAGCAATCTGAATAAAATTGAGCAGATCGCTTCCCAAACCGGGTTAACTATCCAAAGTGGTGGAGGCGTCCGGAAGTTTGAAGATGCCAGACTTTTGATGGATTCCGGGGTTAGCCGGGTTGTGTGCAGTTCAATGGCCGCAAAACAGCCCGCTGATTTTGAAAAACTGATATCTCTCAACAATGGAGATCATGCTGTTTTGGGGTTGGATATCAAAGATGGATCTTTTGCTTATGGCGGCTGGCTGGATACATCTGAAGGATCCTATCATGAAATAATTGAACAATTCCTCAGTTCTGGTTTAAAATATGTTTTAAGCACTGATATTTCCCGGGACGGAATGATGGAGGGGCCAAACATGGTTTTATACAAAGAGTTGATCCAACATTATCCGGATTTATACATAATCGCATCTGGTGGAGTGGCAAATGTTTCGGATCTGGAAGATTTGAGTAGGCTTCCGATTTACGGCGTGATCGTTGGAAAAGCTTACTATGAAAATTACATTAGCTTGGATGACCTGATCAATTTTGATAAAACAAATCGCTGATTAATTAGTTTACAGGCCGTTGCGTATTAAAAGTTTTCAAAACAAATGTAACATTCCCTGTTACGAAACTGACTGTTGTGGACATTATAAAATGAACTGTTATGGATGTCTCCGTACCGGAACAAAAATTTGAACAGTTTCTTGAAAGGTTGAAGCAAAGAGACGACGAAGCCTGGTCCTCGTTGTACTTTGTTCTTGAACGAGCTATAACACATTGGTTACTAAAGTACTACGGTAACAGCCAGTTCTTTGACGAAAAGGATCTTGAGGAGATATGTCAGGAGGCTTTTTCAAAGTTATTCGAAATTATAACGGCAGAAGTTGACACACCAGCGGAATTCGAAACTTTTAGAGGACTGAAATCTTATGCGATCGGGATTGCCAAAAATATGGTCAACCAGAATCTCCGAAAGCGAAAAAGAAGCAACGCATTAGAATTAGGGGTGAATGACAATAATTATTATTTAACCATTTCAGATCGCAGCAGACAATCACAACCCGATCATATTGAAGATCAGGATTTAATCGAACATGTATTACATGATCTGGATCAGCGGGAACGAGCTATATTAACCATGTATAGTGAAGGCGATAAACTTGTGGACATCGCAAGACAACTTGACATTACTGCAGAACATTGCAGAATCATCAAGCATCGCTTAATGCAAAAAATTACATTTAAAATTAAAGAGTTTGAGTCAACTAAATCTTCTTCATAAATAGGACTGAGTATGGAATATCAAAAACTATTAGAAAAATACATCAGAAATGAGCTCAATGAAGAAGAGCGGGATCAAGTTGAAGAACTATTACTTCACAACAGAGAAGCGCGGCAACATCTGCATAAATTAGAAAAGACGTTCTCGGTAGCCCGCAAGCATTATAAAAAAAAACCTAATAGTATAAGCGACAGCTATAATAATGAACCCCAAAAATCCAAGAATAAGAGTTCGGAGCAATCCGACACCTGGGGAAGCAAATCGGTTTACAAATTAGCTGCCACTTTTTTAATACTCGGATTCCTTGGAATTTCAGGATTTCTGTTTTTTGAAACTCATCAGGATCAAAATATAGCTGATTTGGATTCTGATGAAATTCAGGAGCTTTATGCCGCAAATTTTGAGTCCAACCCGTACCTCGAAGATGTAATGGATGATGTGCAACGAAGTGCCGATGCAAAATTTGAACTGATACAACCTGATGAAGATGTCATTCTGACGGCAGAACAAGAAGAGCAGGTCTATTCAATAAATTTTGAAGCAGAAGCTGCAAATATCAACGCGGACCAAATTTATCTAAGAATATACAGCAACCGTGAAGGAGATTATCTTGAAGATCAACCTTTACATCAATCATCACTTGAGGCCAATAATTCAACAATCAGTACTCAGATTGATATCACACTTGAGCCGGGGCTGTACTACTACACATTTGAAGACAGCCAGACCTACGAAACCTTCGCAGCCGGCCGGATTATTGTAAATTAACCAGAGTTAAAACATTAATTTATCCGCGGATCTGTCTACACAGATTTTATTATCAATGTATCAGGTTAAACATCCTGTCGAATCGTGGCATAAAACGCTCGCCATCCCAGGAGAAGTAGATAATAACGGCCCGGCCTACTATGTGATCTTCAGGCACGAATCCCCAGAACCGGCTGTCTTCACTATTGTCACGGCTGTCCCCCACCATAAAATAATAATTCTGCTCAAAAATATAGCTATCAGTGGGTTCACCGTTTATTAAAATCTGATCACCGTCCTCCTCAAGATCATTATTTTCAAAGCGGGTAATAGCTTCGCGATACATCTCCCAGTTCAGGTATTCATCATCAAATGATATCTCCAAACCTTCTCTGGGAACTACGATCGGGCCCATATTATGATAGTTGCCGTTGAAAGCCTGCGCAAATGCAAACTGCAACTGGCCGAACTGATTCATATCCTCGGGCCAAACATTCAAATCTACATTAACAACGGATTCCCAGTCAGCAATTTTATCCCTCACTTCCTCGGTCATATTGATGCGGTAAGAGTCGCCATCACGGCCGTTAATGCGACCTCCAGCATCACGTACCCGACTTGAACTCAATCTACGGTCATCAGCCACATCCACCTGGTATTCATGTTCAAAAGTAGATTGTATTTCTTCCGGCTCACCATTTCTGATAAAGCGATTATTTTGGACCAGAAGCGTATCTCCGGGGATACCGGTAGCTCTCTTGATGTAATTGGTCTTCCGGGAGACGATTTCACGGTCTACCGGATAATTAAACACTACGATGTCATCTCTGTCAATCTCCGTAAAACCAGGAAACCGAAAACTTGGCAGCTCTACTCCTCGCATAAATATATTAGTAAACGGAACCCCGATAGTCATCGGAGTTCTTGGCCCGTAATGAACCTTTGATACTAACAGGAAATCGCCTGTCAACAGCGTCTGCTCCATAGATGGCGATGGAATGCGATAGGCTTCTATAAAAAAGGCGCGAATAATAATGGCGGCTATCAATGCAAAAAGTATTGCATCTGTCCACTCCCTTGCCCAGGATTTAGCACGTTTGTGCTCATCGGAATTTTGCTTCTTCGACCGCTTTGACGTGCGGCGGGATGATCGTTTTGCCACGATAGTTTCTGATTTTCGTTACTAATACATGTTAAAATGGATCTGAAATTTCTTCACGGATAAACTCACCGTCCTCATATGCTACGACGTACCACTGCCGATCATCTAAATCATAAAAGTAATCCTGATAATCAGCAAGTGAATCAACATTCATCAATTCCCGGTTGAAATTTCTTTTTATTTCAGGCATAAGATCTACAAACTGAGGTGCCCCTGCAAATATTAAACCGTTTCTGAACGGTCCGTTGACGTCCAGAACTATCATGGGGATCTCATCATCAATAATAAACCAGTATTCGAATTGAATATATTGACTCTGTGAAAAATCAGGCTGATTCATAAGGTCCTCCACTTGGAAAGTCGGATCGCCAAATGCCTGCTGTAATCTTGCACGGATTTCGGAAGTTGGTATGCGATCGATTGTCAGGCTTGCATCAAAACCGGAAGTAGTCCAATCGATATTGCCAAACCTGTTTTCGAACTCCTCGTGCTCCTCATAAGGGACTTTTTGGATATCGGTCGTCCCGAATTCAGGTGCTTCCTGGGAATTCGCCTGCATAAATCCTGACAGCCCAATCACTAAGGTGGCAAGGATTCCAATCCGGGCTCTATCATATTTTACAGTAGCGTTAACCATCACCCAGCTTAATCATTATCCATTGATAATACGGCAAGAAATGCTTCCTGTGGAATCTCAACCGCACCAACCTGTTTCATCCGCTTTTTGCCTTCCTTCTGTTTCTCCAGCAACTTGCGCTTCCGTGTGATATCTCCGCCATAACATTTGGCCGTTACATCTTTTCGTATAGCTTTGATTGTATCTCGCGCGATAATTTTGTTACCGATAGCCGCTTGAACGGCAACCTCATACATTTGCCGGGGGATCAACTCCCTGAGCTTGCCGCATAATTTGCGACCCCACTCATAGGCTTTATCGCGATGAACAATAGTTGAAAGTGCATCAACCGGCTCTCCATTTAACAGGATGTCAAGTTTCACAAGATTTCCGGGTCTGCTTTCAATAAAATCATAATCCAGAGAAGCATAACCTCGGGTTCCGCTTTTCAATTTGTCATAAAAATCAAAAACGATCTCAGATAACGGCAATTCATAGCTTATGTCAACGCGTTTGGTATCCAGATACATCGTATTGACATATTGCCCCCGGCGCTCCTGGCAAAGATTCATTACGGCACCAATATATTCCGCCGGTGTGATTATCTGGGCTTTTATGAAAGGCTCGTAAACATTTTTAATTTCCCCGGCGGGTGGCATCTCAGACGGGTTATCCACCAGATGTTCTTGCCCTTCATGGGTTACCACTTTATACTCCACGTTGGGAACGGTTGTGATGATATCCATATCAAATTCGCGATCCAACCGCTCCTGAATAATTTCCATATGAAGCATCCCCAGGAAACCTGCCCGGAAACCAAAGCCAAGTGCGCTAGAAGATTCCGGCTGGAAAGTCAGTGAAGCATCATTTAGCTGAAGTTTCTCAAGGGCATTACGAAGGCTTTCAAAATCATCAGAACTGGTGGGGTAAATACCACTGAAAACTTTTGGCTTTACCTCTTTGTAACCGGGTATCTTTTCCTTCGCCGGATTATCAGTTGTGGTCACGGTATCACCCACTCTTGTGTGATCCAATGATTTGACGTTTCCAATGATATATCCGACTTCTCCGGTATCGAGCTGTTTTGTTTGCTCCGGTTTGATCCGCAAATATCCTATTTCATCAGCATCGTATTCTTTATCGGTAGCCATAAATCGTATGCCTTTGCCTTTTTCGAGCTTACCCTGCATAATGCGGACATAAACAACAGCTCCGCGATACATATTAAAAACAGAGTCAAAAATCAGGGCTTTGAGTGGAGCATCCGGTTTTCCTTCCGGGGCGGGAATGCGGCCAACAAGCGCTTCAAGCAATTCCTCCACACCTTCGCCGGTTTTGCCGGACACATGGAGAACTTCCTCTTTTGTACAGCCGATTAAATCCATTATTTGTTGAGCTACCCCTTCCGGATCAGCTCCGGGCAGATCGATTTTGTTTAAAACCGGAATAATTTCGAGATCCTGTTCCAGAGCTTGGTAAAGATTGGCAAGGGTTTGTGCTTCAATACCCTGGGAAGCATCTACCACCAGCAAAGCACCTTCACAAGCTTTCAGTGCGCGTGAAACTTCATAGGAAAAATCGACATGGCCGGGAGTATCAATCAGGTTAAATATATATTTTTCCCCATCTTTGGCCTTATAATCCATTTTAATGGCATGGCTCTTGATTGTGATCCCCCGCTCACGTTCCAGATCCATGTCATCAAGAACCTGCGATTGCATCTCCCGCTCAGTAATAGATCCCGTACGTTCCAGCATGCGATCTGCCAGTGTCGATTTACCGTGATCAATATGGGCAATAATGCAAAAATTACGTATGTGTTGCATGTAGGCTATTTAGTTGAAGCCGCAAAAATTAATGAATGTTTTTCAGATTGAAAAAACGATCTGCAAATTCAACGCTGAAGGGCATGGAAGCGTACACGAATTGACTAACCAATCAAAATTAAAATTCATTGACCGATCGCTTATCGATAAGCAACTCAAAATGCAACATACCAACCTATTGACGGCGAATTACAACCATCGTCATATCATCAAACTGGTGAGAATTATTACTGAATTTCCGCACTTCCTCACTGATATTTTTGATCATTGAATCCGCGGATTCATCTTTATAGGATGCAACCAGATTATAGAAAGCTTCATCCCCAAGATGATGATTGTAATAATTCGTGCTTTCCGGATAACCGTCAGTGAAAAAAACTAAACCATCACCAGGATTGAAATCTATAGTTTCTTCTTTAAGGATCTTATCAAACTTTGCCGGGGTTGCCATCCCGATGGCAAGGCCCGGTGGTTTATATTCTTCCGGTTTATCTTCACCCTTTTTAAGAAAAAGCAGCGGATTATGGCCGGCCCTGACGAATGTGAATGATCCCCGATCCAGATCAATCACTCCGTAAATCATGGTAATAAACGTGCCGGTTTTCGCATTTTCCCGAAGTAAACGATTAATTTTGCTAATGAGCCTTGCAGGACTGCGTCGACTGTCACTCAATGATTGCAGATATCCTTTTATCAGCGTCATATAAAAAGCCGCTTGAATGCCTTTCCCGCTTACATCTCCGATTACCACGCCCATTTTTTGATCCGAAAGCCGGAAAAAATCATAATAATCCCCACCTACATCATAGGCCGCTTTGCACCTGGCAGCCATATCAAGATCGCCACATTCCGGAATTTCTTTTGGTAAAAATGATTGATGCACTTCTCTGGCGAGCTCATGTCCTTGTCGAATTCGCTCTTGCTCAGCGAGTTTACGCAGGTACTCCGGCATCAAATCCGGAATCTCATCTTCATCTTTTCGGTTGTAAAGACCGGTATAGGTTAATCCCACCAGTAAAATACCGGCACTGAAAATGAGCAGTGCGGCTAAAGAGTTCTCAAAAAAACCAATGGTAAAGTTTTGACTGTAAACAAGCAGCGTGCCGCTAAATATTGCTGTCATCAGAGCAAGCACGTCTAATCGATAGAGAATCCAGACAATCATTGCAGCTATAACCATCCGAAATGCGATATCAATCAACCCGTGTTGTGTAACCGGTGTTAGTCCTGAAACTACAAGCGCAACTAAAAACAACACACCTATCCGAACTACTTTGCTTTCGGTTTTATAGGAAATAAAAAAAGCTACAGGAGCCAAAACGATCATACTGAATCCCAGTCCTCTATACAGTGATGAAAACAATGCATAACTGCCTGATAATATTTCGATATTCACAGGCTCAGGAATATTGCTGAAATCAAAAAATGATCTGTCATTAATCGAAAACAAAAAGACCGATATCAGAAAAAGCACAATTCCGCCGGACAGACCTTTGGCTAACGATTTGGCCACGCGGTTGTTAAAGATAAAACCTTTTCTGAGCAAGGTGAGTGTATCCATTTTCCCCGGTAACCCTTCATGAGACAAGGATTCGGTAGTGGCGGCCAAAGGCAGATATAAAACACCGGCCAAAAAAGCCAACAGCAACATTCCACCACTAACAATCAGTAGCTCATTGGTGTTGAGTAAAGCCGAACCTGCAAAGGCATCAGAGATAAATAATCCGATCACGATTAGTACCAAAATGAAGGCATCGGTCAAAACCAACCTTATGTCCAGCAGTTGATTATTCAACCTTATCAAAAACAGGACAATCAAACCCAGGAGGATAAGGCCGATAACAACACTCTGGTATGTCAGCATTAGATTTGCAAGCGGTTTAGCGGCAACATCTGAAAGTTCATGATCATACTCCAGCCCGGAAAGATATCCGCCTGCACTGAAATCGAGGGTTACTTCGTACTCGTATTCCTCAACAGGGCCTTCAGGGCTGTAAACCACCGAAGCATCCCGATAAAGTCCCTCATCACCCACTAATTCACCCGTTTCAAGTGAATCCCTTACCATGTTAAAATTTTGCCAATAGGTCTTTTCAACCATCGCATCAGCTATAGAAAGCATATCATTTGGGCTCAAAACTAACCTATTACCTATCACTTCAGATATCTCTGCATCAGGATCATAGCGGGCATATTCTGCCTGTTCAATTTCAGAAAGTGAAGGAAAATGTGAATCACTCTCTTTATGTTTTGCAAACACTGCTTCCAGCAGACCGGAGTTAACACCTTCCGGGGTGTAAATATCCGCTTCTTCTTCCTCATTTCCGGCTTCCAAATCTATATTAAAGGTCATGGAAGCCAATTGCCCGTCTAACGAATATCTTGAGGAAATATCGGTGCCGGATTCTACTTCAATATTACTCCCACCCGGAATTGTGATG
>CAZDIA010000003.1:87026-131089 GCA_964505385.1 uncultured Chitinophagales bacterium
GGAAATATCGGTGCCGGATTCTACTTCAATATTACTCCCACCCGGAATTGTGATGGACATCGTGCCCTCTTCACGGTCATCTTCCTGATCTTGTTTGTTTTCACTGAACTGGTGCTGCCAGTAAAAAAACAAGGGTTGCGCGCCACTTTCCTGATCCAGTCTTTCCGCCAAATCCGATCTGCCATGCGTGCGGATATGCGACTCATAGAGTTGCCGATCCATTCCGGATCTCAGTTCTTCCCGCAAATCTGAAGCATCGTATCCGAACTCACGCAGCAATGTAGTAACCTGATCGCGGAGCTCTGCTTCACCAACTTCAAGTTGAAGGTTTCTTTCCGGCACTTGTGCAGGCAAAATAAATATGTAGCACAAAACCCCGGCTACTATGAGTGAGCTCAGGAAAATTGCCGATTTTTGAGTATCAGACATATCAAGAAGATCTCCGAAGTTCAGGGTTGTCCGGGTTAGGCGCCTAAAATTTCAATCCTGCCTTTTTTTGGCAGAAAAGTTTTGCTTATTCCGTATCCCCCTTTATTAAAAAGAGTTATAAGAAGTTAAGATGATAAGAAGTCAAGAAAATAAGAGTAGATTGCTGGAGCAAAGGAGTAGGTTAATTTCTTTCTATCTTTACCTCTTTTCATCTTTACTTCTTCACATTTTTACCTCTTTTAATCTTCCTTATCTTACCTATTCAAAAAGTATTTTATTTACAGCTTGTCCCTGTTACGTATTAACTTTTGATAACACCCTACGAACTGTGCAGAAAAAAGTTAGGATGAATTCATTCATGCGGCTTCCATTCTTTTATCCGTTCCCGGATTACTTCCCCGGCCCGATCCATCGATATACGCTCCTGTTTCATGGAATCACGATTCCGAAGGGTAACGGTTTGATCTTCCAGCGAATCAAAATCAACCGTGAGGCAGAATGGGGTGCCTGCTTCATCCAGCCGGCGGTATCGTTTACCAATAGAACCCCGGTCATCATACTGCACTTTGAAATCTTCTGACAGTTCCCGCATAAGTTTTTTGGCAGGCTCCTGTAACTCAGGTTTTTTCATCAGCGGAAATACTCCACAAGTGATTGGCGCCAGTTTGGGATGCATTTTAAGCACTACACGCTCCTCGGTTGTTCCCTCTTTCTCTCCGGGCACCTCTTCCTTCCGATAGGCATCACACAACACCATCAACACACAGCGGTCCAAACCGATTGAAGTTTCCACAACGTACGGCAGATAGCGCTTTTGGGTCTGCGGATCAAAATACTCGAGCTTCTTTCCCGAATATTCTTTATGCCGTCCGAGATCAAAATCTGTGCGGTTGTGAACCCCTTCAACTTCTTTCCATCCAATCGGGAAATAATATTCTATATCAGCAGCATCTTTCGCATAGTGAGCAAGATGATCGGGTGGATGATCTTCCATCCTCAGTTTTTCGCTCCGGATTCCCAGATCCAAAAACCAGTTAAATCTCTCCTCACTCCAGCGCTTGTACTCTTCATCATCCTGGCCCGGTTCCACAAAATACTGCATTTCCATTTGCTCGAACTCCCGCATGCGAAATACAAACTGCCGCGCCACCACCTCGTTCCGGAACGCCTTACCAACCTGTGCTATGCCGAATGGAACCTGTTGACGCGAGGTGTTCAACACATTATGAAAATTAACATAAATCCCCTGTGCAGTTTCAGGGCGGATGTAAACCGTACTATCTTCGCCTTTTGCAGTTGCACCAAACTGCGTCTGGAACATCAGATTAAACTGGCGCACCTCAGTCCAGTCAAACGCGCCGGAGTCGGGCCCTTTAATTTCTTCTTCCTGGATGATATCGTACAGATCTTCATTCAAGCCCTTGCGGGACCCAGCGGTATCCAGTTTTTCCTGGACTTCTTTGGCATGTTCGGAATGCCCTTTTTGTTCCAATTTATGAATATAATCTTCGATCAGCGTATCCGCCCGGTATCGCATTTTGGACTGACGGTCATCAATCATCGGATCATTGAAGCTTTCTACGTGGCCGCTTGCCTCCCATACTTTGGGGTGCATAAGGATAGCCGCGTCCAGGCCTACAATATTATCGTGGTGCTGGGTCATCGCCCTCCACCACATGTCGTTGATTTTACGTTTTAGCTCCACACCCAACGGGCCGTAATCATAGACGGCACCCAAACCGCCATAAATTTCTGATGATTGAAATATAAATCCGCGTGCTTTGCTTAATGAAACAATTGTGTCGAGTTTATCGAGGTCTGCCATGTAAATCTATATGTAAACTGTAATAATTTGCTTTCTGATCGAACCGCGAAATATACCGAGAATATCGCCCCTTTTACAAATCAGAACAGCAAAAGAAAGCATCACTTTTCGGCATTCATACAACCCATAGCTTGTAGATTTCGGCTTACATCAACTCAAGGTTTTTCTCACTTTTCGAATTGCAGATACAATGTGGATATCCCTCGTTGATCACCGATAATCGTGAGCCGGTCCCCTTCCTTGAGCACAGTTTTACCTGTTGGTACGATAACCTGACCATCGCGGTTAATCATAGCGATCAGGCTTCCCTCTGGGATATCCAGCTCCTTGATTTGCTTGTCAATAAAAGTTTTTGTGGCATTAGTTCGCTCGAGCTGAACAGAGTAAAAGCGCTCATCACGGAGAAGGATTTCCTTTAACTGTTGCTCATTCTCAGCGCTCAGCCATTGATACAGAAACTCACTATCTTCTACACGACTCGCAAGCTGTGATAAAAATCGAAGGTGTTGTGCCGGGTTCTCATCCGGGCTTACGAGAAAGATCACCGCATACACCTTTTGTTTTACTTCATGGGTATCATACCAGTTGTCCCACACTTTCGGATGCAACCCTTCGCGGCACCGAACCAGTACCATTTCAGGGTGTTTAATTCCGTGTATACGCAAGTGTGGTAAAGCAACGCCGTTTGTGATCGGTGTACCACCCATGTGAGTCCCCTCCATAAATCCCTCAATCAACTCATCGGGTGATGTAGCAAGTTTTTCTTTGAGCTGATCTTCAGAGGCCGGTAACCGCTCTGACAGCGACCGTGCCGTATTATTAAGCATCTTGTCAAACGTGTGGCCTTTCCTCATGTCTATTACATTAGCACGCGCCACAACCTGATCAAAGGGATCCGACTCTCTCAGACCCTTATCTTTCATGACAGCCAGCATCTCTTTGTCGAGCTCTTCATAGCGTCTTCTTCCAAGCCGCTCAAAAATGTGGTAAATCGCACCATCGCGATAAACCCGCTCTTTGGCATAATACCAATACCAGAGTACACAAAATGCAGTTACACCGGCTGTAAATAAAATTGAAAGAAGACCAATCTGAATAATCAGCCAGATACTGGCTATAATGCCGAATATTTGCGTCCACGGATAAAAAGGCGATCTGAATCCGGGGTCATAGGTTTCAATTCGGCTTTCTCTCATTACGATGACGGCCAGGTTCAGGAAACCGAAAATCAACAGATTGAAAGCACTTCCAAGTCTGGCTATAGCCTCAATATCGAGTGTGAGGATAAAGAAGGCCATTACCAGGCCTGTTAACAGGATGGCGATAGTCGGGGTTTTAAATTTTCCGACATTGGCCAGCTTTTTCCAAATGAGCTGGTCCCGTGCCATGGCCATCGGGTAGCGCGATGCCGACATTATCCCCGCATTTGCAGTTGATGCGAAGGCTGCAATCGCGGCAATAACGATGAGAAATACCCCGAGTTCGCCCGGCAGCCAGTCAAAAAAGTTTGAAGCAACGGTAGCTACCGGGGTTAAATCCTCCTGAAATGAAGCAGGATCCAACAACGATACCATGACATATACCCCAAGCACGTAGATGATCGTAGCTGTAAGCAATGACAAGATCATACCCAGTGGTAAATTACGCTCGGGGTTTTCCACTTCTTCGGATACACTCGCAACTTTTGTTAATCCCCCGTAAGATACAAAAACCAGCCCGATCGTAACGGCAAGACCTTCCAGCCCATGCGGGAGAAACGGCGTAAACTGTTCCTGCTGATTTTCGGCGACGTTGCCGCTGAAAACTTCAGCCATACCAAAAATCAAAAATCCAATGAGGATTGTGATCAGTATCACAACCAGACTGACCTGCAGAAGGCTGGTTTGCTTTGCACCGATAATATTAGATAGGGTAAACAGCAAAGTCAGCACTACCGCGAGCGTGGTAATATCCACATCCACGAACAGAAACAAATAGGCCCCCATACCAACAAGGGCAAACGCACTTTTGAATACCAGCGTAAACCAATTACCGAAACCACCTATTGTTCCAACCATTGGCCCCAGGCTGCGATCAAGATAATAATAAGAACCGCCGGCTTTGGGAAGTGCTGTTGACAGTTCAGCAATACTGAGCATTGCCGGTATCACAAGAATACCGCCAATTAAATATGCAAGCACAACAGCCGGCCCGGCCTGAGCGCTGGCAATTCCCGGCAATAGAAAAAATCCGGAACTGAACATCGCACCGGTACTGATTGCGTAGACGTCAAATAATTTTAATTCCCTTTTTAGCCTGTTATTCTCTTCAGCCATAAGAATACGATAACATATATTTTAAAACTTTCCCCGCAAACTTTACTCAACTAAAAGCGACACAATGATTTTAAAATTAGCTATATTAACACGTTTGATTTGCTCTTAGTGCCTTTTAGAAAACTCAAAATGCCCAATAAATGCCAAGATCAACGCGCGTGAAGTCCCAAAAAGCGCAGTCTACACGGCGTACATAAGCATTTTTAGGGTGAGCAGAACCAAGATAGTGGCGTTTTCTTAGATGCACTAATTAATTTTTGACTCATCAGCAGTCCGACAATAAAGAATAGCGTAATCGTGTTGCTATTGACTAATCAATGAGGATAATAACGCAAAGCGCTGAAATTAAAAAAACAATCTAATCAAGCTCAGTTTATCTTTCTTTAAGCTACCTACTCCCGATGGAATTTATTCAGGACTATTTTAACATCACCCTGCCTGTAACCGACCCGGTTCTGATTTTTGCCATAGTGATGCTGATTATCCTGATCGCGCCTATGGTATTTGATAAACTAAGACTCCCCGGTATTGTAGGTTTAATCTTGTCCGGTACCATTGTGGGGCCGAGCGTACTCGGTTTACTGGAGCGTGATGACACCATTATCCTGCTTGGCACTGTAGGCCTGCTCTATTTGATGTTCATGGCCGGGCTTTCTATTGATCTTTCCCAGTTTAATAAACTGCGAAACAAAAGCCTGAGCTTTGGTATTCTATCCTTTTTTATCCCCCAGATTTCGGCATTGTGGATAGGTATGTGGTTGCTTGATTTCTCTTTTGCCACAGCTTTACTCCTGGGCTCTATTGTCGGCTCACACACACTGCTGGCATATCCGATTGCCAACCGGCTTGGGATAACCAAAAATACCGGTGTAACGATGACTATGGGAGGAACAATCGTCACAGACTCCCTCTCACTGGTAATCCTCGCCCTGGTGGTAGCTTCAGTCGACGGGGCGCTCGATTTTGGTTTCTGGCTTGAATTTATTGGCTTTGTCGGACTTTATACCGCTGCTATGCTGGTCGGCCTGCCACGTCTCGGGAGACTCTTTTTCAGAAATGTGCGAAATCAAACCAATACGGAGTATGTATTTTTAATCGCCGTACTATTTACCACAGCCTGGCTTGCTGAAGTTGCCGGCCTTGCAGCCATTGTTGGTGCATTCCTGGCCGGATTAACCATGAACCGCCTCGTACCTGAAAACAGCACGTTGATGAGCCGGGTACAATTTGTCGGCAATGCGCTATTTATTCCGTTTTTCCTGCTTTCGGTCGGAATGCTGGTTGATGTTACCATACTTTTAAGCCTTGATGTATGGTTGATTACTTTGGCTTTTACAGCGCTTGTGATGATTGGTAAACTATTGGCCGCCAAAGTAAGTCAATTAATATTCGGGCTCAGCTCTGTTGAAGGTTGGACTATCTATGGCCTGTCCATCCCTCAGGCGGCGGCAACTCTTGCTGTTACCCTTATCGGTTATGATCTCGGCTTTTTTGACGACAATGCCGTCAACGCTGTGGTAATCATGATACTGATTACCTGTCTGGTCGGTCCGTATCTTGTTGAAAACTTCGGGCGAAAAGTAGCTGTTCAGGAAGAAGAAAAACCATATGATCCGGCCGAAGCCCCGCAACGACTGCTGATTCCGCTGGCCAATCCGGCCACATCTCAAAGTCTTATGGATCTTGCCATGATGATCCGGAAAAAAGATTCGACGCAACCCATTTTCCCTCTCACCGTTGCCCGTGATGATGAAAAGGTAGAAGCACAGGTTGCCGAGAGTGAAAAAATGTTGAGCCATGCTGTGGTTCACGCCGCCGCAGCAGATATCCCGGTTGTACCTATTACCCGGGTTGATATGAATATTGCCTCCGGTATTGTACGCGCCGTCAAAGAGTTGCGAATTACAAATATTGTAATTGGATGGAAGGGAGAAGCGGCTCCTCGCAAGAAAGTTTTCGGCTCGGTACTTGACCAGCTTCTTGAGCAGACCGACGAGATGGTTATGGTTTGCAAGTTTGATCAACCATTGAATACTACCAAAAAAATTGTGCTTGCCGTGCCGCCACTGGCCGAAAGAGAGCCGGGTTTTAGTACTACCATGAACACAATCAAAACTATGGTTCAGCAAATCGGCAGTGATTTAAAAGTAATTGCGACGCACAGCAATATTGATATCCTGGATGAATTTTTCACTCAGAAAGACCCGGAAATTGAGGCGGAATTCCAGACATTGACAGACTGGAACGAAATGTTTCGAGACGATTTCATCAGTTTGCGTACTTCTGAAATGATGATACTGCTAAGTGCCAGAAACGGTTCCATCTCCTGGCATCCATCTCTGGAACGCCTGCCGGGTCAGATATCCAAACAAAATCCGAATGTAAATTTTCTGATAGTTTATCCTACCGAACAAGTAGCTGCGCAGATGCCTGTGTTGCAAATTGACTACCAAAAATCGTATCGCCTGCCCGATATCTCAGCGCAAAATGTTTCCATAAAACTGGATGATATTTCTTATGAGGAAGCAATATCCGGCATGATGAAATCTTACTTTAAAGATAATGAAAGCGGGCTGCAAGCCGCCGTTAACACGCTTCTGCGGGTCAATCCCGATAACATGCCGGGTGAACTTCCGGGAGTCTTGCTTACTCACGCGTCAAGCGCTCATGTTACCGAGCCAACTCTCTTTCTTGGTCTTAGCAGTAAAGGCATCCATCACGATAAAGTTTCTGAACCGATTTATATCATTTTCATTTTACTTGTTCCTAAAGGCTACGGCATACAGCGCACGCTTAACATTTTGGGCAAACTGACGCGCTTGATCGGTTCTGCCGAAATTGTTGAGCAATTGAGTGATGCCTCTACTATTCAGGAAATTCGCGATATTTTATCGGCAAAACTTGTATTCAAACATGAGAAAAATAATTTATCAAGGAAAAACAACAGCAAGTAGTTTTAACCACTAAGATCAATATTACAGCTAAGCGAGTAGAACTCTTTGTTAAGGTTTTTGACTGCTAAACTTCTTCTTCGATATATATAGCTTGCTTGGCAGCGAGAAGCGTATTTTTCATAAGCATAGCTACAGTCATTGGTCCTACACCTCCGGGCACCGGTGTTATCCAGTTAGCTTTTTCTTTAACGCTTTCAAAATCGCAGTCGCCAACGAGTCGGTAACCTCTTTCCCTTTCGTGATCCGCAAGCCGGTTTATACCCACATCCAGCACCACAACTCCTTCTTTAATCATCGGGCCGGTAATCAGACGGGGAGAACCAGCTGCCGAGATTAAAATATCTGCATTGATTGTATGCCTGGTGAGGTCTTTGGTGTACTGATGGCAAATTGTAACTGTTGCTTTGCCTGCTCCATCCTCACGGGAAATCATTAGTGATATCGGTTTTCCGACAATATTACTCGCCCCGACAACCACAGCGTGTTTGCCTTTGGTAACGATACTGTAATAATTAAATAACTCCATGATACCCGCAGGTGTACATGGGCGGAATGCGGGCTGGCCCACTGTCAGCCGCCCCATATTCATAGGATGGAAACCGTCGACGTCTTTCCGATAATCCATCTCCTCAATGATATCCCATGAAGGCAGATGACCGGGCAGTGGCAACTGCAGCAGGATACCGTCAATGGTATCATCTTCATTTAATTGATGTATAGTATCCTTTAGCTGAGCTTCGGAGATGGTATCAGGGAGATTCAAGGTATCAGAATCGATACCTACTTCTCCACAAGCTTTGGTTTTTGCTTTTACATAGGTATGTGAAGCCGGGTTGTTTCCAACCACAACAGCCTGAAGTTTAGGAGCTCTGTTTCCCTGTCCTATCCAGTACTGTACATCTTCCCTCACCTGCTCCCGGATCAGCTTCGATACTTTCTTTCCATCTATAATATTTGCAGACATCGCAATCCAGGTAGTTAATGATTATGTAGAATGCCCATCCGCCCTGATCAGGACAAGCAAATGATTTAAAGAATAATGGTTTACTAAACTTTAATAAACTGTTCTTCCTCGCTTCGAAAAGCTTCAAGTATTTCATCCTTGGTTTTGGACTGCTCAAGCTTTTCCCGGAACGATTGATTGTTCAAAAGACGCGAAACCCTACTTAACATCTTGATATGCAGGCTATTTTGAGCTTCCGGGCCTACCAGAAGAAAAACCATACTAACAGGCTCACCATCAATGGCACCGTATTCAATGGGTGTAGAAAGACAGGCGAAAGCCGCATATGAGCGGTCAAGACCGGCCGCTTTACCATGAGGAATCGCAAGCCCGCGTCCTACTCCGGTTGACATAATCTCTTCACGTGTTAAAACCGCTTCACGGGCACGTTCGGTTATTTCATCAGTGACGTGCAACTTTAAAGTATCTACCAGTTTACTGATTAATTCCGGCTTGGAACTGACATTGAGATCCGGGAAAACATTATTATGATCGAGCAGATCGTAAACTCTCATAGAATTTAATCTTCGGAAATTTTATGTTTTGATAACTAACTAATATACAGAGCTTAAATACATCGGGCCAACCAAAAAAATGATTCCTTATGATTGATCTGTCCATATCTCGTAAAATCAATCATATAGAACAACCTCTAAATTGGTTGACTCCACCTCTCCTCTATCGATTCAGAGAAGAAAATGTTGTAGAATATTCCGATGGAATGCTAAAATATTGATTTCTTAACCTAAAAGCTGAAAAACAATTCCATCTACCAACTGCTTTACCGTGAAAATCGTATAGATTCTTTGTACTATTTGACTATGTATAATTGGATTTTATCAGCATTAACAATATTGGCTAAAGATATCGATCTGGAAGTTCGCTCACGCTATGCTATTAATACGGTTTTAGTATTTGTGCTTACTTCTACCTTGATTATCATTTTTGCAGTGGGTCCCGAAGAACTATCCGACCAAACCATGAGCGGCCTGATCTGGATTATCGTTCTTTTTGCTGCGTTAAGCACCCTTGCACGATCATTCGTTAGTGAGGCAGAGCGAGGCACAATGGACCTTCTGCGACTACATACCGATGGCACCGAGGTATTCGCCGGCAAGTTGATTTTCAACTTTCTTCTTACTCTTGTGATCACCGTTCCTGCCTTTATAATCTATTTTCTTATTTTGAACATTCAGGTGCAAAATTTTCTGATTTTGATAAGTGCAATATTACTTGGCACAATTGCGCTGGCCGGTGTCTCCACCCTCCTCGGGGCGTTGATATCTCAGGCAGCGCGTAAAGGAACCGCCTTTTCAGTTATAAGTCTGCCACTACTGGTTCCGCTTGTATTGTTGCTTGTGCGTGTTACACAAGCTGCAATCAGCACTGAAAATGTTACCGGGACCGGCCAGGACATACTGGCAATTATCGGTTTCGGTGGCACCACAATTACCGCATCATTCATCCTGTTTGATTATATCTGGCAGGATTAAATTTCGAAAGCATTTTTGTTGAGTACTGATCTGTCATTCATACACCTGTCCGGTAAGATCAACAACATCATCACGACAAACGATAAATGGTTTTTGGGTAACACATAATGGAATTTGATATTGGAAATAACAGGCTGGTAGGCCAAAACACTGTACGCGAAAAACTTACAAACATACTTCAAATCGAAAGAAGTCACCATGCCTATTTGTTTTCCGGCCCTCAGGGTGTCGGGAAAAAGGCTTTGGCACTTGCCTTCGCTGAAGCTTTGCAGGGAATAAGTAATCTTTCGGATTTAGGTGATCAAACAACATCAAAAAAATCCAATTGGCATACGCACCCGGATATCCACTTGTTTATTCCTCGCCCTGCGCAGGTCAGCTCACGAGAAATGCAGGAACGCATCGGCATGTTGGCTGAAGATCCTTACGATATCGTCGATTTTAGCAGAAGGCCGAGCACCTCATCTTCAGATGAGTCAAAGAACCGAAAAGCATTTTATTCCGTCGAATATTTTTCTGAGGAGATACGACCACTTGCATTCCTCAAACCCAATGAAGGCCGGTCTACCATCATCATTTTATCCGATATTGAAACGATGAGAAAAGAAGTAAGCAACGCATTTCTCAAACTGCTGGAAGAGCCTCCCCCCCAGGTCATGTTTCTGCTTACCTGCAATCAAATTGATCAATTGTTGCCGACGATTATTTCCCGATGCCAGATACTTCGCTGTCCTCCAATCGCGGAAGATGAAATCAGAAATGGACTCATTCAGTTTGATGGTGCTGACGAAGAAACGGCATCTTATCTGGCGCGTATATCAGGCGGAAATTATGACAACACCCGCTATTTCGATTTACAGTCACTTAAGCAGCGCCGGGAGCAGATTGTCCAGTTTCTCAGATATGCTTACACTCAGGATGCCGTTGCCCTCACCCAACTTATCAAGGAGTGGTCAGATAAGCTAAATATCGAAGCAATGCTTGGTATCATGAGTCTTATGGAAACATTTATTCGCGATGTATTAATTTACCAGTCAACGAGTCAGGATGATATGATTACCAATGAAGATCAGCTTACGGTAATTAAAAATTTTGCCAAAAGGCTAAAGGATGCAAGGCTGGAACAGATGCTCAGCAACATAACCGAAATGCGAAAGCTTGTTTTTCAAAACGGTAACCCAAAAATCATCCTTACTACACTTTCACTGAGATTCAGCTCGTTAATGCGGGGAAAGGACACTGCGATCTCCGAAAACGAGCCCTGGAAACACACTCCGGCATACCAAGACTAACATTTTAGACATGATCTGACGTGGCAGTAATTCAATTTCAAAAAATGCAGGGCGCCGGAAATGATTTTGTCGTAATCGATAATCGTGGCCCGAATTTCAGCCTTCTTGAATTAAGAAAATGGTGCCCGAAAATTTGCGACCGAAAATTCGGTGTTGGCGCTGATGGTTTGATAATTTTAAACCAGTACGACAGCGATGATATTTCTGATTTTGAGATGATCTATCTCAATGCTGATGGCAGTGATGCCGGCATGTGTGGCAACGGAGGACGTTGCATTGCCCGTTATGCTCAAAGTTTGGGTATAGGATTAAATCAGACTGTAACTTTTCGTGTTCACGATGAATATTATAAAGCCACGATTACAGAAGATGCCGATGTAGATTTATTATTTCCAATGTCGGTAAAAGCTCCTGAGTTATTTAACGTTACAAATCGCGAGGTGTTTAGTTTAAAACCGGGCACCGAACATGCAGTATGTTTAGTTTCCGAAGAAAGTTTACAATCACGCAATGAGTTACTCCCCATTGCTCAGACTATCCGATCAGACACCGGCCATTTTCCTGCAGGCACTAATGTGAATTTTGTTTCAAATAATTTTGAAAACTTTTCCGGTGAACTTCGAGTTGAAACCTACGAACGGGGCGTCGAAGATTTCACTTTAGCCTGCGGAACGGGCGCAATTGCTTCCGCAATTACCGCTCACAACAAGAAACTCCTTTCTCAACCTGACTCACAGCTGCCAAGCCGATGGAAAATCAGTTGTTTAGGAGGTGAGCTGGAAGTTAATTTTTCCTATGACAATGAGTCAAAAATCTATCACAATATAAGTTTAAAAGGCCCAGCTGAGTTTGTATTTACAGGCGAGATTAAAATCACATAGCATTACACTGTTTTCTCTGTTGTTTTTATTGGCGGGTTGCCACACGATTTTATCTACATCGGATGATGAGCGCGAACCACGCAGAGACAGGGAACAGCCAACGAGGATTTCCCCCAAGGACTACCAGCCCGAAGCATTAAAAGTGCCCCCTGCCGACATAAAGAGTGTTCAGTTATATGCTGAAGATGACCGGAAATCAGCCCCTATTCTCGATCTGGAAGAATCCGACTCTTATCTTACGCTACGGTTTGATCAACTGAGTTCCCGAAACCGTCTATTTCGTGTTAGAATTTCACATTACAATGCTGACTGGAAGAAAAGTAATCTTACTCAAAGCACTTACTTAAGTGGTTTTCGTCAAACAGAAATTACCGATAGCAGAGTAAGCAGTGTCCAAAACCCGGCTTATACCCACTATGTGTACCGACTGCCGGAAGACTTCTCCATTGATGTTAGCGGCAACTATTTGCTTGAAGTTTACAGTTATGAAGATGACGAATTGCTATTTAGCTTACCCTTTTTCGCGACTGAAGACCGGGGGGATATTTCCACCTCTGTTGAACAACTTTTTGCCGGTGCTGGTGCTCACCGGCTTTCACATCAACTTTTTACAAATTTCCGATACCCGGATTTCATACAAATGCCCGATGAGGATCTGAGCTTTTATTTCGTTCAAAATCAGTTTTGGGGAAAGGCTACCAAAGCCACGGAAAGAGATATGACTGATCCCGGCAGCATCCGAAGCCACATCCGCCGGGAAAATTCATTTCCCGGTCGCTATGAGTTTCGCGAGCTGGATTTACGCGAATTACGCGCAGACGGCCGCCGCATTATTGATTACCGCCCTGAAATGATTCCTCCCCGCCTTTATCTGTTTCGGGATATCGTGGATCTCAATGTGGAGCCGTATAACAGAACGAGCAACCGGTTCGGGCAAATAATTGATGATCGCGATGCGCGGTATGCGGAAGTTCGATTTGAACTCGAAGTGCCGGAAGATTTACAAAACGAGGATCCTATATATCTCATCGGGCCTTTCAATAACTGGAAAATCAATGAAGCTAACCGGATGCGCTATGATTCCGACTCCGGGACTTATCGTGGATCTGCGGTATTAAAGCAAGGAGTTTATGATTATAAATATGTAGTAAAAACCGAAGAAGGGGTCGATGAACTGCGCCTCGACGCCTCCTTTTTTGATGGTATTCAGGAATACCACACTTTTGCATATTACCATGATCGCCGCCTGGGTGCCGACCGCCTAATCAATTACGATCGCAAAACTATTCGCAGCCGGTAACTTCAAAGTTTTTACGATTTACTCCGCGCCACCTTCGCCGGATTACCAAAAGCTACTACTCCGGCTTTGAGATCCTTCACCACAACCGCCCCCAATCCGATCGTGGTATCGGCTCCCACTTTTACCTTATTTTTTACGATGCTTGCAGGGGCCATCCATACTCCTTTTCCCAACTCAACACTTCCGCAAAGCTTACCGCCTGCGATAATTGTTTTTTCACCAACTACACAGTTGTGAGCAATATGTACCAGGTCATTCACTTTTACATCATCTTTTAATACAGTATCCCCGATGGTACCCCGGCATATCACCGTATCGGATCCCAGCTCTACCCTGTCGCCGATTATCACCCCGCCGGTATGTGGCATTCTGACCGGAGTGCCATCCTCCTCAAAATCGAATCCGAAGCCTTCTTCACCGATAATCACACCTGATTTGATCAGACAATGTTTCCCGATCCGGGTACCTTTCCGGATGATGACTTGATCCCGTATGACGGTATCATCCCCGATTACCACTCCCGTTTCCACCACCGAATGCTTTCCAATGGAAATATTTTTCCCACAGACAACATCATCGGCTAATACGGCTGTTGGATCTATGCCCGCCTCTTGTTTTTCCTCAAAATAGGTTCTTACGACTTTCGCAAATGCCAGGCGGGGATTGCCGCATCGAATATGCGGATGCTCAATTTCGACAGACTCATCTTCCGGAACCAGCAGCAAGAGCTCAAACCCAGACAAGTTTTGGAGCAATTCCCGATTGACAGATTTCAAAAAGATCACGGATTGATCTGCCGGTGCATCCGCCGTAGCGGGCTGGGTTACTACAATGTTCTCACCCGATAACGGCGTGTTTAGAAAATCTGCAATGTTTTGCGCGGTAACAGTCATAACCAGTTCCGGGGTTTATCAGCTTTGATTCAACATATTTCTGAATGTAACATTTTTTAATTTCACTTCTGAATTATTGATAATACCGGGACTGGTACCCAGGCCGGATAACTTAATACACTCTCGGCCGATTTTGTTAATATGATTGATTTCAGTCCGATCACCATTTTTATTACCTTTTGCGCATGCAGTTAAATTCCGACATCCGCAACGTTTTGGTAGTTGCCGCCCATCCCGACGACGGTGAGTTCGCATGTGGCGGCACTATTTCCCGCTTGATCGAAGAGGGAAAAAAGGTATGGTATGTCGTTTTTTCTCCCTGTAAAAAGTCTGTCCCGGAAGGATATCCCGAAGATATACTCTACCAGGAATTGGAGCAGGCGGCTGAAGTGCTTGGTGTACCTGACGGCCGCCTGATCACTTTCGATTTTGAAGTAAGGGAATTACAACGCGATCGCCAACAAATTCTGGAAGAGCTTGTGGGATTGAATCGGGAGATACAACCCGACCTTGTTTTCATGCCGGAAAGCGCTGATTTTCATCAGGATCATCAAACCATTCATCAGGAATCAAAACGCGCATTCAAAACTTCCTGTCAGCTTGGTTATGAGCTGCCCTGGAATCAATTCGGCGGGGAACATAAATTTTACATCAAACTGGAAAAGAAACATCTGGATAAAAAACTGGAGGCAATACGCTGTTACCAGTCCCAGGGATTCAGGGAATATTATGATGAAGAGCTTTTTGTATCCCTCGCACGGGTACGCGGCGTACAAGCGAAAAACCGGTGGGCGGAAAGTTTCGAGATGATAAAATGGATTTACTGATCATACTTTTTGATCAGACCGGCCAGTTCACCGGTAAGATACTTTCTTGAAAAAATTTCAGGAGCGGGTGAACCAGATTCCAAATCCTTCTGCAATATTTTCCCCTCTTTTTTATGTGATGCAAGCGCCTCTTCCAACCAGATTCTGATTTCATCTACCTCGTTGTGTTCAAAGCACGCCCCGAAATTATAATCCTTAATAATTTTTGCCGCATCGCCCTTAGTCGGGCCAATCATCAGGATGGGGCGGCCGGCTCCGATGTAATTGAACAATTTGCCCGAAAGTATCAACTCATTGCCGGGAGTATCCGGCAGAATCAAAAGCTGCAAGTGCGCTTTGCACAACTCCCGGTTTGCTTTCTTCATCGGCATATAAGAGCGAAATGTGACAATATCTTCCAGGCCATATTCACGAACCAATTCCGGCAGCCTGCTGTGTACGTTGCCGATAAATTCAACCCGGAACGGTATTTCAGCAGAAATGCCGGACAGAGCTTCGATTAATCCATACGGAATTACGGTTTCCCCCAATTTGCCGACGTAGCGAATAGTAAAGATCTCTTCCTGACCGGTTTCTTCAGATGGAAAATCGGCCGGATCATAGCCGTTGGTCAGAACATGATAGGAGCGGTCATATAAATTGCGGAATTGTTTAGCCATCGTTTCGGAGACGACGATCGCCTCATCCACTTTTTCCAGAGTACGACGTTCATAACGGCGGTCAACGGTGATTGCCGGGCGGGTTCTGGGCAGATAAAGATTGTAATGCACATCCACCCAGGGATCGCGAAAATCGCCTATCCACTGGATTCCGGTTTTTCGCTGTAAATATGAGCCGATAAAATGGACCGAATGCGGCGGTCCTGTCGTGACCACCGTGCCGATATCATATTTTCTGACCATCTGCAGCGCTTTTCGTTTTGAAAAAGGCACCCAGCCCCGGCGAGCGTCCGGAATAAACACATTAGCCCTAACCCATTGAGATAACCGCGTTAACCAGCTTTGCTCCTCACCTTTGAGACCGGTAACAGGGGATCCAACTTCCCCGGCATCTTTTCCCGTCAGCCAGCCATATAAGGCAAAAGGTTCAATAGAGAGGGATTTTTCAACTACCACCTTATCAGATACCTCCTGGTTCAACGACTCATCCGGAAACGGATACGTCGGGTTTTTCACCGTCAGCACGTAGGGTTGAATTCCAAACTCCGGCAGATATTTAGAAAACTTAAGCCAGCGCTGAACCCCCGCCCCTCCGCTGGGCGGCCAGTAATAGGTGATAATCAGAATCCGGTTGTTCATGGCGTGTGTTTTTGCCGGTTAACTTACAGCGTGACATTAAATAATAAAAATGAACATTTGAGCTTTTATAAAATTTCGATCATTTGGTAACATAAGAATTCCGGGTTCCGGGCGCTGGGTGCTGGCTGCCCTTTCCCGAAAGGTCAGGCGCGCCTCGCCATTATGACATTAGCGAATTTCTAACCGCGCTCCTTTCGGGTTTGTGTAAGTAACAACCTCGTTAATAAAGTAAACTTAGTTGAAAAAAATGTGCCGCAATCGACCTGACCAGGGGCTTATCCGAACACATTCGGATTTCGCTGACCTGGCAGGTGGCACCTCCACCATCCCTTGAAGGGTCGAGTGTAAGGAGACCCTCAAAGGGGCTTTGGTTATTAGAATTTGAAGTTTTACCGAAAGTATTCGGTACAAGCATTGTTTTTTGTAATTTGAGCATTGAAATTTTACCCCGGCACACTTTATGAACACCGAAATTACGTACGTACTCGATCAGTTTTGCCGCCAATACAGGCTGGATTCGCGCCCGAATATCGGGTACGGATCTGAAAGCAGCGGCAATTTGCGAGTCGGTGATTCCGGCCGCGGATTTCTTTCGGAGCGCAAATCACCCGATTACAAAAATGCACTGAAACTGGATTTCGGTGATCGTTCCCTGCCGGTGATATTCCATGATGGAAGCGGCAAAACCATAACCCGCCGCGACAGCATCACATTTTTTCATTTTGATTGGTTTGCCGAAGCGTTTTTCTGGCTTAGCGGCTGGCAGGAGTGCGAAACCACAATGCTTGATGATCACGGGCGGTTCCCGTGGAAGGCAAGCCTGCAATACCAGTGGGGTACCACCGAAATACCGGTAGTTAATTATCTATTTTCTTTGCTTGCTGAAGAACTTGGCATCAAAGTGAATCAAGGAGAGTATACTTATCGCATTGCCCTCACTCATGATATCGACCGCATCACTACCGGATGGAAGGAAGATACCTGGTTTACACTAAAACGGGGTGATTTTGAGAATGCGACGAAAATCATCCGGAACAAATGGTACAGTGAGCACGATTGGCAGAATTTTCAGGAAATTGCGCAGGCGGAACGTCAATACGGTGCGACCTCGAGTTTTTACTTCATCCCGCGCCGCGGCACCTATCAGAATATAAAACATGCGGATTATGATGTCCGTCAGGAACAGTTCGGTAAGCTTTTAAACCGCCTTGAGAAGCAGGGTTCTGAAATCGGACTACATCCCTCGGTGGGAAGTCATCAAAATAGAGCGCAATTAATTGAAGACATCGCTTTGTTGGGGCGGCCGGTACAAGGCGGGCGGTTTCACTACCTTATGTTCAACAACCGCATCACTCCCGGATTACTTGAGGAGTGCGGCATCAAATACGACAGCACACTTGGCTTTGCCGAACATATCGGATTCCGTAATGGCTACTGTTTTCCGTTTTATCTGTATGATCATCAAAACAACCGCCCGACTTCGGTGATGGAGCTCCCGCTGGTAATTATGGATACCACTCTGCGGAACTCGGCATATATGGGCGTTTCGGCTGATGAGGTGGTTTCCAAAATCTCCCCGGTTCTTCAGGAAATCAAAAAATTCGGTGGCACCTGCGCCCTGCTGTGGCATAATAATATGTTTACTGATTATAAATACCGGCCGTGGAAGCAGGCGTATCTTGATGTGCTGGAATACTTGCATCAGGATGGAGTTGAGCTTAAAAGTGCTGAAAGCATAATTCCAACACCTTTACCTGCTGGTTCGGAATGAGTAAGAATCAATCCATGCTTAAACCCTTGCGTAATCGGATCTACAGGGCGTTTCTACGCAGCCGTAAAGAGCTGCTTTCTTTTGCCGGAGCTCTGGCATATCGTGACGAACCTTTAGCTTACCCACCCGTTTTTATACTGGGACCTGCACGGTCGGGAACAACGCTGCTTTATCAGCTATTGGGAAAAGCGGGATCGTTTTGTTACATCACCAATTATGAGCAAGATCGCTGGTGGATGCGCTCGCTGATTCTTAAAAGAGAAGTCAAACAATGGAAGCAGCTTCCGGGTCCGGCGGATTTCTCAAGTGAAATGGGTAAAACCGAGGGGCCGGGAAACCTGAGCCAGGGATTCAAAATCTGGGATGATGTATTGCCTTCGGAATATCCGGATGTATCACCTGAAGAAATACATCAGCGCCATCGCCTGCGAATTCGGAATGAAGTCCGAATTAGAGAAAACGCCTGGGATGCCCCGTTTTTGGGTAAATGGCCGGCCATGGCAGTTAATCCGGAATTGTGGGAGTATATTTTTCCTGAGGCTTTCTTCATCCGGATAAAGCGTGACGAGTTTGATAATGCAGTGTCATTGTTAAAATCAAGACGAAAAACTCATGGTAACGATGTCACACCAATAACTCGTCAACCGGCGGCTGCTCTACGCTACAGAAAAGAATCCGGACATTTGCAGGTTGCTGCTTACGTTCATTATACAAATAAACTTCTCGATGAATTCGAAGAGAGATGCCAGCGGATTATCCATATTGATTATAAAAAGCTATGCGGAGATCCGGCAGGGCAGCTCCAGAAGATTGAGGATCATTATCAAGAAGTATCATCTTACAATATGAATTTTGATTATCGTAAGATTGCTGAACCACTTGAAGCAAGAACTGCGAGAGGACTAAGCCGTGACGATAATGAACAGATCAAACAAGCTCTCTACGATCTTAAATCTTCCTGATTTCCGCCGTAATCATTTACCCCGTAGTGCTTTCCACAAATTTCGAAGAATTTTTACCAGCACTACTCCCCATACCGGATAGTCCGGATAGTGAAATTCAGCTGAATATACCTGATTACGTCGGTAGAAATTCCTCCATTGATTAAGCGAGTAATGCCATTCCGGATACTCACGCTTATATCGCAATGTGCAATTGATCAGGTCTTCGGTAATTTTGCCAAAATAAATATCATCTTGCTGGAAGTCAGAAACTTCTGTCAGTTTAATACCCGTAACATCCTGATATGCTGCCAAAGGAAGATTCACACCGCTTAAGGGAGTCAATCCGATAAAAGCCCAGGAGCGAGGATTTATTTCTATTAAATAGTAATCCCCGGTACCGGAGTGTTGTTTGAATTCTATTTCACACACTCCAAATAATTTCAGGTTGGTGCAGATTTTCCGGCTAATGCGGATTAGCTCTTCAGGCACCGGTTCCGACTTTGCCATCACCCAGGTACCGGAGTCAGCCGGGTAGCCGCGAACTTTTCGACTGGTAGAAATTTTTTGTATCCGGCTATTATGATCAGAATAAATGCCTACAGTGATATTCGTATCACTCATTCCCGGAATGTATTCAGATATAAATAAATAATCCCGGTAACTTTCCCACTGACTTAAAAAAGTCCGAAGCTCTTCTTTGTTTTCAATGATGTTAAATCGCAAATCGGCAGGAAATGTAAATCCTCCTTCATCCTCCCCGGCAGAAAATCTGCGAATTCCTGGTTTTATCACGACAGGAAAAGAAATTTTTCCATCTTCCCGGAGTGCTTCATGAGGATCGTAAATTTTAGGTGTCGGATATCCTTGTTCTTCACCGAATTTATAGAATCTTCTCTTGTCCAACACTTCCCTGATCGCCTCAAAATCCGAAACCAAAGGAATAGCAACTTCTTGCAATTCATCCCTGTAGCGGGAGAGCGCCATCGCCCATTCGTCGTTGGTCGGAAAGATGACCGGTTTTTTGGGCAGACTCTTTGCAATGTTTATGATCGTATCCACAAAACCCCGTTCATCACTGACCGGAGAGGGCACCTTTTTGAATTTCGCATAGCGTGAAAATGTGCCGATCTCCCGGCGGCAGTCAGCCGCAATACAGGGAATGCCCCGGTGCCCCAATTCCTGAAGTATGGCGAGGCCGTTGTAGTGGCAATTGCAAACGATCACCGGATTCGGTGAGACACCTTCATTCGTGATTCTCTGCTGTGGCAATATTATTAATCTTTCAATTATACCGTTTCAAACCGGAAGCTAAGATAGGATTTCCGGTAGAACTTTTTTGCACATCAACAGTCAATAATCAGATAATCCTGAATTAAGCCTAAATCCGCTTAAAATCGGGCTTTCATCAATGGTGTTTGTATCATCATGTTAAAAGATTTCAAAATTTAACACTTATCCCTTGCTACCTCTACGTAAAGTATCCGGGGCTCGTTTATGAAATAAATTTAACAAGCTCAAATTTTGACCAATACATTGCGTACCGGTAGCAAAGACAGCATAATATTGCAGCTCAACGGATATGGTAAGTTCAGGTGGTCTAAAAACGAACAGACTCACGCTGCCGGATTCGCCTTTCTGGACGGCACCTACCTTGATGCACCGGCACTGGCCAACAAATTAAGTAATCATCTTCCTGAGGAAATTCCTGAACTTCTACCCCGGCTATCCGGTAACTTTGCTCTCATTTACAGTACTGAGCACCAGGTAATTGCTGCTGTTGATGGTATTCGGAGTCTCCCTTTATTCTACGGCAGAATCGGTGATCGCTTTGTGATAAGTGATTCGGCTGATGTACTTTATGAAGAGATAAATCCGCCAAACATTCCTGCCGCCCGTGCCGCGGAATTTCTGTGTACATCCAAAGTAACCGGCCGTGAAACGCTGTTTCCTGAGATAAATCAGCTAAAGGCGGGAGAGTTTCTGCAAGTTAATATTGCTGAACCGGCAACTTTACAACTTTCCCGCTATTTCACATACGAACACGAACAACCACCGAATCTTACTGAGGATCAACTACTTGAGCAACTTGATCAGGTTCATGTGAATGTTTTCAGCAAACTCATCGACAGCCTTGATGGCAGAAAGGCAATTATTCCCCTTAGCGGCGGTGAGGACTCCCGGCTGATCGCCTGGATGATGAACCGCCTTGAATATGACAATGTGCTGTACCTGACCTATGGACCGAGAAATAACTGGGAAGCTCAAATTGCAAAAGAAATTGCCGATCACTTCGGTATACCCTGGAAATTCATCTCCACTACCCACAAAAAATGGGAGTTTTGGTTCAACCATACAGACAGAAAAAAGTGCGCTGCCAATTCAGATGGATTAACCAGTATGCCTCACCTGCAGGATTTCCCCATTGTGGCCGAACTTGTACATAATGGTGAGATCCCTGAAGATGCCGTTTTTATTCCCGGTCATTCCGGCGGCCTGATCACCGGAAGCCACACTCCCTCATCTTTAGTTAATCAGCATTCATTATCCGACAAAAAACTGCTTTCGAAAATTCTGAATAAAAATTATTCAGCCTGGAATCTGAATGAGGTTGAGGAGCCATATCTTGAATATTTCAGATATAAAATTGCAGATATAACAAATCCAGCTGAAACAATGAGTGGCCCGGTACTTTGTGATCTTTCCGAATTCTGGGAATGGCAGGAACGACAGGCAAATTATATGGTTAATTCGGTAAGGGTTTATGAGTACTGGGGTTATGAGTGGCGTATTCCTCTTTGGGATATGGAGCTGGTACAATTCTGGAAATCGGTACCTGCACACCTGCGTGCCGACCGCAAATTATATAACACCTATGTTGATCGCTATCAGGATTTGCCGGTATCCGGGGCGAATTCACCCAAACTTCGTAAATTTAATTACTTTAAAAATCCGCTTGTCAATACCCGTTACGGCAGGTTCGGAGGCAAAACCGCTTATCTGAAAAAAATAAAAGAAGTTACCAGGCCTCTGCCATTTAATTTTATCAAACCTGACCGCAGGGTTATCCGGCACAAGGTGGGAGCAATCACTTCACTTATCTATCTGAATGAAATCATGGAGCGTACCGGGGCTGATATTGATTATTCAGAATAGCAAAAAGATTTCCGGTACAGTTTTCCAAAGTTGTCTGCGGTAATTAGTGCATGAATCCAGGGAATTTTAAATAACACCTCCTCCATTTGTATCACTGAGATTACGGCCAGAACATAGTTGTTTGGTTCATCCCCGTGATTATTTTTTAATTTTTTGGCCTTATATTTAGGCGCTTTCAACTAACCAATCACCCAAACTTTTTTATGGCGGCAAAAAAATTTCAGACACACCACGGAATGCACGACCTGCTTCCGGAAGACACCATTAACTGGCAAAAACTGGAATCCATCATACATAAAGTAGCCGCCCGGTATCATTTTCAGGAAATCCGTACTCCGATACTCGAACCCACCGAACTTATAGCGCGCGGTGTAGGCCAGCTTACTGATATTGTATCCAAAGAGATGTTTACATTTGAACGGGGTGAGGACCATTATTGCCTTCGGCCGGAAGGTACTGCTCCGGTGGCGCGAGCTTATGTTCAACACAACCTGCACCAGCGGGGCGGAAGCCAGAAATTATTTTACATTGGTCCCTTTTTCCGGGCAGAACGACCTCAAAAAGGACGTCAGCGTCAGTTTCATCAATTTGGTGCCGAGCTAATCGGTACCCCCGATCCGATGGCTGATATTGAGATCATCTCGATGATGATGGAAATTTATAACGAGATCGGCCTTACCGATACGTCCCTGCTGCTCAACTCTGTAGGTGACCCTGAAACCCGGAAAAATTATAAATCAGCTTTGCAGGAGCACTTCAAGCCGAATCTTGAAAAAATGAGCGAAGTCTCCCAAAACCGGTTTCAGACGAATCCGATGCGTATTCTGGATTCCAAGGAGAAGGAGGATCAACCTTTCATCGAAAACGCTCCGGTGATCGGCGATTACCTTTCCGAACAAAGCAGAAACCATTTTGATAAGGTTTGTCATTATCTCAAGCAACTTGAAATTCCCTATCAAATTGAGCCGCGGTTGGTCAGAGGTCTTGATTACTATACAGAAACCGCCTTTGAATTAATCAGTGACCACATCGGCTCTCAGGATGCGCTCGGAGGTGGTGGCCGGTATGATCTGCTGATCGAAGATGTCGGCGGTCCGCCGACTCCTGCGGTCGGATTCGCCTGCGGGATAGAACGGCTGTTTCTTGCCGCCCAATCAACAGGCGTAGATCTGAATGTTGAAGAATCGCTTGATGTATATATCGTAACACGAGGTGAACAGGCCAGAGAATGGGCACTTAATAACCTTGAAGCCATTCGCAAACTCGGCATCAGTGCCACCATGAACTTTGACGGGAAATCCATCAAAGCTCAAATGAAAGATGCTAACCGGAAATTGGCGCGTTTCAGTGTTATTGTCGGGGATGAGGAATTGGAAAGTGATCAATTCACTTTGCGAAATATGCATGAAAGTGAAGAATATCAACTATCAAAAGCGGAGCTTTTGGAAAAACTATCCGGCATCTGACTTACAATTTTCTGATTGAATCGCTGGTTTTATATTTAGTCAGATTTAGATTATATAAGGGTTGATTTAAAGGAAACATTCACTTAGCCTGCAGTACCATGCGCTTACGGATACTGGTATTTCTGTTAATTGTCGTCATCATTCTGTTTGTTGCCAATTATATCACCGGCCGGGTCATCGCCGGTATCCTTGATGATGTTATTCAGGAACAGGTTGCTGAGCAAACACCTGATGCTACCATCAGCTACGACCGTATTGGAGTCAACCCGTTTATGGCCAGGGTTCATCTGGATGATCTGGATTTCTCAAACCCGGATAATCACCGGTTTGTTAGCGAACGTACAAGCCTGCATCTATCCTTTCTGAATGTGCTGAGAGCTGTTCGGTCTGACGAGCCGCTGAATCGCATCGAATCTTTTGTGATTGTCAGCCGCAACTCCGACTGGCATGATATTGAAATTGATCGTTCCATATCTTTTTCGGAAGGAGAATGGCAATTTCACGGAAATCTGGGCAAACTATTCGGTGAAGATGGCCGGCCAATTACAAATGACAAGCAGCAACGCATTAGCTTTACCCTTAGCCGTCCGGTTTTAAGTAATTACTTTGATGATACTCCCGTCGCTGATTTTCTTTCCCCTATTCCCGAGAATGCTGATTTTAATAGAATCAACGGTATGCTTGAATATCGCCCGGAAGAAGAAAAGTCATACCTTCGGTCACTTACTATGGAGTCACAGGATTTGGATGTCGTCGTAAACGGCGAGTTCACTTATGATGAAAGCCGGGCTTATTTGTTAAATCCGAAAAATATTCAGATGAATTTTGAGTCGGACAGTCAGCCCGGGGAAACCGCATTTTGGATCAGTCCTGATTTTGGCAGAGTAACGGCGCGTTCAGCTTCAATATCCGGCGACTTAAATTACACACGGGAAGAACGCCATTCCTGGCTGCTTGAGGATATTAATATAAATTATGCGTTAAGTAATCCTGATCTGATGCCGGCAGAGTCTTTGCAGCAAAACTACGGCAACCTGTTTCAAAATTTGGGCATAAACACCTCCCGCTTGCCGGCCCGGCGATGGCAGGGAGATATCTCGTATCAGAATAATACCATTATAGTTCGTGACACCGAAATTGAAACCGCATTTTTTGATCTCGGCATTAGTCTCGAAATTATGGCTGAAGACCGGCAGGATATTCGCGTTGATGACGGGCGAATACGCGTTCATAACCAAAGCAGTGAGTTCCGGGAGTTTCTCAACGACCTGGAAACACTAATCGGCCTGAACTTAAAAAGAGAAGATGATGAGTTGATTATGCGCCTCAGCGGACCGGTTCAGGATCTGAGCTTTCAATTCGGGGATGAGTGATTCAGATAATTTTTTATTTAATGTCTGTAAGAAAACTCAAAGTGCCCTAAGAAAACGCCAAGATCAAGGCGCGCGAAGTCCCAAAAAGCGCAGTGTACACAACTTACACGAGCATTTTTGGGGCGAGCGGAACGAAGATATTGGCGTTTTCTTAGAGGCACTATTTAATAACAATTACCCGGATACTTGCAATTATAACGTGATTGAAATTCAAGGTTTTCAATAAACTTTTACATACCTATTTTTGTTCATTTGCAAATAAGATGCATTTGTCGCTTCTTGTGTTTAACTATGTGTTGAAAAATAATCTATGGTACTTTTATCAGAGCCCCTTTCAAGGGCTTACGTGTGTTTGCGATACAAGTTAATTTCCGGGATTGTTGCAATTCTGTTTCTCTCGGTTCAGGAAGGCTCTGCTCAAAATGGTACTGTTAAGCTCGCTTTGGAGGATGTCAGATCCTATGTTGAGTCCTATAGCCCCTATTATCAGTCGCTTTCCGAACGAACCGATGCCGAATCCAGTCAGCTTGATGTCGGTTTGCAGCGAAATAATCCCTCTCTACAATATGAGATGGAGTACCTGGGCGACGACGCAAATTATGAATTGGAACAGTCGCTGTTTTTGGAACAAACCATTGAAAGACCCCGGTTATATCGAAGCAGGTCCAGCAGCGCCGACTATCAGCATGAATCGCTTCATTTTAACAAAGAGGCGCGGGGGCGTGAGTTTATTTCGAATGTCCGCTCGGAATACACCCTGTTGGTGGTCTTGCAGCATCACATTGATATCAAGGAGAAGCTGATTGAAAAGATTGATCGTCTGGCGGATGTTGGAGCCTCCCAGGCTGAGGCGGGGGATCTGTCGGCGCTGGATCGTCAACTGATTGAGCTCAACCGGCAGAGTCTGTCGAATGAGCTGGTTGAACTGAAAGTAGCCCACGAGCAAAAATTGGCGGACTGGAAGACCGATATGGGCATTGATTCTGAAACGGAGGTAGATTTGACCTCGGAAATCACCATAACCGATATCTCTCTACCCGAAATGCCGGATACGGCAGAGCTGCTCGCAAATCATCCGGATATCAAAAGTATTGAGTACTCATCCCGCGCGGCCGGTGAAAATATCCGAAGCGCCGAGCTCAGAAGGCTTCCCGAGTTTGATGTATCCGCCGGATACAAAAGATTGAATCCCGACTGGAATGGATTTCTGGTCGGCGTCTCGGTACCGCTGCCTGTCATTAATAGAAATGAGGCCGAAATTGAACAGCGGCGCGCCGAAGAAAGACAGCTGGAGTATGATCATCAAAATCGCCGGCAAGCTCTGGAAAATGCCTGGCAGAGTAACCGAAGTATTTTGGACCGATATCATTCCGAAATCAGCGAGACCGATTCGGATTTACTTGATATGAGCGAATTCGGCAGGCGCATCATCAACAGTTTTACCGAGGGGAATTTATCCCTGACAGAAGCCCTCAGCTCACTGGAAATGGGAGCCAATGGCTACGCCGCCTACCTTTCGAAAGTGAGCGGATATTACGAGGCATTAGGACGGCTCGAATTTATTACCCAAAACAAATATATCGAAGATTGCTGCAATTAAACGCGATGAAACATCGAAAAACGGATAGACGGTTCTTGTTCGCCGGATTGATCTCAACATTAATGTTGATCTATGCCTGTGAACGCGTAGATGACCATGATCATGATCATGACGATGAACCCGATTACGAATACCACAGCGTCACCTATTGGGGTGATAATTTTGAATTGCTTTTCAGCTTTGAGACTCACAGCTCCAGTATCGAAGGAACAGCCTATTTATCAGACCGTAATAATCGCCCGGTTACTGCCGATTTTACAGAGCTACATCTCCACATCAGCGAAGGAGAAAAACTTGACTCCGGAGAGTTTGAAATGGATGAAGAAGGGCAATTCCATTTTGAGCTCCTTCACGATGGCTCGGAGGAGTTCACGATATCAGGAGAGTTTTACGGTGAGGAGTTGTCTGCAAGTTTTGAAACCCAGCGATTTGATACCGGTGATAAACCCGGCCGTCATGGAGTTCATTTTTCGAAAGAGCGACAATGGCTGGTTGATATCGCATCGGGCGATAGCGAATATCAACAGGTGTTTGCTTCGTTCTCAGCGCCCGGAAAAGCACGAGTTAATAAAAGTTACTACGCTGAAATAACTTCCCCGGTATCAGGTCATCTGGATTCCGGCGAGCATGGCGGGTTGGTTGTTGAAGAAGGGGAAACCGTTTCCGCCGGGGATAAACTTGCGTTGGTAGCACCAAGGTTGAACATTACCGGAAGCTGGCTCGATCGCCAAATCGATTATTATGAAGCTCGTGAGGAGATGGAACGGGCTGAACGTCTGCGAGAAGACGATGCGATTTCCTCACGGGAGTATGAAATGCGCCGCCGTCAGTATGAAGCGCAGCAATTCGTATTTGATCATTATCTGGAACATTCAATTGATCAGCACATCAACCTGGATAGCAATTACGTGGAGCTTCTCGCGCCTTTCGACGGTGTCATCGGGTCGGTTGATGTAAATACCGGCTCCTCTGTCGAAGAAGGTCAGCAGCTCATTACCCTATTTGATGCCGACCAGCTCTGGCTCGATCTGCAGGCCTATCCCGATGACATCGAAGAAATGGAAGATATTCGGGCGGTTTCCTGGAAAACCGGCAATTCCGGCGACCGGCACCATTTGGAAAACGATCTAATCCGGCAAACCTCAACCGCCGGATCATCCGAAGACGGCATCCGCCAAACCCTTCATATCAAACCGGAGGCCGGAGCTACGGGAATTCTCCCGAATCGTAACATCTCAGCACGGGTGTATCACAGCGACTCAGAGGAAGTTCTTGCTGTCCCGTCATCCGCCATTTTCGATCAGGATGCCTACAAGGTGGTTTTTGTACAAACGCAGGGAGACCGGTTTGAAAAACGCATGGTTGAAACCGGTAACAGCTACGACGGGTGGACCGAAATCCGCGACGGCTTGCATGAGGATGAAAGAGTGGCGACCGATGGCGTTTATGCGGTATTTCTGGAAGCCGGTAATGTAGAAGTTAGCGACAGTCACGACCACTAAGGGATAAGCCGTATGCTAAACAGATTAATTCGCCTGAGTATCCGGGATCGCCTGGTCGTGATGTTATTGACCATCATCGTGTTTGCCGGTAGTTGGTACCTGGTCAGAGATACCCCCATTGATGTACTGCCCGATGTTTCGGCACCTTCGGTCACCGTGCTCACCGAAGCGCCGGGGATGGCGCCTGAAGAGGTTGAGCAGTTGGTTAGCTTTCCCCTGGAAAGCGAGCTGATTGGTGCCGATGGGGTCCGCCGTGTGCGCTCCAACTCCATTCAGGGATTTTCGACCATCAGCGTGGAGTTCGATTGGGACACCGAAATGTACACCGCCCGGCAAATCGTCTCCGAGCGGCTGCAGGGCACCGGCGGAATGTTGCCGGAAGGAGTTGAAGCCCCGATTCTGGCACCGGTGACCTCCATCATGGGTGAAATCATGCTGGTGGGATTGAGTGCCGAAGAAACATCGATGACCGACCTCAGAACGCATGCCGAGTGGACCGTTCGCCGGCAATTGCTCTCAGTACCGGGCATTGCGGAAGTAATGGTATATGGCGGTGATCTGAAAGAATTCAGTGTGGAAATTGATCCGGTTGCTCTGGATGAGCTGGAAATTCCGCTGGATGATGTATCCGATGCCATTGCCGAAGCCAACGAAAACGCCTCCGGGGGGTACCTGCAACATTCCGGTAAGCACTATACCATCAGAGGAATGGGGCGGATGCATTCGGGGGATCAGCTCGATGAAATCAAAGTGGGGAACACCGGCACAGGCCCGGTTTTACTGGGTGATATAGCCGATATCGCCGAGCAGCCGGCACCGAGAATTGGGGATGCCTCCATCAACGCAGAGCGGGGTATCATCTTTGTGGTCAGCAAGCAACCCGATGCCGACACTATGGATCTCACCGAACGCGTAGAGGATGAGCTTGAGCAATTATCCGCTACACTTCCGGATGATGTAACCATTCATCCTGATCTGTTTCAGCAGGCGCACTTCATTCAGCTTGCCATCGATAATGTCTTCGAAGCGCTGCTGATAGCCGGTTTTCTCGTGGCGTTAATCCTGTTTCTTTTCCTGAATAACTGGAGGCCGACGATCATATCGCTGATCGCCGTTCCGGTTTCCGTGATGATAACCGCCATTGCCCTCCATCTAAGCGGGTTTACCATCAACACGATGACCCTCGGCGGTATCGCGATTGCTATCGGTGTTTTGGTTGATGATGCCATTGTCTATGTGGAAAATGTGTATCGCCATCTGATTCAAAACAATCAAAAACCGGATGATGAAAAGAAATCACCCCTGCAGGTAATCCGGGATGCCTCCGTTGAGATAAAAGGGCCGATTGTTCTTGCGAACTTCATCATCGTGGTGGTGTTTTTGCCCTTCTTTTTCCTGACCGACCTCGAAGGCCGGCTGCTGGTGCCGCTTGGACTTGCCTATGTAATCGCCATTGCAGCTTCACTTTTAATCGCGCTTACGCTGACGCCCGCCATGAGCGGATTTCTACTGAAAGACAAAAAAGTGACGAGCCAAAAACCGAGTCGCTTGTCGGTCTGGTTGGAGAATATCTACAAACCTATCCTTGAACAGTGTCTGCGATTTCGCGGGGTGGTTCTGACCTTCGTGATTGTCCTGTTTATTGGAATGCTGGCGTCACTGCCGTTTTTAGGCCGATCGTTCCTTCCTGAATTTAACGAAGGTACGCTTAACGTCGGGTTAGCCACTATGCCCGGTACCTCCATTGAAGAATCCAACCGGATTGGTAGTGCCCTTGAGGAAATCATGTTGGATCATCCCGACGTCATCTCCACCGCCCGACGAATGGGGCGTGCTGAGTGGGATGAACATACGATGGGTACGCACGGACATGAGTTGGAAGTCCGGCTCGAAGAGGGCACCGACATGCAACAACTCAAGGATGAGCTTCGTGAGGAATTTGACGTACTACCCGGAGCCAACGTCTCACTTGATCAGCCGATCACTCACCGTATTGATCACATGCTCACCGGGGTTCGGACCAATCTGGCCGTGAAAGTGTACGGTCCGGAAATGGGCCGGATGCAGGAGATTACCGGTGATATTGAGCAGGAGATGCAGAATACCGGTCTGTTTACGGATGTACTTACCGATCAGCAAGTTGACATTCCTCAATTGCGGATTTATCCGGACCGGCACGCGATGAATGAGAACGGCGTTTCGATGGCTCAGTTTCGCCGAACGGTGGAAACCGCCAATTTCGGCGAGCGCCCGACTCAGCTTTTCCTGGACGGTGCCTTGTTTAACGTGGCCATGCGTTTTGATTCCGAATATCAGCAATCCCCGGAGAGTCTGGGTAACACGCCGATCCGAAGGGATGAAGGAGGCTTACTCCGCATCCGTGATGTAGCCGACCTTCGAGTAGATTATGCCCCGGAAACCATTCTCCGGGAAAATGCAGAGCGTAAAATCATCACGCAGGCCAACATCACCGGCGGAGATATGGCAGGTGCGGTAGATGAGCTGCAGGAACGTGTAGCTGAAAATGTAGACCTCAGCGGAGGGTATGTGGTTAACTATGAAGGTCAGTTCGAGCAACAACAGCAGGCAATACAGACCATTCTGCTGGTGAGCATTATTTCCCTGTTTTTCATATTCATCGCCCTGTATTTACAGTTTCGGTCCGTCGGCCAGTCGCTTTTGATACTGATCAATTTACCCCTGGCTCTGATCGGTGGGATTATCGTGATCTGGATGGGCACCGGTATCATCAGCATCGCCTCGATGGTGGGATTCATAACGCTGTTCGGGATTGCGGTACGAAACGGCATCATTCTGGTCAACCAATACAACGACCTGATGCTCAAAGAAGGACTGGCATTGCGGGATGCCGTTATGCAAGGCTCCTTAAACCGGCTCCGCCCGATTGTGATGACCGCCATAACGACGGGACTCGCGCTCATTCCACTGATTTTCTACGCGGACCAACCCGGAAATGAATTCCAGGCGGCCATGGCCTCGGTTATCCTTGGCGGATTAGTCACAGCCACACTGCTGAACCTGGTCGTCATCCCCATAATTTTCGACTGGTTCCACGGAAAACTGTTTGAAATTAAAGAGGAAGAAAAAGTGTAAAGAGAATGAATCCATAGAAGAAGTTACGAGGGCTGATGAGATAATTATTTGGGAGAAGATTTAGTGCTTATACCTTTTTAACTGCTTCATGAGTAGAACCAACCTTATTCTACCGGTTCCTCGTCTTTAATCTCGTGATACTCTAAAAAGCTTTTTAGCCCTTCATTGCCCATATAACGCTTGAGTATCTTAGGATCAGTCTGGGTCAAATCAACCAGGATCAATCCGTCGAGAACATCTCCAAAATCGGGATCGATATTGAATCCGAGTATCTTGCCTCCCAGTTTTAAATACTGTTTCAGAAGAATTGGAACCCCTTTTTCGTCGCTCTCAAATTCACTGATAATATCGGAAACATCATCTATTCCGTTAATCACTGACTGATTTTTGGGATCAATGCCTTTAATTCGCTTTGCCCGGAACGGGGTTTTGGGTTTCACCATCTTCGCCATGCCCGGCAAATAATTATGTATTTTCAGGAAAGCTACCATCAAGTGGCGTGAGAATGACCGATATTCTTTACTGACACTAACCGGGCCGAACAGGATTTTATACTGAGGATGTTTGACTACATACTCACCTATACCTTTCCATATCAGCAATAGCGGTGAAAACGAGCGCTGATATTCGCTGCGAATGAATGAACGCCCCATCTCCAGAGCGGGACTTATCTGTTCAAACAAGGATGGCTTTATGTCAAATAACGTCGTCGTATACAACCCTTGCTGGCCATAATTTTCAATGATATAATCTGTATGGCCGAGGCGATATGCTCCTACAAGTTCTTTCTTTTCATTATTCCACAAAAACAGGTGCACATAACGACGATCGTATTCATCGAGGTCAATTTCATCGCCGGTCCCTTCGGATGTTTCCCGGAAAGTTACCTCACGAAGTCTGCCGATTTCATGCAAAACATTCGGTATCTGATCCGGAGAGCCATAAAAAACCTGATACTCATTGTTTTCCACTAAAAGCTGATTTTCCGGAAGCTCGTTTATTTCTTCATCAACCTTTTCAACCGGAATCGGGTCTACCACAGGCTTCATATCTTCTTTTTCAATATTTACCGAGAAGCTGGTTTTTTCAGAAATTTCTTCATCTTCTGTCCGGTTGGCAAGCACGTAGGTTCGTTGCCGCAAGTAGTCGGTTAATTGCCGGTCATCCTTGCAATCTTTTAATCGGGAATACGGAATAGGTTTGCCGATGCGAATATCAATGGTTTTATCTCTCTTGTTCAACAACTCTTTGGGGAGCAATGCGGTACGTAATCTTGGATGAATCAGCCCCATAATTTGAAACATCGCTCCGTTGAATCCATCAAAATAAATAGGCTGTACCGGCGATTCCGTTTTACGCACAATGCGGCCAACCGTAGTATTCCATTCGGGATCACTTACCGTGCGGTTTTTTAATTTCAGATGCGCCACTTCGCCAGCCGGAAACATCCCCAGCATCTTGTCATCATTTACCCATTCGATGGATTTACGCATCGAGTTCAGATTGGCCCTTTTCGATTCTTTGGAATTAAAGGGATCTACAAAGAAGAACAAATCCCGCATTTCCGGAATACGTTCCAACAGATAATTGGCCATAATCTTAACATCAGGGCGCACACTTTTCAGAATTGAACCCAGAATAATACCTTCAATTCCGCCAAAGGGATGATTGGCCACCACAATGATGCGACCTTCCGTGGGGATTCGTTTAATGTCTTCCTCAGCTATCTGATATTTCAGATTCAGGTGGTCCAGTAACGCATCAGTAAACAGCTCATCTTGCTGATTTTCTTTTGCATTTCTGTACAAATCATTGAGCTGAGGCATCAAAAATAATCGCTCTAAAGTACCTTTCACCAGCCCAAACATTTTCCGCTGAAAAGGTCCTTCAATGTTTATATCGAGATTAAATATTTTGTCTGATTCCTTCATCTGAGGTCTTCGAATATCTGTTTCATGTAATTGAATAACAGCACGTACCTTTGCAAACCTGCCTATAATTTTAACGAAATCGAGTAAGGTTCCGTACCGAGTCCTTTGTTTCAGTATCACAACCTGAGTTACTCTATAATATCTTTTTGGCATTGCCAATGCAAATCATAATTAAATCCCTCCAACCTGTTTATTTTTATTTTGACTTATAATTATGTTAAATAATATATTGCATATGCATATAAATATAATATAATTTGCTAATAAGTAATTCTAAGAAATCGCCAATAGTTTTTAGCATTGACTTTTATCAGACCCGACATTTGAGTTTTAAATTATGTATCATAAGTACATCTATTTTTTTTAACCATCTATCTATAACTCGTTTATATGATCCGGGGAGATATTTCTTTAATTTCATTTGTTGAACTTTTGACTGAAGGTACCCGGTTTAATGCTGATGATTGTAAACCACTTCAAAATCTCCAAGTCGATATTCCCATTATTGAGTTTAAATCCGGGGAAACTATCATAAAAGAAGGGGTAACCGGCGACTCTGCCTATCTTATTATCAGCGGATCAGTAGAAATCCAACAAAGATCCCGAAATAAAACTCTCGGACAACTCGGTGCCGGAAACATAGTAGGTGAAATGGCATTATCCGGATATAAAACCCGGGCGGCAAGCGTCATAGCTCTTACCGATATTCTGGCATATCGCATATCCAGGGAGTTGTATCACAAATTCCAGGAAATACTGCCTGACTTTCAGCTGCTTTTAACTGAAAAAACTTATGATCAGTTATCCCGCAAACATCAGGAGCTGATCAAGCGACATGAGCAACTTCAAGAGCTTCAAAAACAAAAACGCGCTCTGACTTATTTATTTGTAACGATGATCTTATTGCTGACAAGCTATGCCCTCATTAATAGCTTTTTGATTCAGGTAATGGATCTGCCTTCAGATGGTTCCGCTATGTTTTATATCTCCAGGGCTATGGAACTCATTGGAGTAGGGATACTTATCCAAATTGTCCGATATACCAGTCTGAATCTTGAAAAAATGGGACTTCGGATAAAGGGCAGTGTTCGATCAGCAGTGGAATCTATCGCTGTATCAGCGGTGATAATGGTATTTTTCTATTATTGGGCAGAATGGGCAAATACCAATCAGGGTGTAGATACCGGGCTGGACTGGTCTCGATTTAACTGGAGCTATTTAACATATTTGGTTATAGCACCGCTTCAGGAGTGGATCTCCCGCGGTGTTTTTCAAACAAGCCTGGAACAGTTAATTGAAAACAGATACAAAGGATTACTCGCGGTTTTAATTACATCCATGATTTTTGCAACACTGCACCTCCATTTAAATCCCGCATTCGCTTTGATCACCTTAATCAGCTCCTTATTTTGGGGGTGGATGTTTATCCGACACCGCAGTCTTGTGGGCGTCTCAATATCTCACTTCCTTCTGGGTAACTGGTTTGGCCTGCTTGGTCTTTGGGCATTATGGACATGAGCTGAATCTTTTTGTTTATATCTATCCCACTTTCCGACTCGTCCGCACATAAGTATGAATACATTTTGTCGTTTATCATTTGCCAATAAGTATTTTTATCTTATACATCGAAGAACTTAATATCCAAGACAGTAACTGTTATGCCATCACCGGAACACAGTGATCAGGTTAAAACCAGAACCAGTAAGAAAACCGAAATTGATCCGCCCAAACGATATAGGGTGATACTCTTGAATGATGATTACACCACATTCGATTTCGTAGTTAAAGTACTGGTAAACATTTTCAAAAAACCTGTAGCGGATGCTGTAAAAATCACCAATGATGTTCACAAAAAAGGTTCGGGAACTTGCGGTATCTACCCGCGGGATATCGCCGAAACAAAAGTAGAAATGGTTAATAGTGCCGGAAAAGAGGCGGGTTTCCCTCTTCGATGTGAAATGGAGGAAGAATGATAAATAAAAAGCTGGACGAAATATTACGAAACGCTTATCTCATTGCCTCAAATTACCAGCATGCTTTTGTATGCCTGGAACATCTCTTGCAAGCTATCGCTCAGGATGAGGAAGGCAAAGTACTGCTGACAAACGTCGGTACAGATATCCGAAAGCTTAATCACTGGATCGAGGAATACTATGAAAGTCTGGAGCTCAACACCGAAGATGATTCCGATCCGGTTCATACGGTAGGATTTAAGCGTGCACTGCATCGTGCTTTGGTACATGCCCGCTCAGCTGAGCAGGAAGAGATATCAATAGGTGATATGCTGATTGCTATGTACGATGAGCAGGACAGCTACGCCGTCTACTTCCTCCGCAAACAGGGTGTTTCTCGTTTGGATGTGTTGAATTTTGTCTCTCACGGCATTTCCAAACCCGGTTTTGAAGATTTTGAAGCTGATCCGTTTCCGCCGCCAGATGATGAAGAAGCAGAAGAAGAACTGGAGGATGAAGAAAGCGGACAGTCGTCAACTGCAAAAATTCTCGAGCAGCTAACCGAAGACATTACAGAAAATGCCCGTGAAGGGAAATATGACCTCATTATCGGCCGGGAGGATGAGGTACAGCGGTCCATTGAAATTCTGTGCCGGCGTCAAAAAAACAATCCCGTGTATGTAGGAGATCCGGGAGTCGGCAAAACGGCGATCATTCACGGGCTGGCGCAGAAAATCATTGCCGGTGAAGTACCTGAGCGTATCGCCGATTACCGCATTCTATCCCTGGATATGGGGGCTTTGCTTGCAGGTACCAAATATCGCGGTGAATTTGAAGAGCGCCTAAAAGGTGTACTCAAAGAAATCCGAAAACAGGATAACACAATTCTGTTTATTGATGAAATCCACACGATCATCGGTGCCGGAGCGGCGGGCAACAGCACCATGGACGCCTCAAACCTGCTCAAACCGGTGCTTGCTGAAGGCAAAATCCGGTGTATCGGTGCAACTACCTACGAAGAATATAAAAATCACTTTGAAAAGGATCGGGCGCTTTCGAGGCGGTTCCAGAAAGTGGAGATCACCGAGCCAACTACCAGCCAGTCGATAAAAATTCTGGAAGGCCTTAAATCCGCTTACGAAGAATACCACGGGTTAAAATACAGCCCTCGCTCACTTCAGGCCGCCGTCAACCTATCCGAAAAATATCTCAAGGACCAATATCTGCCGGATAAAGCAATTGATCTTATCGATGAAGTCGGCTCAAGGGTATCACTGCTGCCGGAATCCAGAAAAATGGTGACCGAATCGGATATAGAGCGGCTCGTTTCAAAAATTGCCAGGGTTCCGGTTCAATCCGTGGGTGGTAATGAAAAAGATCGCCTTCGTGACCTGGAGAAAGAGCTGAACAACCAGGTTTTTGGTCAGCAGGCGGCCGTTGCTGCCATCTCGGCCGCTGTTAAACGTAGCAGAGCCGGTCTTGGCAACGAACAAAAACCCATTGGCTCATTTATGTTTACCGGCCCCACCGGTGTCGGAAAAACCGAACTCTGCCGGGTTATGGCCAAACAGCTCGATATAGAGCTTGTTCGCTTCGATATGAGCGAGTATATGGAAAAACACACTGTTTCCCGGCTGATTGGTGCGCCCGCAGGTTATGTGGGATACGAACAAGGCGGCCTTTTAACTGAAGCGATACGCAAGAACCCCAATGCTGTGCTGCTGTTAGATGAAATTGAAAAAGCGCACCCGGATATATTTAATATCCTGCTTCAGATTATGGATTATGCCACCCTAACCGACAACACCGGTCGCAAAGCTGATTTCAGAAATGTAATTCTGGTGATGTCTTCCAATGTCGGCTCTCGGGAGATGAGCAGTACCGGTATCGGTTTTGATCCGGGCAAACAGAAAGCCCATTCCCCGAAAAAAGCGATTGAAAATCATTTCACACCGGAGTTCCGTAACCGCCTGGATGAAATCGTTTACTTCACCCATTTGGATCAGAAAACGCTGGAAAATATTGTCGGCAAATTTATTGATGAGCTTAAGCAGCAGCTTGCTGCTAAAAAAGTTACGCTTCAACTTGAAGATTCAGCTATTCGCTGGCTTGCCGACAAAGGTTATGATCCCGCATACGGCGCCAGGCCAATGGCCCGGGTCATCCAGGAGCATGTCAAGAACCCAATGGTGGATGAGATGCTGTTCGGAAAACTCCAGAAAGGCGGAAAGGTCAGCATCAAAGCCGACGGTGATCAGCTGGATTTACAAATTCAGGAGCGGGAGAAGGTTAACGATTAGTGAATGTTTGATGTTTGCAAACAGCACCCAGTACCCGTTCCTACTCCATCACTCAACTACAATCCGCTCAATTATCACATCTTCCACCGGCTGGTCCCGGTACTCGCTATCTTCGCCGTAGGTTTCCGTTGTGGCAATAGATTCGAGAGTTTCCTCCCCGGTAGTTAAGCGGCCGAATACGGTATACTCCCCATCCAGGCGCGGAACTTCACCATGCATGACGAAAAACTGACTTCCCGCACCCTGGGTCACATCCGATACCCTGGCCATAGACAACACACCGGGTTCATGTGATATATCATTAAATTCATGGGGGATATTAGCTACCGGTCCTCCGCCCCCGTATGTACTGCGATCATCACCACGAGTGTTCGGATCTCCGCCCTGGATCATAAAATCTTCAATAACGCGGTGGAATTTTAATCCTTCATAGAAACCGCTCTCGGCACGCGCAACAAAATTAAACACATGGATTGGAGCTTCATCCTGATAAAATTCGGCTTCCATAGTGCCATGATTGGTTTCTATAGTTGCGGTTAATCCAGCCAGTTGGTCTGCTAAAAATTCCATTCTATCCTCAAAAACTGAAAGGCGTTCAGCTTCGGACTCCAGATTTTCAACTTCCTCTTTCAGTTCTTGTTGCTCAGCCGTCAATCGTTCGACTTCTTCCGAATAGTCATCACAAGAACTAAGCGAAAGCAGCCCAGACAAGCCGGCTAACAGATAGAGTTTAAGTTTTTGAGGATTTAGCATACACGGCCCCTGTCAGAGTGTTATGGGTACGTATAACTTGAATCCACACCAAGCGGAATTCCGATAGCCCAGTAAATTAACAGATAGGCTGTCCAAAGTACCAAAAAGATAAAGAAATACGGCAACATCATGGACACTACTGTTCCGATTCCGGTACCCTTCACATAACGCTGGCAGAAAACTACTACCAGTGGAAAGTAAGGAAGCAACGGCGTGATAATGTTAGATACAGAATCACCCACACGATAAGCTGCCTGGGTGAGGTCGGGTGAAATTCCGATTCCCATCAGCATAGGTACAAAAATCGGGCTGATGAGTGCCCACTTCGCAGAAGCTGATCCAACAAGGATGTTTACTACTGCTGTCAAAAGAATGATGCCTATAATGGTGAGCGCACCAGGCAGAGCAAGGCTCTCCAGAAAGCCAGCTCCCTTCAATGCAATGAGTATACCGATGTTGGAATTGCTAAACGCATCAATGAATAAGGCGCAAAAGAATGCCATTACGATATAGTAAGCCATGCTATTCATAGCTTTGGTCATACTGTCGATGGCATCCTTGGAATTATTAAATGTGCCTGCAACATAACCGTATACAACTCCGGGAATAATAAATATAAGAAAGATCAGCGGAACAATAGCTTCCATTATGGGCGAATCAAAAGCGGCTAATTCGCGCGCCCCGTGAACTTCAGCGATCGTCTCCCCGGCTTGAACCGGCATGCCCTCCTCTAAATCAGGATCTTCAAAATGGATTATGCCATCAGTGATTGCAGTAAGAGTGTCTGAGCCTACGACTTCGTACGTAAAATCTTCATTTTCCCGCTGAAAACTTAAAATTTCCACGACGGCAATATCCTCACCCATCAACAACTCATCTCCGTCTTCAACAAATAGGGTCTCAATTGCCCCTTCCCCCGGTGATTCAACCGGTGTTATACCTGAAGAGCGCATCGGTGAATCTTCCGGAGCAGCCCAAATGAAAAGTGCAATCAATCCTCCCAGCATAACAGCGGTGGCGGTCCAGAATGCTTTGATCTCCTTCTTGTTAAGAGTTTCCATTTTTGGCAACTCTTCTTCATCCCCGTCGACTTTGGTTTTGCTTAACCGGGGTTCCACTATGCGATCAGTGATCCACCAACCTACAAATATAATCAGCAGGCTGGAGGTAGCGGTGAAGAAGAAATTGATCAAAGGGTTGAGGTACACGTCCGGGTCCATAATCTGAGCCGCTGATTGCGTAAAACCCATCAAAAGCGGATCAATACCCGAAGGGACAAAATTGGCGCTGAATCCGCCGGATACACCGGCAAATGCCGCGGCGATACCGGCAAGCGGATGCCTGCCTGCAGCATAAAATATGACCCCTCCAAGCGGTATCACCAACACATAACCGGCATCTACAGCGGTATGACTTAAAATAGCAACCAAAATAAGTACAGGAGTCAGTAATGACTTCGGTGTAAAACCGAGAATATATTTCAGTGCAGCATTGATATACCCGGAATGTTCAGCCATTCCCACTCCCAACATGGCCAACAGCACTATCCCAAGCGGAGCGAATGTGATGAACGTTTCCGTCATATTAGCCAGAAAATAGGCCAACTGATCACCGGAGAGTAAATTCACAACAGTTAGTTCTTCGCCTGTTCGCGGATCGGTTTCTCCGAAATTAAAAGGAGCTAACAGAGCCGAAAGAACCCATACAATTATTAATAGCAGAAAAAACAGAATGGCGGGGTCGGGCAATTTGTTACCTACTCGTTCAACAACATCCAAGAATCTTTCGAGTATGCCCTTTTTGTTATTGTCACTCATATGTATATGTAATTAGTTTTTGTAAGAAAACTCTAAGTGCCCTAAGAAATCGCCAAGATCGAGGCGCGCGAAGTCCCAAAAAGTGCAGTGTACATGGCGTACATGAGCATTTTTGGGACGAGCGGAACGAAAATATTGGCGTTTTCTTAGAGGCACTATTTAGTATGTATCCAATGTTAACCGCATGAATATTGAAATTGAATTAACCGGAAAATTTTCCTTTAAAGCAACCGGTAAGAGATAGAGAAATCCTGATTATCATGCAAGAAAAAATCATATTCTATTTTAGTCTATATGATGATAAACTTGTGCCGTAGCCTGGCATCCGGTTTTGCTGACCCCGAGATCCTTCAACAATCCGTCCTCCAGATTATAAACCATCCCGTGTACACTCAACTGCTGCCCGTCAGCCCAGGCTTTTTGGACCACCGTTGATGAGGCGACCCGTTCAACCTGCTCAATCACATTGAGTTCGCTTAACCTGTTGATTTTATCAGCCTCGGATGTGATCCCGTCTAACTCTTTCTTATAATCCAAATATGTTTCTTTTATCGGTCGCAGCCAGTTATCAACCATACCGTGAGGGTGGTTTTCCATTGCCGCTTTCACACCGCCACATCCGTAGTGCCCGCAAATCAAAATTGATTTCACCTTCAAAACAAGTACGGAATATTCCAACACCGATAAAACATTCAGGTCATTGTGATGAACAACATTTGCTATGTTTCGATGTACAAACGCCTCGCCGGGCTGAAATTTTGCTATCACATCTGCAGGCACCCTGCTGTCGGAACATCCAATCCACAGATAATGTGGTTTTTGACCGGTCGCTAATTGAGTGAAAAACTCCGGTTGTTCATGCTTGATAGTTTCAGCCCATTTCCGGTTGTTCTGTAAAATTTGTTCAAGTTCTTTCATTCACTGTTCATCTATTTTAGTTGACTTTGAATAATTACCACCCGGACACAATTTCAATCAAACAGGAGGCCAAATATATTAATTATATGTACATTTTTTCGGCAATATTTTTTTCTCTGTAGACCTCGGAATTTAATGTAATATCTTCCGATTACTAAACAATTTAGTACAAGTCTGATGTAATTTCTTTATCTTAGTTGACAGTTTTTACAATTCATATAGAGCTCTGAAACGCTATGAAAAAAATCGCAATCGCACTCGGAATAATCTTACTGATCATCATTATACTGATCGGTGGACTTTCACTTTATCTCACAGATGACCGGTTGCGATCATGGGTACTGCCGGAAATCAGAGAGGCAACCGGCAGAGATGTTGAAATTGAGCGCATTTCCTACACTCTGTTTCAAACTTTTCCGCGTTTTGGCCTGGTCATAGAAGGTTTGGAAGTACCTGACCCGGTTGAAGATAAACTTGCCAGTGTGGATGAAGTACTACTTTCACTAAACCTGATCCCGCTAATACAAGGAGATATAAGCATTCAGCAATTACAAATCGATCGACCTGAATTCACTTATATCATTTATGATGACGGCACCACCAATCTGGATGACTTCTTCCCTGAGGAAGAACCTGATGAAGTAGAGGAACCCGGTGAGCTGCCCGATATCGACTTAGCCGAAGTCGTCGTAACCAATGCCGCATTCGGCATGGATGATCAGGAAACTGAAACTTCGGTTCAGCTTTCGGAATTAGACCTCACCAGTACTTTGCATTTTGCCGAAAAACTTGAAAGCACGCTTGAGGCGACGCTTGGCAGTCTTGATCTGACTTTTGAGGGCCGGCCAATGATAAGCGGGCTGGCCATGTCCCTTCGGCAAACATCGGTACTGGATATGGCAGAGGAAATGCTGGAAATACAGGATGGCCAATTAAATATCCGCGGCCTTGACCTGGTTCTCGAAGGAAACATATCCGAATGGGGCGAGGGAGAGCCGTTTATAGATATGCAGCTTGCTTCAGAATCGGATGATTTTGGCACATTGCTGGATCTTGTTCCACCGGAGTTCGAAGAACACATCGAAGACCTGGATACCGGAGGCGAACTTGAGTTGACTGCTAATCTCAATGGCCGTATTACAGAAGATGAAGTTCCTTCATTTGAAGCCTATGCCAATATCTCAGAGGGATACATTCAACATGCAGAAGTGCCCGAACGAATTTCAGATATTCAACTAACGGCGGAAGCGGTTAATGATCTGGTGACAATACAGACTTTTGAAGCCATTGCCGGTGAGACTCGCCTTTCGGCTACCGGAGAAATCACCGATCCGCTTGAAGAAGATGCCCTTTTTATGTTTTCCGGTAACATGGACGCGGATCTTTCCACAGCTGAACGTTATGTACCATTGGAAGAGTTTGATATTGAAGAACTTGCCGGTTTGATCGAAATTTCTGCCGAAGCCGAAGGGCCACTCTGGAATCCGGAAGATTCCGAATTTGATGTAACCGCCAGTATGACAGATGGCCTTATTAGACATGCTGAAATAGGCATGCCGGTTGAAGATATAATGGTTGCCCTTAATGCCACTCATGAAGAAGTACAGATTGAGGAAGCCACAGCCCGCTCTACGGACAATTATTTTCTTGCCTCAGCTACCATTACTTCTCCCCTCGACCTGGAAGTGGCAACATTTGACGCATCCGGCGAGATCGACTGGGATCTTGCCACAGTTGGCGAATATTATCCTATAGATGAGGATACCCTCTCAATGCGGGGAATGATCAGCCTTAGCGGTTCGGGCTCAGGAACTTTTGAAAATCCAGAGGATGCCGATTTTAATGTCGATTTTAATTTAACGGATGGATATTTCGACTATCACGAACTTGGTCAACCCATTGAAGAGCTAACGGCAAGCGCTAATGCCACCCAACGGCGAATTACCATTGCTGAATCCTCGGTTCGCTCCGGCAGTAACCGGTTTGGGCTTCGTGGTGGCGTCATTGACTACATGGAGGAGGATGCCTCTTTTGATGTGACCCTAAACGGATTACTCGCACTTGAAGAAATCGATATTTATTATCCCGTAGAGGAGGAATTTGGCCTGGTAATGGACGGCACCGTTGATTCGGAAATCCGGATGGAAGGCAGTATTGATGATCTGGAAGCTATTCAGTTGTACGGTCCTGTAAGCGCTGAAAATGTGAATGTAGACTCACCGGATTTGATCCTTCCGCTGACAGATTTAAACGGAAATATCACTTTTGACGGTGATGATATTGAAACCGAACAGGTTAGCTTTCTTTTTGGTGAGTCAGACTATTATATCACAGGTAATCTGAATCAGTATAAATCCCTGATGTATGAACCCGGGGAAGCCGAGCCGACACATTACACCGGATCATACAGAGCCGAGTTTCTTAATGTTGATGAATTTCTGGATTATGAAGACGTACCCGAAGAACCTGAACCTTTTGACGCGTGGCTGCCTAACCTCACCGGTGAGGTGGATGGGGAGGTTGAACGTATGCAGTTCTTTGCGATGGAAGCCACTGATATTACCGGTGATGTGGAGTTGAATCCTGATTACGTACAACTTCATGACGGCAACCTCTCAATATACGACGGAACAATGGATGGCGGCTTCCAATGGGATGTTTTCGCTGTTGATCACACCGGATTTGCATTCACCGGTGATTTAGAAGGTGTTCGGGTTGAGCGGTTATTTGAACATTTCGATCTTGGTGGCCGGGCTCAGCTTCCTGATCATGTTCGCGCAGATTTTAACGCTACTACCGACTTTTACGCCGAATTTGACGAATACCTTGAACCGGATTTGATGGCACTCCGGGCTGAGGGTGATTTCGGTATGGAAGAAGCGCGAATTGTTGATCATCCTGTGCAAGTCAGGATTGCCAACCTGCTCGGATCAGATGATCTCAAAGATCTGGCACTCGA
>CAZDIA010000004.1:0-118078 GCA_964505385.1 uncultured Chitinophagales bacterium
ATGATGCTGTTCATGCTTACCACTTTCATCGGGCCTATAGTGGTACTCGCGTCATGGCGGGGTATCACGGAACATGTTGCGGCATTTTATTCTTTGATCTTGATTTTTCTGACCGGGTCTCTCGGAGTATTTGCCGCGATGGATTTGTTCATTTTCTATATCTTTTTCGAGCTCACCGTATTCCCAGTCTATTTTCTGATTGGAATTTGGGGCGGAGCTAACAGGCTGCATGCAACGATTAAGTTTTTCCTTTATACGCTAGTCGGCTGGCTGATCATGCTGGTTGCATTAATCTACGTGGGATATACCGCCGGGGCTCTGGTTGATGGCATTAACTTTACTACCGACTGGCGAATTCTCAGCGACCCTGCCTTCCAGCTTGATTTGATGGAGCAGACGTATCTGTTTCTTGCCTTTGCGCTCGCGCTGTTTATTAAGGTGCCGGTATTTCCGTTCCATACCTGGCTTCCTCACGCACACACCGAGGCACCCACTGCCGGCTCGGTCTTGTTGGCAGCAATTACACTGAAAATGGGTACTTACGGTATTGTACGGTTTATGCTACCCATGTTCCCGAATGCCGTTATTGAGTTTGCACCTTATGTTGGCGTACTGGCAGTGATCGGAATAATCTATGGTGCCCTGGTGGCTATGGTGCAGAAAGATGTCAAAAAACTAGTGGCATATTCTTCAGTATCACACATGGGTTTCGTGATGCTCGGCATATTTACCTTTAATTCCATCGGGTTGCAGGGGGCGTTAATCCAGATGGTAAACCATGGACTGGCTACCGGTGCTTTATTCCTTATTGTCGGGATGATTTATGAGCGCCGCCATAGCAGAATGATTGCAGACTTTGGCGGTGTGGCGTATGTCATGCCGGTCTTTGCAACCATGTTCATGATAGCAATGCTGTCGTCGATTGGTCTTCCGGGTTTAAATGGTTTTGTGGGGGAGTTTCTGATTTTGCTGGGAACCTTTAATTCCGATGTACTGACTAACATTTGGTTCACCATACTGGCAACAACCGGAGTGATTCTTGCGGCTGCTTATATGTTGTGGATGTATCGGCGCGTGATGTTTGGTAAACTTGATAAAGAAGAAAACAAGAAGCTTACTGACATCAATGCACGAGAGATTTTCTTACTGTTGCCGATGATGATCTTTATGGTCTGGATAGGTATTCGGCCTACTGATTTTACGCAGTTTTCTGAACCCGCAGTTGATCAGTTGCTGGATCAAACTTGGGAAAAAGCTTCGGTAATTCAATCTAATACCGACGCTGATGAAATTCCTGGCTGGGCACAGCGAATTTATGATCGTGACCTTACCACTGAATTTGCCGCAGAAATAAAAAAAACGGAGGATTAATTATGACCAAGGTATTATCACAAGATCAAATCCGGGAAGAGCTGGACAAGCTTGACGGCTGGAAAGCCGAAAATGATAAACTGAAAAAAGATTTTAAATTTCCTGATTTTCGTGCCGCCATGGCGTTTATGGTTCGCGTGGGATTTGAAGCCGAAGATGCCGGTCACCATCCCGAGCTGTTCAATGTGTATAATAGCGTATCTATTGAGCTTGCTACCCACGATGTTGGCGGTAAAATCACCGAAAAAGATTTTGATCTTGCCAAACGAATCGACTCAATACAGTCATAGATTTTTAAATGGAATCCATTAATCAACTGCTACATTTTTTTCCACTGATCATCGTCACCATCGGAGGGCTGGTAGTGATGATGGTGGATGCATTCACCACAGATAAGAGAAAGCTGTATTATCTTTCAAGTGGTTTTTTGATTGTCGCATTCATTGCCTCTATCGCCGATGTTTTCGGTCCGAGCGGAGAGGCATTTTATGGTATGGCAATCTACGGAGGCACCTCTGCGATGGGAGGTGTCATTGTGTTACTGGGTACGCTTTTTGTAGTACTGTTGTGTAAAGAGTACCTGCTGGCAATCGATCATCATGTTGGTGAAGTTTATTCGCTTATTTTATTCAGCACTGTTGGTATGCTGGTGCTGGTAGCCGCTAATGATTTGGTAACACTCTTTCTGGGCGTTGAAACCATGTCTATTGCACTTTATGTACTGGCAGGTTTAGTGAAGCGGGGTAAAGAAGGAGTTGAAGCTGCCCTCAAATATTTTTTGCTTGGTGCGTTTGCCACCGGTTTTTTTCTATACGGTATCGCGTTGCTCTACGGAGCCGCTGAATCAACGAGCCTGGCTGCTGTTGCAGCAGTTGAAGACCACAGTGTGATATACTGGGCAGGTCTTGCGCTGTTGCTGGTCGGTATCTTTTTCAAGATATCCGCCGTACCGTTTCATATGTGGACACCGGACGTTTATCAGGGTGCTCCTACACTGATAACTGCTTATATGGCTACTGCTTCAAAAGCTGCCGTTGTTGTTGCGCTGGTAATATTGCTGGGGCGCGCATTTCCGGATGTTCATTCTGAATGGACCCAGGTATTTCAGGTATTTGCAATCCTGACGATGATTTTGGGTAACCTTGTAGCACTTGCCCAGGATAATATGAAGCGTCTGCTTGCTTACTCAAGCATTGCTCATGTTGGCTATATCATGGTAGGGCTCGCAGCCGGAACTACAGCAGGCTACAGTGGCGTCATGTATTATCTGTTTGCATATACATTGATGAATGTGGGAGCTTTCGGCGTCGTCTCATATTATGAGCAACAAAAAGGTCTCGACTTTACTTACATGTCCAACTATGGCGGGCTTGGATATAAGCAACCGTTATTCGGCGTTGCCATGGTGGTTTTTATGTTGTCACTGGCCGGTATCCCGCCTTTTGCAGGATTTATAGGAAAATATCAGGTATTTGCGGCTGCCGTTTATGAAGGTTACATCGGCCTGGTTTTGGTTGGTGTAATAACTAGTGTAATTGGTGTGTACTACTACATCAGAGTACTCGTGTATCTCTATATGAAAGAACCGGAAACTGACGAACTGTTTGTTCAGCCGGGGGTAATTTATAAGTCGGCAATATTGGTTTTGGCAATTGCCACAGTTTATTTCGGCGTTCAGCCGGGCGATCTTTCCGATATACTTACCCAAGGATTTGAACAGTTGCAAATAACCGCGTCGGTTGACCGTTAAGTCAGGCGTACTGCAAAGGATTTTTATCTATCCGTACAAAAAAATATAACCTGTCGGCAGAAAATCTGTCGACTGTTTTTGGAGTACAAAAACAACCAAAGGAATAATAATGGCTAAAAACTTTTATGAGTTAACCTATGTGGTGAATCCTGTTCTGGATGAAGAACAGATCAAAGAAACCACAAAGAAAGTGGATGATCTTCTCGCCAAACATGAGGCTGAGGTAGATCAGAAAGAAGAGTGGGGAATTCAGAGAATCGCTTATGAAATAGACGGAAAAAACAGTGGCTATTTCGTAAACATGCATTTTGAGGTTGACGGGAAAGCAATTGAAGAGCTGGAACGTGTTTTCAAGATAGAAGATGATTACATTCGCCATCTTGTGATCAAATACGATAACAAGATGAAGCGCCACTACCAGCAGAAAAAGAAAGGTGAACTACCGGTAATCTTTCCTCTGGTTGAAGAAGAAACAACCGAAGAGATCATACCCCCTGAAGGCGATCCTGAAATTTAAATCTTAATACGATAAACATATGTTAAAGAACCCCGCACACCCGAAGAAAGCAACCCTGCGAGATAAAGAATGTGTTTTTTCCAAAGCAGGAGTCGAGTACATAGATTACAAGGATATTGATACCCTTGAACGTTTTATTAATGATCAGGGTAGAATCCTCCCGCGCCGCGTTACCGGCACAAGTGCTAAATATCAGCGGCAGCTTGCAAAAGCGATTAAAAGAGCACGCCATCTGGGCATGTTGCCATTTGTATCTGAGAACCTAAGATAATTGGAGGATTAACGTGAAGGTTATACTAAGAGAAAATGTAGAAAACCTCGGCGACGAAGGTGAGCTTGTGGATGTCAAAGACGGTTTCGGCCGAAATTTCCTTATTCCACAGGGAAAAGCGATATTGGCAACCAAAAGTGCTATTAAAGCTTATCGCGAGAGAGAGCGTCGCGAAGCCGAACTGGCTGAGAAAAATATTGAAGAGGCAAAAGAACTTGCAGAACAACTTTCCAAAACCAACATCACGATACCCGTCAAAGCGGGCGAAGATGGCAAGCTGTTCGGAACAGTTACCAATATACACGTTGCCGATGCGCTGAAAGACAAAGGCTATGATTTAGATCGCAGAAAAATCAAGATCAATGAAGATGTAAATGCTCTTGGTGAGTACTCAGCGACTGTTGATATCGCACCGGAAGTGAAGGCCGATGTCAAAATTTGGGTTGTTAACCAAAGCAGTTAAAATCTTTCCGGATATTAGTTTATTAAGGCACTTCTAATTGTTTAGGAGTGCCTTTTTTGTTTGATGGAAGTGGATAAAATATATAAGATACGTACTTTGCAACGTTGGCAGCTGATATAAACGGCACATAATTATAAATGAGTTTTGCTATGAAAATTTTAATCAGCTTTTTCATCGTGGCCATGACTTCTTTTTCGATGAGTAATGACGAGAAAATTGATGAAGCCCGGGATTACATGATGAAAGATTATCAGAGAGCCATTGATATTACTGATGAGATTCTTTCCGATGATTCGGATAATCTTGAGGCTTTGTGGATTCAATCACTTTCGTACAGTAATCTTGCCAATATTGAAGAGGATGAATCCCGCCAGGAAGAATATTTTGAAAAAGCTGACGGACTGGCTGACCGGGCAATTGAGATTGACGGCAACAATGCTGATGCCCTGCATGCAAAATCAGTAGCATTGGGCAGAAAAGCTGAACATGCAGGAGCCAGGGATGGAATCAGGTTGAGTAAAGAAATCAAAGAGTTATCCGATAAGGTGCTTGAATTGGATGATACACACGAAGGAGCCTGGTTTCTCAGGGGAATGTTGATGTACCGGGTTGCGAATCTTAGCCGTATGGAACGATTAGCTGCCAATACTTTATTTGGAGGTGTTCCATTCGAGGCCGAAAATGAAGAAGCGATTGAAGCTGTGGAAAGGGCTGTGGAATTGGATCCGGAAAATATTTATTTCAGATTGGAATTTGCGCGTATACTTAAAGATGACGGACAAACAGAAAAGGCCTCGGAAATCCTTGAGCCTACTCTGGAACTTGATCCGGTAACTGCAGAAGATAAGGAACATCTGGAAAGAGGTCGCGGGCTTCTCGATGATCTTTAATCACTATAGCGAAGATTTGCCGCTATTAATATATTCCTCTTCCTTGTATTGTATGCAAACTTAGACTTTTTCAACTGTCCAAAAACGAATTTCTATATATTACAGCGGTACAAATCTGAAACCGCAGTTGAGTTAAGTACATTTTTTTGATTAAACACGCCTTTCTGTTAGCGGGTTTACTGACCTTAGTAAGCAGCGGCAAGGTCTTTTCGCAGGCATTCAGTGTGCCTGTTGATACTGTCGTTACGGTTACCGAGCCGGACAGCACGTATCAACTGCATCAATGGATACAGGAAGAGACGATTGCGGTTGCTCATCAGGATACTTTAGTAGACCATGAATTTTGGGAGCTTGACCACAGTAATGGGTATTGGAGGTTAGCTCATCCGGAAATCTGGGATGATCCTCCTTATCAATTTCACTTTAGCTATGAGTTTTTGCCTATCGACCTCGAGCCGCGTTATTTTATCAGAGAATTGGTGGAGCCTGACGAACCGGTAGATGATGAAGAAGAGGAGGTGCTTGTCGCAAGAGAAACCCTCACCGGTGCTGAATTATTAGGTGATACCCAGCTTCAGCGGTCCGGAAGCTTAACTCGTGGTATAACTGTAGGGTCGGCACAGGATTTCTCGCTGGAAAGCGGTCTCAGATTTGAGCTCAGTGGCGATATCACCGAAAATGTGAGTGTAGATGCCGTTTTGACTGATCAAAACACGCCTATACAACCTGAGGGCACTACACAGCGGATTCAGGAATTTGATCAGGTGTTAATTCAACTGCAAGCGCACGATCAGCTACTCGAACTCGGGGATGTAGATGTTACCTATGAGGATAGTGAGTTTGCCCGGATTGACAGGCGGCTTCAGGGAGCGGGTGCGATGACAGATTTTGGTGAGTATGGTCAGTATGATGCTTCTGCTGCTGTAGTCAGGGGTGAGTTCAGAAGTCAGCAATTTCAGGGCGAGGACGGCATACAAGGCCCTTACCGCCTTACCGGCAATCAGAATGAAAGGTTTATAATTGTTCTGGCAGGATCGGAACGGGTCTATGTGGACGGGCAGCTTCAGCAAAGAGGTGAAGAAAATGATTATGTGATTGATTACGGGCTTGGCGAATTAGAATTTACCAGTAATCAGATCATCACGGATGCAAGCCGCATCACCGTAGAGTTTCAGTACCGGACGGATCGCTATACCCGAACACTGCTTGGGGCAGAAGCTGCCAACACCACTCTGATGGATGGCCGGCTGGAAGTCGGCGCTTCATTTTTAAGAGAAGCGGACAATATTAATCTGAGCACCCAGCTTCAGCTTAGCGAAGAAGAACGGGATTTGCTCAGGGAAGCTGGTGATGCACCGGACGGGATCACCGTAGATGGCGCGGACTCAGTTGGTTTCAGGGATGATGCCGATTTTGTTTTGTATGCCAAAACTGATACGACGGTTAACGGAGAAACTTTTGAAATTTTCGAAAACCGACCGGGAGAGGAATCCGGCCATTACAGGGTGCAATTTTCAAGAGTTGAAGAAGGTGAAGGCAGTTATCGCAGGGCGGGCCGGTCGGTGAATGGGGTAGTATATGAGTGGGTTGGACCAGGCCAGGGAAACTATGAGCCGCACAGGAGGCTGACTCCGCCTCAGGAACAATCCATGTTTACATTGCGCGGAGCGTATCATTTAACGGATAATATCAGCGTATATGGGGAGTGGGCAGGTTCTGAGATGGATCGAAATCGGTTTTCCGAAGTTGGAGATGCGGAGGACTTTGATAACGCCTATTTGCTTGGCGCTTCGATTGATCAGATCAACAGCTCAATCGGGATGTTTTCAGCAGGGGTTAAGCAACGATTTATCGGTGAGGATTTCGCATTTTTCGACAGAGGACGCGAGGTTGAGTTTGAGCGTATCTGGAATATCGGTGAACAGCGCGATGGCATAGCTGAGCGAATTACCGAAGGAAATGCGGCCTGGCAGCTGACCGATGATACGGGACTTGAATTCATTGCAGGGATAATCGATCGTGATGATGTAGCCGGTGACCGGCAGGAGGTAACCCTCACTAGCAGAGAGGAGGGATTGCCGTTTTTGACCTACTCAGGTGAACGTATTCATAGTGAAGATAACCCTCTTGATGAAAAAGGAACCTGGTATCGCCAAACCGGAGAGGTCGGTTACGATGTTGAAGTGGCCGGTGGCGTGCTATCACCGGTTTTGGGAATTGAGGCCGAGGATCGGCGGCAACGTTCAATTGAAGCGGATACGTTGACGCACAACTCGTTCCGGTTTTATGATATTAAGCCGGAGCTGAGATATTCTGCAGGTACCATAACCCTTTCAGCCGGGCTTTCCTATCGGCAGGATCAACGTGTTATAACCGAAGGTTTTGAGGATGAAGCCACGGGTATTACGCAACGATATTCCGTTGATTGGCGCCCGACTGGCCGGTTTACTACCGAAAATACCGTTTCATTCAGAAGCAGAACTTTTGAAGAAATTTTTCAAATAGAAGAGCAACGCCAGGACAGCCGCGGAGTCTTGATGAGGTCGGTCACGAATTATCGTTCCGATAATGATCTTTTCAATGCCAGACTTCAATACGAGGCGAATACCGAGCGGCGCCCCATACTTGAAGAAACGTTTATAGAGGTAGGACCGGAGCAGGGCGAATATGTTTGGGAAGATACAAGGGAAGATGGCGTTAAGCATGTAGATGAATTTTTTCCGCAGCAATCGCCGAACGAGGGAACGTTCATCCGGCAGCTTGTTCCATCCGATGAACTTTTTCCCGTCGTTAATTTGCGGGTTAATCTCAGAAATGAGGCCGATTTTGAGGAGGTGATGAGCGGCGCGGACACTCCTTTGGAGCGTTTGCTGGAAGGCACCCGCCTAAACTCGGTAATTGAAGTTCAGGAAGAAAACAGAACCGAAAATATTTCGGATATTTATTTGATGAACTTCAGCGAATTTCAGGATGATTCATTGACGATAAGGGGGAGAATTTACTGGCAGCAGGATGCAGAATTTTTCAGAAATGCATCGGACTGGGACTTGAGATTGCGGGTGAACGAAACACGCGGAATTAACCAGCAGGCTAATGGATTGGAAGAGCGTTTCCGTCAAAATTTTTCCAGTGAAAAAAGGTATAGGGTCACAGAAGAGTTACTGGCAAAAGGTGAATTTAGCCTGTCGACCAATCGAAACGTGAGTGAAAATCTGCCAAGCCGGAACTATGATATAAGCGGGTTTGAAATCCTACCTGGAGTGCAAATGCGATGGGGTCGAAATTATCAAACAACTACCACTGTAGGATACTTGCAAAAAAATGATACATCAGGTGAGGAAGTGAGCCTGGAGGGATGGCGTGTGGATAACGATTTCAGATTCTATTTATCAAGGCGATTTCAGGGAAGTTTCAATCTGCAGTGGCGGCGCAATGACATCACCGGCACTCCTACGAGCCTCGGCAGCTTTGAATTAACAGATGGAGCAGGTGCCGGTGACACTTGGCGCTGGGCACTCCAGGCCGATTATCGCATATCCGATTTGCTTCAGGCATCGCTAAGCTACGACGGCAGAACAGTAGTCGATCGTCCCTTGATTCAAACTGCAAGAATTACAGTAAGCGCTGTATTTTAATGTAAAAAAATATTAATTCAGAAGAAGGGGTTGACTAATTCCGGTAATGTCATATTTTTGAAACTCGATCTTTAGTTAATAAAGATTAATAAATCAAAGTTCAATTTAGGGCAAATTTAGAAGTTTAATTTTACGGGGTATTTTTGTAAACTTACGTAAATTGAGTTCAATGTCGATGCAAAAATATCACAATAATCAATTCGTATAAAAAATACGTTTAATGCTTTGACATTGGTTCCAAATTGGACTATAATTTTCCGCTCATTCAATTAATCACTAAATAAGCAACATACAATCGGAGACTATATGACCTCGTCGATCAGCTTATTGCTCTTACAAGCACCTGTTGATGAAGGATTTTTCAACATTCTCGTGCACTATTTCAATGAAGGTGGACCCTTCATGTGGCCAGTACTAATCTCACTGATTTTGGGACTGGCCATATTTCTCGAACGACTAATTTTTCTGAACCGGGTAGATATTAATACCCGCGAATTCATTTTTAAGGTGAAGGAAGCGCTGCAAAACGGTGGAATTAGCGAAGCAGAAGAGCTTTGCTCCAATACCCGCGGGCCTGTAGCTTCTGTATTTACAGCAGGATTGCTTCGTGCTGAAGAAGGTATTGATGCCGCTGAAAAAGCGATCCAGTCCTATGGCTCAATTGAGATGAGCATTCTGGAACGCGGCTTAGTTTGGCTGTCGCTGTTTATTGCCATCGCTCCGCTGCTGGGTTTTACCGGTACGGTTATCGGTATGATCCAGGCTTTTGACGCGATTGAAGAAGCCGGTGATATTTCACCAAGTCTGGTTGCCGGTGGTATTAAGGTCGCTTTGCTTACAACCGCAAGCGGACTAATATCCGGTATTATTCTTCAGGTTGGATACAATTACTGCGTGTCTAAAATTGACCGACTTGTAGCGGAGATGGAAGAGAGTTCGATTGTATTGATTGACTCTATTGCATTGTACGAACAAGGCAAGCCTTTGATCAGTCCATCTGAAGCCGAAGGTAGCGATACACCGGCGAAGTCAGATGATGAAAGTGGTGAAAGCGACGACGAAACCAAGTCGTAACGAAGACGCATAAAAAGGAATTCAACCCTTATTCAGCCAATTCAATACATATGGATATTCAAACAATTGCCTTGGGTGCCGCAGTTGCCGTCGTCGGTATCGGCATCCTAGGTATGGTAGGGTTCGGCATTAAAAATCTGATTGTTGGAAAACATGAGCTATCCAAGGTACTTACTTATATAGTGCCGATTCTGATATTTGTGGTAGCTTATTTTTCCAGTGGTTCATTTACTGATGCCGGACTGTGGACTATGTTAATCAGTATAGGAGTACTTGCCGTGCTGATTGTACTTAGTGGAATTAAAAGCACATTCAATTTATAGATTGCCATGTTAAACAAGAAGAAAAGAAGAGATGCGGCCGAAATTCCGGGAGCCGGGATGGCGGATATCGCTTTTCTTCTATTGGTATTCTTTCTTGTGGTGACCACCATTGATGTTGATACCGGTATCGGTATGCAATTACCACCACCACCGGATGATGAAGAGCCGCCACCCATTCGTGAGCGTAATATCATGAATATATTGGTGAACGCTCAGGGACAAATTCTGATCAATGAAGATCCGGCCTCACTGGCTGAGGTAAGGGATCTTGTTATAGAATTTGTCGACAATCATGGTGAAGACCCGGATCTATCGGAGTCACCTCAGCAAGCAGTTATTTCAATTATGACCGATCGGGCAACCCCGTACAATGCCTATATTGATATGCTTGATGAGGTAATTGGTGCTTATCGTGAGCTTCGGGATGCCATGGCGAGAGAAATGGGCGAAGATAGTTATGAAGCCTATAGTGATAGGGTTCCAGACGATGAGAATATTATACGTGAGGAAATACCACAAAATATCTCACTTGCTGAACCTGATCCTGGCAATTAAACGGAATTAATACATGTCCAAGTTTAAGAAGAAGTCCGAAACCAAGCAGGCTGTTCCTACATCAGCGATGCCTGATATTATCTTTATGCTTCTCATCTTCTTTATGGTCGTTACCGTATTGAGGGAAGTAGAGGTGTTGGTTCGAGTCGATAAAACAGATGCCGAAAATATTGAACGCATCGAACAACGCAGACTGGTCAGTTACATCTGGATTGGCCCGGAAATTCTCGGCGGCGGTCAATTCGGTGAAACAAGGGTACAAATTGATGATGCCCTCGTAGATGACTTCAGTGCCATACGCCAGGTTATGTATGATAAACTGATGGAAGAGCCAAGACTGATTGTTTCTCTGCGAGTTGATGAAGAAGCCGAAATGGGTATAGTGTCCGATGTGCAAGAGGAACTTCGCCATGCCGGTACATACCGCATTAATTATTCTACCCTCGTAGACGAATAATCAGTGATTGCACTGTTAACTGTAAGTTTAAGGCAATCCGGCAAAGCCCGCCGGGTTGCCTTTCTTTTTATCTATACCTTGTTCTCACATGACTAAAGACTCCTTCACCACACTGGAACACCTTGGCAGAGATGGCCTGGTTGATCGCATCAAGCAACTCAGACTTGATCTGGATGACCGTATTATCCACGGAATTGGTGATGATGCGGCTGTAATCGAGGCGGAATCCGGATTGCAACAGGTTTATTCTACCGAGTCTTTTATGGAAGGTGTAGAGTTTGATCTCACTTTTATGCCTATGCACCATCTTGGTGCGAAAGTTCTTATGGCTGCATTCAGCGATATTTGCGCGATGAACGCAAAACCCAAATGGGCGATGATCAACCTTGCGCTTCCCAATCGGATGTCCCTGGAAATGATTGATGCCTTTTACCAGGGAGTTGGCCAGGCATGCAAAGATCTTGATATTCGGCTTATTGGGGGGGACCTGACCGGGTCACACCACGCCCTGGGTATAACAGTTACAGCTATAGGCGAAGCAGAACCTGAAAGTATCGTTTCCAGAAGCGGAGCAAAAAAAGGGGATGCAATTTGTGTGAGTGGTGATCTCGGCGGTGCATTGGCAGGGTTAAAAATTCTGCTTCGGGAGAAAAAACACTGGGAAACCTCAGGGGAAGAGGTGATGGAGCCCGATTTATCTGATTATGAATATGTTGTAAGGCGGCAGCTTTTACCGGTTTGCCGTCACGATCTCATAACGGCATTTCATGAACACAAGATCAAGCCCACTGCAATGATTGACCTGAGTCAGGGACTGATTAAAGAATTGGTTGCCATGATGAAAGCCTCACAGGGAGCTGCTTATATCTATGAAGCAGCCATACCGGTTTCGCCGTTAACCAGGGAAGTGGTTAATGAACTAAGTGAGGATATTGACCAGTATTCATTGTATGGCGGTGAAGATTATGAAATCATGTTCACATTACCTGAAGAAAGTGTTGAACTTTTCGCCAAGATGTTTAAGGATTTCGTCGTAATTGGCAGGTTGGTTGATGATCACCCGGGGTCTGTAACTATGCAAACTGCCGAGGGGGAATTAATGGCATTTAATCACCCTGAAGAAAATTCAGGACAGGCAGGTCTACAAAAAGAGTGATTTCAAATAAATGAATAGAAGTCGGCGTTTTGTTGTTCAAGTCTAACAAACACCGTTATGGTTTATTTATCGGAAATCTGCAATTTGCTTAATGAATAACAGCCCCGAATCTCAGGACAAAAACAAAAGAAATCAAAATAAGAAGAGCCCGAAGTTTCCAATCTGGATCTATGGAATTATTCTTCTCGCTATTTTGATTGTTCCCATCTTCACTACAACCACACAGCCGGATAACCGGATTGACTATAGTACTTTCCTGAGCTATGTGGAAGAAGGGTATATTGATAACGTAGTCATCATAGAGGGTGAGCGCATAGAGGGAGAGTATAAAAGAGAGGCTGTAGAAAAAGGTCTTGTGGATTATGAAGAGGATGAATCCTCTTTCTTTAATTTTCAGTCCGACTCTGATGAAATAGCTTATTCTTTTGAAACCACCATGCTTAAAGGTGATGAAATCCGGGCTACTCTCGATGAACACGGGGTAGTGTATGATGCTAAAGTTGAAGATAATTGGTTTGGGGGTATACTGTTCTGGATCATACCTATTGCGCTTATCATCTTGTTCTGGATCTTTATTTTTAAAAGAATGAACCCCGGTTCTCAAATGTTCAACATCGGAAAGAACAAGGCATCTCTGTATGATGAACAGTCGGACAATAAGTTAACTTTTAATAATGTAGCCGGGCACGCCGAAGCTAAAGAGGAGGTAGAGGAAGTTGTTGAATTTCTGAAAAATCCTGAGAAGTTCACTAAACTTGGCGGTAATATACCTAAGGGTGTCCTGCTTGTCGGGCCGCCGGGGACCGGCAAAACATTGATGGCTAAAGCAACCGCGGGAGAAGCTAATGTGCCGTTCTTCAGTTTAAGCGGCTCGGATTTTGTGGAAATGTTTGTCGGTGTGGGTGCTGCCAGAGTACGTGATTTATTTAAGGAGGCCAAAGAAAAGGCGCCTTGTATTATTTTTATTGATGAAATGGACGCCATCGGCAGAAGCCGTGGAAAAAACCAGTCCACAGGGTCTAATGACGAGCGTGAAAATACGCTTAATCAGCTTCTTAGTGAAATGGATGGATTTAATACCGATAAAGGTGTTATCATAATGGCTGCCAGTAATCGTCCCGATGTACTGGATTCCGCTTTGCTGCGGCCCGGCAGGTTCGACCGGCAAATCCTTATAGATAAACCGGATTTGCAGGGACGTTTGGCGGTGCTGAAAGTGCATACCAACAAGCTGAAAATTGCAGAAGGGGTTGATCTTGAGCTTCTCGCATCCCAAACCCCCGGCTTCGCGGGAGCCGAACTTGCCAATGTATGTAACGAAGCCGCTCTGCTTGCAGCCCGCCGTAATAAAGATCTTATTGATATGACCGATTTCCAGGATGCTGTGGAGCGGGTAGTCGCCGGACTTGAGAAGAAAAATAAGATTATCAGCCCGGATGAGCGTCAGATTATTGCTTATCATGAATCGGGGCACGCCGTGGTGGGGTGGTTCCTGAAGTATACTGATCCGGTTTTAAAAGTGAGCATTATTCCGAGAGGATTTGCCGCCCTGGGGTACACACTGCAAACTCCTTTGGAGGATCGGTTTTTGATGACCAAAGAGGAACTCAATGATAAAATTTGTGCACTTCTGGGAGGACGGGTTGCTGAGGAAATAATATTCGGTAAAATCTCAACCGGAGCTCAGAATGATTTGGAGCGTATTACCAAAATGGCTTTTGCTATGGTTGCTCAGTATGGCATGAGTGATGAAATTGGAAATATCAGCTATTTTGATTCCGAAAGCTCTGATGGCGGATACGGCTTAACAAAAAAGTATTCCAATGATACAACTTGGGTAATCGACAAAGCGGTAAAGCGGATCGTCGATGAAAATTACAAGCGGACGTGGGATCTGTTAATGGAAAAGAAAAATGAGCTTGAGAACATGGCCCGTATGTTGTTGGAAAAAGAGGTATTAAATCAGAATGAACTCACTGAAATTCTTGGCAAGCCTGTATATTCCGATTATCAATATGCGCAAATTAACGGCACGCAAGCTTCGGAAAGCCACTCGAACACTTCTTCTGATGAGGTAAATAACACTGGGCAAGATAATTTAACCCAGGGTGATGATCAACAAAATGAAAAACCGGACACCTGGGAGCACTGAATTTGTTGAATCAGAGCGTTTTCTTAGAGGCTATAATCTATAATCAATGACCCAAAGGGTACTGAGCCACTTTTTTGAGGTTTGGTTATTGGAGATTAGTCTTTAATTGTATTTTGTAGTTGGAATATTATCTGGCAATTGGTATTTGATGATTGGCATTTCCGGATTTTTTTACGTCAGACTATAAATTAATCTATATTAATAAATATGGAACAACTCAGCCGGAAGATGTGTTCCCCCTAAGCGTTTATAAGCAATATTCATTTTTACCTGAATAACTTTGATATTTGTAACAAGAAAAGCTCATTTTAATGCGGCTCATCGCTTGCATAACCCGGATAAGAGCGATCAATGGAATCGCGATACATTCGGGGAGTGCAACCATATAAACTGGCATGGTCATAACTACAAACTCGAAGTAACCGTAGTAGGTCACATTCATCCTGATATCGGTTACGTTATTGACCTTGGAACACTAAAAAGGATTATACACGACCGTATAATTTCAAAGTGCGACCACCGTAATTTAAACCTTGATGTTGATTTTCTTAAGGATATTATTCCCTCAACTGAAAATCTGGCAAGGCATTTTTTCCTGGAGATCGCTGATGATATCAAGGAAAAATGCCCTGCTGGAGGGAAGCTTTATTCCGTAAGAGTTTATGAGACTGAAAATAATATTGCTGAATACGCACCAGAACTCATTCCGAAGATTGAAAAGATAACCGAATAAGTTATTGATCCATGATAATATCCAATAACGTAAAGAAATTTTACGATCCGACTTTTACTATTTCAGAAGACTACCGTAAGAGTTTACCAGACTTGCAAAACGGTCCTTCTTCGTTGATTGAGGGTGCAAATGTACCCATTCAACAAGTAGGTATATCTAATTTTAAATTGCCTCTTACATATCCGACACGGTCAGGCGAAAAAGTAACACTCGAAACTTCCGTTGATGGCTATGTCAGTCTGGATGCTGATAAAAAAGGCATCAACATGAGCCGCATTATGCGCTCATTCTACAATTTCAAATCTGAGGTTTTTCATCAGGATGTGCTCGAGTATATCCTAAAGATGTACAGGGATGATCTTGAGAGTAGGGAAAGTTTTGTAAAACTCAGTTTTAATTATCCGTTAATGCAGGAAAGTTTGCGCTCCGGTCTCGAGGGCTACCAGTACTACCGAGTCGAGCTTGAAGGGCATATGAATGAAAAAGGTGTAATGCGTCGCTTAATGCACCTTGAGTTTATTTACAGCAGTGCGTGCCCCTGCTCTTATGAACTTGCCGAACACGCCCGCGAGAAGCGGGATGTAGTAGCCATCCCTCACAGCCAAAGGAGTGTCGCTCACTTGACCGTGGAGCTCAATGGGCCAATCTTCATTGAAGACCTTATCGATCATTGCCGGAACGCGCTGCAAACCGAAACACAGGTGAAAGTAAAAAGAGAAGATGAACAAGCTTTTGCTGAGTTGAATGGTGCGTATCAAAAATTTGTGGAAGATGCAGCAAGGCTGGTATATGATGAATTAGATAAGGATGAGCGAATCAAGGACTTTGTTGTTAGATGCAATCATATGGAAAGTCTACACAGCCATGATGCAATCAGCCGGATTTGCAAAGGAGTTCCCGGCGGGCTTCGGTAAAGAATCGGGAAAAGTTAGCTGATCCTATCAGGTTACAAAAACCTGACAGGTATCTTTTGCTAAAATAAAACAGTTACTTCATCGGGGAATTGTTATTTCGTAAAAGCATCATTTACGAGCTTTTCCTGCTCGGCATTATGAAGTTTGGCTGAACCGGTTGCCGGAGCAGCTGAGGCATTTCGGCCTATGTAACGAAGCTCCTGACCTTTTTGAAGCGCATACTTAAAACGGGTTTTAACAAAATACCAAGCTCCCATATTCTTGGGTTCTTCCTGTACCCAAACGATATCTTTCACATTTTTGTGGTCACTGAGATACTGTTTGATGTCTTTGTCCGGGAAGGGGTAAATTTGTTCTACCCTGCAGATGGTTGTGTCCTCAATACCGTTAGCTTCTTTGTACTCGAGTAAATCATAATAAACCTTGCCGGAACAAATCAGAATTCGATTGATTTCCGAAGGTTTACCGGTTTCATAATCGGGTATAAACTCCTGAAAGTGCCCCTCAGCCAGTTCATCAGTGGTAGATACTACCTTGGAATGACGCAGTAAGCTCTTTGGAGTCATCACTATAAGAGGTCTATTTTTCTTTCTGAGAGCCTGTCGGCGCAAGAGGTGATAATACTGAGCGGGTGTAGTGCAATTTGCAACCTGCATATTGTCTTCGGCACAAAGCTGCAGGAAGCGTTCAAGCCTTGCCGAAGAGTGCTCAGGTCCTTGCCCTTCAAAACCGTGGGGCAGAAGCATTACCACTCCCGAGTTTTGCCCCCACTTGGCTTCGCTTGCAGCAATATATTGATCTATAATAATCTGAGCGCCATTATTGAAGTCTCCGAACTGTGCCTCCCAAAGAACAAGAGCATCCTTGCGGGTGGCACTGTAACCGAATTCAAAACCAACCACGGCAAATTCGCTCAACAAGCTGTTATACACCTTGAAAGTAGCCTGGTCATCAGTCAGGTTATTTAGCGGGGTGAATTTCTGCTTACTCATTGTACCATGCAGCACCGCATGGCGATGAGAGAAAGTGCCACGCTCAGAATCCTGCCCCGTCAAACGCACCGGAATCTGATCTACCAATAGTGTGCCGAAGGCAAGAGATTCGGCAAAACCCCAGTCGATTTTTCGCTCATTCTTTTCGACAATTTCACTGCGTTTAGCGAGAATGCGTAACAATTTGGGGTTGGCATCAAATTCCTGTGGCAGCGTATTCACTTTGCGACCGATCTCAATCAATCGCTCTTTGTCAAACGTAGTGTCGAACTTAGTTTTGCGGTCTTTTTGAAGTGTGTCTTTTCGGTTGATTAAATCTTCGGTGACCTTAAATTCCGGAGCTTTTTTGGCTTCTTTAAACGCTTCTTCAAGAAGGTCATCAAACTCCTGAAAAATTTCATCCACTTCTTTCTGAGTCAGCTCATCTTTTTTAACCAGATCCTGTGTGTAGCGCTGACGTACACTCGGGTGATTTTCAATTTCCTTGTACAAGCCGGGCTGCGTGAATGCAGGTTCATCACCTTCATTGTGCCCGTGCTTTCGGTAACAGATTAAATCAATGACCACATCTTTACCGAATTTTTGACGGTATTCTACAGCCATCGTCATGGCATGGACAGCGGCTTCAGGATCATCGCCGTTAACGTGAAAAATCGGTGCCATAATAGCTTTAGCCAAGTCCGACGCATACTCTGTGGAACGACCGTCTTCAGGAAGAGTCGTAAAGCCTATCTGATTATTCACAATTACATGAATAGTACCACCGGTCTCGAATCCTTTAGTTTGAGACATATTTAACGTCTCTGCAACAACACCCTGGCCGGCGAAAGCCGCGTCACCATGAATCAGGAATGGCACTACTTTTTCGGATGCTTCTCCATCATGCATGGCATCTTGCTGCGCACGCGCGGCTCCTTCAACAACCGGGTTTACCGATTCAAGATGACTCGGGTTGGGCATTAGTGATATTTTAATTTCACGACCATCCCAGTTTTTATGCATTCCGGTTGTTCCGAGGTGGTACTTGACGTCACCGGAACCGTGGAAGGATTCCGGGTCGATATTGCCTTCAAACTCAGCGAAAACCTTTTGATAAGATTTACCAATGTTGTTAACTAACACGTTGAGGCGCCCTCTGTGAGCCATTCCTAAAAATACTTCTTCGGCCTCGTACTTTCCGAGTTTTTCGAGCATGAAGTCAATCATCGGTATGAGAGATTCCGCACCTTCGAGTGAAAACCTCTTATGGCCGATGTATTTCTTGTGCAAAAACTCTTCGAACGCGGAGGCCTGATTTAACATCCGGAGAATCCGGCGCTTGTCCTCTTTGGTCAGTTCGGGATTATTGGCATTGCTCTCCATTCGTTTTTGGAGCCATTGCCGTTCTTCACGCTCCAGAATATGTGAGTACTCCGAACCGATATGGCCACTATAAGTATCACGAAGCAGATTAATGATATCCCGGAGCTTCGCCTTTTCCATACCGCCGAGTCCCCCGCAATAAAATTCGCGGTCAAGGTCCCACATGGTAAGTCCGTAAAAATCGAACTCTAGTTCAGGGAAATAGCCGCGCTCGTAGTGGAGGGGGTTCAGATCTGCAAGCAAATGTCCGCGCCGGCGATACATGTTGATGAATTGTACCACCTGCACGGCCTTTTTGTTAACTTCATCGGTCGCTCTCCCGCCGGATTCCAATAATCCCTTATAGTTATCCTGAGCAAAAGGAATGGGGTCGTATGGGATGTCAAGATCTGCGAAAATTTCGTCGAAAAAGCTCTCCTGACCCGTGAGTAACTTATGGATGTTTGCCAGAAATGCGCCGGACTCTGCACCTTGTATAATCCTGTGATCATAAGTGCAGGTCATGTTCATAACCTCACTGATACCCAGATGATTCAGAACTTCCGGCGACATTGACTGAAACTCTGCAGGATAATCAATAGCACCGGTTGCAAAAATTGCTCCCTGAGTTTCCATAAGTCGCGGCATCGAAGAGACGGTGCCAATCGGTCCGGGATTGGTAATTGAAATAGTAGTGCCCTCAAAATCGGAGGGTTCAAGAGCGCCGTTTCTTGCTTTATCAATAAGCTCATTGAAAGCCTCCATGAACTCTTTAAAGTCCATATCATTGGCTTTTTTAATATTAGGAACTACAAGGTTTCGGGACCCATCTTTACTGGCAATATCTACGGCAACGCCCAGATTTACATCTTTAGGCTCAACCCTGTAGCTGGTGCCGTTTTCATAAGCATAATGACTGTTGAATTTCGGATAATGCTCAAGTGATTTAACAATTGCCCATGCTATGAAATGGGTCATCGTAGTTTTCGGAAGTGCACGGCGCTGGAGGTGGCTGTTTATAACTTTTCGATCTTCCAGCAACATTTTTACCGGGATAACCCTCAGCGAGGAAGCCGTAGGAACTGAGGTTGAGGCGTCCATGTTTTGTGCAATTTTTTCATGCACGCCTTTTAGCTTCACATAGTTGGCATCATCCTCGACCGGTTCGGCCTTTGACTCAGGTTTTTTTTCTTTGGGAGCCTTCTTTTCCGTTTTTTTAGTTTCAACCGGATGGCCGTTCTGTTTTTTGGAAATCTCTTTAGCCTCGGTTGATTCCTTCTCCTTGGTTTCAGCTTTCTTCTGCCTTGAAGGTGGCTTTACCTCTCCGTCAATTTCATCAAAATATTCTCGCCAATAGTCAGGAACACTATCGGGATCTTCTTTGTATTGGTCGTAAAGTTCCTCTACAAGTGCTGAGTTGGGACCGAAGTAAGATTCAAGAGTCTTCAAAATTCAGCGGGATTTTATATTGTGGATCAATAATTAGTTAGTAAAATTATATTGCTTTAATCAAACAATATACAGGTTGTTAAAGTCAAATGTTGCTTCAAATAAAATGAAGCAAATTAAATGTGAATAAATCTATTGATATTACACAAATTTCGAGTGTTTCGCATATCAATTTACAGCTTGTGGCACGAGCATTGATTCGGTGAACTCTTTGGTCTTCAGTTAAATGCGCTAAGACGCAAAGAGTCAAATCAATGTGAATCAAAAAATTCGTTTATGATGGCTCCTCCGGTAACGGCATAAAACCGCTTTTATCGTAGCAAAACAGAGACATAAATCCGTGGCATTAGTGGCTTTTTTTATGGCATAACTTGTTCTATTTTAATTTGCATTCCGGATATCGGATATAAAGTTTTATAAATCTATTAATAATTAGTTGTTATGAGCGAAAACAAGGGGCTTGCGCAGAATATTGAATGGGATCTTAGTGATCTTTACGAAAGTGCGGAATCATCAAAATTTCAAGATGATAAAGCGTATGTTGTTAAGATGGCCGACAGGTTTGCGGAGTCTTACCACAGTAAAGTTCACTCACTGGATGCTTCCGGCATGAAAGAAGCTCTTGAGAATTATGAAACTATATTAGATGTGCTCGGAAAACTCAGATCGTTTGCATATCTGCGGTGGACGACCAATACCGAAGACTCGTCTTATGGAAAATTGGTTCAGGAGATGAACGAACTCTCTTCTGAGATACATCAAAAACTGTTGTTTTTTGAACTTGAGTGGACCCACGTTCCGGATGATCAGGCCGATAAACTAATAAACCACCCCGAACTGAAAGGCTACCGTCATTTTCTTGAAACTTCCCGACTGTACAAGCCTTACCGGCTTGAAGAAAAAGAGGAAAAGATACTTTCCGCCAAATCGGTTACCGGCCGGAATGCGTGGAATCGTTATTTTGATGAAACCATAGGTGCCCATCGTTTCGAACTGGACGGGGAAACACTTACTGAGCAGCAAGTGCTTAGCAAACTGCACGAACCCGACCGGGATTTACGACGCAGAGCTTCCGACTCCATGACGGCCGGACTCAAGGAGATGAATCGAAGCCTGACATTTATATTTAACACCCTGATTGCCGATAAGCACACCAATGATAAACTTCGTGGATACCCGCACTGGTTGAAGAGCCGCAACCTTGCAAATGAAATTCAGGATCATTCGGTAGAGGCCTTAATTGACTCGGTTACCGGGAGTTATGAGCTGGTGCAAAGATACTACCGTTTAAAAAGGAACCTACTTGGCTACGATGAATTGTACGATTATGATCGCTACGCGCCGCTTCTGTCATCAAAAGAGGAAATCGGGTGGCAGCAAGCTAAGGAAACCGTGTTGGAGGCATATAATGAGTTTCATCCACAGTTAGCCGATATTGCCAATCAATTTTTTGAGAACAACTGGATTGATGCAGCCATTAAACCGGGAAAGCGCGGAGGCGCATACTCGGCAAGCACGGTTCCGTCTGTTCATCCCTATGTGTTTATGAATTATGATGGCAAGGTGCGCGATGTGCAGACTCTGGCGCATGAACTCGGTCATGGAGTGCACCAGTATCTGTCAAGGCAACAAGGTGTTTTGCAATCGGGAACCCCGTTGACAACCGCCGAAACGGCTTCGGTATTTGGCGAGATGCTGGTTTTTCAAAAGCTGAAGCGGCAGCTCAGTAATGAAAGGGAAAAACTCGCTCTGCTTCTTGGCAAAATTGATGATTCAATAGCTACCGTTTATCGCCAGGTTTCCATGAACCGTTTTGAGCATGCCATCCATACGGCAAGGAGAGAAGAAGGGGAGCTTAGCTCCGACCGTTTTTCTGAATTATGGGTTCAAACCCAAAAAGACCTTTATGGTGATTCGGTCACCATAACAGATAATTACCGAATTTGGTGGAGCTATATTCCGCATTTTCTGCATGTGCCCGGTTATGTATATGCATATGCTTTCGGTGAGTTGCTGGTGCTTTCGCTGTATCAGAAGTATCAGGAAAGCGAAAATGGATTTGCCGAATCCTATATCCAACTGTTGAAGGCAGGCGGATCTGACTGGCCGGAAAACCTGGTATCACCCCTTGGTGTGGATATTAACTCTCCGGATTTCTGGAAAACGGGTATAGGAGCTATTGAAGAAATGATTAAGGAAGCTGAATTACTTGCTCAGCAAATTCAGAATTGATAAATGAATCAGGGAAAAATCAATCAGAAAAGTGCAGATCCTCTTCAGGTTAAGAGGGAGGATAGTGCCAGAGAAAATTTTAAACACGTGCTTTCCGATTTGCTGGTTCTGTTACGCAAATCAACGGGAGTGGAAACAACCATTTTATATTGGGTGAATAATGTGCGGGGCATATTCGTACGCGAGTGCCATGCCACTGTTTGTGATAACATTATGCTCCCTGACCGGATCAGCATAGATGAACTCTATCTTAAAGATTTTGCTGATCTGAAAGAGCCGGTTCAAATTAAAGTTGGGGAGGATATATCCGCCGATGAGTTGACGCATTATTTCAATGAAGTTCCTGTTTCCTGGATCACGATAATTCCGTTCATAAATAATGGTGAAACCGTGGCGCTGACGGTTCTTGAAAGCGAAGATGATCCGTTTTATGGCAGCTACACCGATACGATTGAGTCTTATGAAGATGCATTAGCCAACTTACTGCGAACCTATCTGGAGCTGAGCGGGCTAAGCGAAGATCAATCGCAATGGAATTCATATGAAACTCAGCTTGAATACCTTGCGATGGAGAAAGAGAGCTTGCCCCTTGTACAACGCGCTTTAGACGATATTCAGGGTTACCTTGAAAAAGGTGGCGTTAGTTTAATTGCGCATGGCATGGGGCGCTGGAATGTGGTTTTGCAAAGCAGGAATCAATACAATCAGCCACCGGTAGGGATGCATGTGAATGAGCATTCGATTGCATGGAAGGCGCTTGAAGAGGGCAAACCTCAATTTGAAATCCATTTTAATTCCAGCCCCAAACGCCTTTCACCCAGGGAGCCTGAAAGTCGCGGGGCCACTTTGGCAGTTCCAATAATAATCGACAGCCATCGCCACGGGGTCGTCTTGATATCAGATGAAAACCCGATTGTATTCAGTGAGGCAGTAAGGCATAAGCTTATTAACCTGATCAGAGTTGTCTCACTGAAACTGGCAGCGTTTGGAAAGCATAATTCGCATTATGAAAGCTTTTTTAGCGGCAAACATGGTGCGGTTTCAACGGAAATTATGGAAGCAACTTTGGATAATTTACTCGGAAAAGACCGGGTAAATACTCCTGGTGTACAAGCAGGATTAGTCACATTGAGCGATCTTCCCACTCTGAGAGCTTCACTGAGGCTTGAAACGCTGAATTTCTTGCAGCAAAAACTAATTGAGCAGTTAAATCCCCAGCAATATGGTTTTTACGGATTTCTCGGATGGCACAGTGATTATGTGTACAGTTTCATCATTTATTCAGATGATGAAAACGCTGCTGAAAGATGGAAGCAAGCCATTGGTGAAGTTTTTGACGAACCGGTGTATGTAGGCGGGGAATCTGTTAATTTGAAATTTCACGTCGGTTGGACACATATTAAGGACGATTATGAGGATTATCAGGATGTTTTTCGGTCACTGCGCCATCAGTTGTCACAACAAATAAAGATGAGTGGAGCCGGGTAGGCATGATTTACACAATATGTAAACAGTCAGTCTTAAAGTGAAGACAAATGGGTACTTTTTATCTTTTAATAGTTGATGGGCTTGGTGTTGGCGCGCTAGAAGATGCGGATGATTTCGGTGATGTTGGCAGTAATACGCTCGGGCATGTAAGTGCGCAAACCGGCTGTCATTTGCCAAATTTCGAGAAGCTGGGGCTCGGAAACATCATTCCACTCGACAGCATTGCACCATCACGTGATCCGCAAGCGGCTTTTGGTAAGCTAAGGGAAGTTTCCGCAGGCAAAGATTCAACATCGGGTCACTGGGAAATTGCCGGAGTTCATCTTGATCGACCATTTCCGGTTTATCCGAATGGTTTTCCCCAAGATGTGATCGATCATTATTGTGAGAAAACCGGAGTAAGTGGTGTTCTTGCCAATAAACCCGCATCAGGCACAAAAGTGATCGAAGAGTATGGGCGAAAACATCTTGAAACAGGATTGCCGATTGTTTATACCTCAGCAGACAGCGTATTTCAGATTGCCACACATACGGATGTAACTCCGCTTGAAACCTTATATGAATGGTGCAAAATCGCCCGGGACGAAATTATGGTTGAAGAGCATGGGGTAGGGCGTGTTATTGCTCGACCGTTTGCAGGGGAGCCGGGAGCGTTCTACCGATTGTCTGATCATAGACATGATTATTCACTGATTCCGCCTCAACCCTGTCTGCCACATTATCTTCAGGATAGGGGAATCGAAACGGTTTCCATTGGAAAAGTGATCGATCTATTTGCCGAAACCGGATTTGATCAGGTAAAGCGTACAAAAAGCAATACTGAAGGATTGCAAAAATTGATTGATCAGGTGAAAAATCAATCAGATTCAGGGCTGGTTTTTGTGAATTTGATTGATACCGATCAAATTTATGGTCACAGAAATGACACGGAAGGATATGCAAAAGCATTGGAGGAAATTGACGAGAGTGTTCCTGATATTTTGAATCATCTCAAAGAAGATGACGTATTAGTGATTACCGGTGATCACGGTAATGACCCGACAACTCCAAGTACTGACCATGCCCGGGAATTCACCCCTTTACTGGTGTATCCGCGATCAAGAGCGGTATCGGTGGATCTGTGCACCCGAAGCACGTTTTCCGACATTGCCGCTTCAGCATGCAGGTATTACGGAATTGACAATCCGTTTCCGGGATCTTCGTTTTTAAGGTGAATTTAAATACTTTTATCAGCTCATATCATGCAACAAGGCTTTTGAGAAAGCGTTGCATGAGCACCGTCATTGAAGGATAGTTTTTTTAAGTACATTCAAATATATTTACCCGTTGGATATCCTTTGATGAAGAAAATGTTAACGATTAATTAAATTTTTAGAAACCAAAGCGAGTATTCGTGGCTAATAAAAAGAAAAAAGAACCCAAGAATCCAAGTCCAAGTGGTATTTCCACTCGTGAATCACAATCGCTCGACCGTTATCTACAGGAAATAGGCAAAGTAAATCTCATAACCCCGGACGATGAGGTTGAATTAGCCAAACGAATTCAACAAGGGGATCAGGAAGCGCTTGAAAAATTAACTAAGGCCAATCTTCGCTTTGTTGTTTCGGTGGCTAAGCAATACCAGAATCAGGGGTTATCTCTCGGTGATTTAATCAACGAAGGGAACCTCGGGCTGATCAAAGCGGCGAAACGTTTTGATGAAACCAGGGGCTTCAAGTTTATTTCTTATGCTGTCTGGTGGATTCGACAATCAATACTTCAGGCACTTGCAGAGCAAAGCCGTATTGTAAGGCTGCCGCTCAACCGCGTAGGTGCGCTTAACAAAATTGGCAAAGAGCTTTCAAAACTTGAGCAGGAATACGAGAGAGTCCCATCCGCATCAGAGCTGGCCGAAAGCCTTGAGATGACGGTTTCCGAAGTGTCGGATACCCTTAAAATTTCAGGTCGTCATCTATCGGTCGATGCCCCTTTTGCTCAGGGTGAGGATAACCGTCTGCTTGATGTGCTTGAAAATGAGGAGACTCCGAATCCTGATATGGATCTGATGGGAGAATCTCTGAAAGTGGAAATTGAAAGGGCACTATCTAAGCTGACAAGCAGAGAAGCGGAAGTTATCCGCCTTTATTTCGGTATCGGGCGGGAACACTCCCTGACTCTCGAAGAGATCGGAGAGCGCTTTGATCTCACACGCGAACGTGTGCGGCAAATCAAAGAAAAAGCTCTGAGAAAACTTCGGCATCATAATAGAAGCATGGCTCTGAGAGTCTATTTGGGGTAACCCTTTCGGGTTGAGCCGGATTTGATTAGTGACAATAAGCCAATATCTTCGTTCCGCTAGCCCCAGAATGCTTGTTTACGCTGTCTAAGCGGTGCTTTTTAGACATCGTGAGCCTTGATATTGGCAATTTATTAGGGCGTTCTGAGTCTTCTTACAGACACTAACTATTAAATCCGGAGAAGCCATAAAGCTTAAACCCCAAAGGATTTAGCGACCTTGAAGTAGTAATGTGAATGGACCTTTGATCCAGAATCAGGAGCTCAGTAGAAGAGTCTTCTGTCTGTTTTAATTCTCAGAAAATAAGCTGTAGTACAATTGCGCATTCCCGCGTAACATTTCCTACGCTAAATACGTATAAAAAAACTGAGAAATCAGTAAATTTAATCGGTTTTCTATATGTAGAGGATGCCGGTTCACGTTATCTAAATGAAGCAATATTACGTGAAAGATATGATTGCAGCTATACGTTAATGAAATAAAGTTGCAATTAATTTGGTAATCTGAGTTATAAATTTTATTTTATAACGGAACCTTAGCTTAGAAGAAAGACTTAAAAGATTAAATATAAAAGACAGCTGGTAATTAATTAATTTAGATTTAAACCGCGGGGATACTATGAAATTCAAAGCACTATTACCGATATTACTGGCAGGTCTTCTGTTCTCGGGATGCTATACCCAGCTTCAGGTGGCCGATGATAATACAAAGACTCAGACACAGGATCGTGAAAGAGTTGATCAGGATTATGATCGTGAGTACTCTGATGAATATAAAGATCCACAAGAAGCCTATGATCTGGGCTACGATGATGGCTGGTTTGATGCCGGTTTATATTACCGTGACTACACCCGAGCTTCTGCTTCTCTAAAATACGGAGCCGGCAGGTCTGCTTATTTCCCGCGTACTTATTCTTCATTTAGCTTTGGAATTAGCTATGGCAGTAGATTTTACCATGATCCGTTTTACTTCGGATATGGATATAGCTATTATGATCCGTTTTTCTACAGACCGCACCGGTTTGCTCATTTCCGGTATCACCGGCATCCCTACGGATTTGGCCGAAGCTATATCTCCTATAACTACTATCACTTCTATAGCCAGCCAACCCGTGTAACTAAGGCAGAACGCACAAGCACAACAAGAGGTACAAGGGCTGCCACATTAGAGGATCGCCAATCAGCTTCCAGAGTTGCAGACAGAGGAAGCGCTAGCAGGGTAACCGATCGTGCAACGGTAGGAAATACGGTTAGAAGCCGTGCAGAGGGAAGCGGATCTGTTACCACCAGATCCGGTATTGAACGAAGAGGTGGCAGTTCAGATGCCCGTGGTACCGTGCGTGGAACAATAAGAAGTTCCGGAAGTGATGTCCGAAGAGAATCTACCGGTACGGTACGCTCCCGTGGTACGGTTGGCGGTTCCTCGAGCGGAACAATCAGATCCCGCGGTACTGCCGGAAGCAGCTCTTCCGGTACGGTAAGATCACGAGGAAGCAGCGGAAGCAGCTCCTCCGGAACAGTGAGATCCCGTGGTAGCAGTAGCAGCAGTTCTTCCGGAACAGTCAGATCACGTGGAAGCAGCAGTAGCAGCTCCTCAGGTGAAGCAAGATCAAGGGGAAGCAGCAGCAGTAGTAGCAGTGGAAGCGCACGTTCCCGCGGTTCTTCAAGCAGCAGCAGTAGCGGAAGCGCCCGGTCGAGAGGCAGCAGCAGTTCCTCCAGCTCCGGATCCTCATCCAGAGGAAGCAGAGACCGGGGCGACGATCAGGCAATGCTGCATTATGAGTTAGAATCTCACTCTGTAATGGAGCTGAAGATTACTGAGACCGGAAAAATCACTTTTTCCTAAGCGCCAAAAACCCACAACTATTTTATCATTTTTTCGTCTATAAGAGGGGTGTTTATAACCCCTCTTTTTTTGCCTCAATACCTATCAAACGAATATATCGTATTATATGAAAACCCGAATAACCACCGGACTCATCACTGGAATCATTGTGCTTACTCTTTCGGCTGCCCTACCCGAGGATTCCAATTCACAAAACAGATTTGATGCACTTCGCTATAATATGGTATATCCTGGTCAGGATGCAGCCACAATGGGTGCTCCATCATTAACTGACCCGCAGGACTTAGGCGCAGTGTTGCATAATCCCGCGTCAACAGCACTGTTTGAAAAAAGTTTCTTCAGTTTTGATGTGGGTACCCGAAATGTAAGGGAAGAGGGAGTTTATTTAAATAATAGTACGGATGTTTCCGAAACCCAAACCTCTATAAGCTCAGCGGGTTTTAACTTTAAAGCGCCAACAGAACGGGGTAGCCTTGTTTTTGGATTGGGGTATAATCAATTAGTGGATTTTAACCGGGCTCAGGATTTGCAGGGCTTCAACCCGAGTAGTACGATTACCGATCTGTTTCTTCTGGATTATGACATTGGTGAGTATTATGGCGAGCCTGCTTTTGAAGCGTTTGCTATTGATGAGTTTGAAGAAAATGGTGAATATTTTGTTGAGTCAAGCTGGCGTCCGCCGTTTTCCTCGGAGTTTGTTGGTGTTGAGCAGTTTATTAATATTTCAGAACGCGGACAGCTTGGTGAGTACTATGCTTATGCCGCAACGGAATTCCAGCCCGGTTTTTTTATTGGTGGTTCAGTAGGTATCCCGGCGGGAAGCTATAGTTATACCAGAGAATATATCGAAGAACGCCCTCTGGATGTTGAGAATGACTATGATGTAAACTCAATAATCACAGAAGATCGAATAAGAGCTACTATTACCGGCATAACTGCAAGGCTGGGGTTGATGTATAAACCATCCGAGAATTTGAGTTTCGGAGTTAGCGCTGAACTGCCAAGCGATTTAAGTATCGAGGAGGATTTTGATACTTATATTGAAACTACATTTATTGATGGGTCAAGCGAATCTTATAATTTTGAAGGCACCAATGATTATAATGTATCCCGGCCGATTCGGGTAAGTGGTGGTGCTACTATCGCTCCTTTTGAGCGCATGAGATTATCCGGAGGGGTGGAATGGGTAGACTATAGCAGCATTGAAATGTCGGATGTATTTCAGGAGCAACAGCTTGAAAGACAGGAGAACCGGCTGATAGATGAAGAGTTTGATGAAGTGTTTAATCTCACCGGTGGGGTATCATTTGCAATGAATGATGTTACCACCCTGCGTGGTGGCATCGCGTATTACCCAAGCCCTATAGCTAATGAAGACCAGGATCGCTATTTCTACTCAGGCGGGGTGGGTTTAGCTTTGACACCAAATACCACACTTGATCTGGGGATCCAGTTAGCAAACTGGAATCAACGAGTCTATGATTTTGAAGATATAATGGGAGTTGATTTGTCGGATGAATTTGTCGGTGAGGATAACCTTGTCATTCCCGATTACACCCAGGATGACATCTGGCGGCTTCATGTAATGGTGGGATTGACCTTCGGAATCTGATTTATTTCATACCTATTCTATAAATTAATTAATATCAAGAGTTCTGATTTTAAAGAAATTGAGAATTCGGCACTTAATTTAGACGAAAAACATCGCGCTGATATGGCCAAAAGACTAATAAGCAGTCTTGATGATCAAGTAGATGAAGAAATCGAGCAGGCCTGGGTTGATGATATAAAACGAAGAAAAGATGAAATTAAATCCGGTAACGTAATGCCTGTTTCCGGAGATGAAGTTCATAAAGCTGCTCGAAAAGTAATCTGGACAAGCGGCTGAGGGTGCTATTCGAGGTGTAGAGAATTAGTTGTCCCCAAAAAACGATATCTGAAAGTAACCTATAAAGGCAAAATCAGCTATTTTTAGCCATGGTTTTGCCTTTTTCATTATTATCCCGTATCGCAAGCTGGCCACAGCCGGCATCAATATCATCCCCTCTGCTGCGACGTACGGTAGCCCTTACCCCGGCTTCAGTCAGCAGCTTCATAAAACGATTGAGACGGTCTTCCTTAGCACGCCTGAGCTCTACACCTTCCACATCATTATACATGATTATATTTACTTTGGAGGGAATCCATCGTGAAATACGGGCAAGTGCTTCAGCATCCTCTTTTTCATCATTAAAATGATCAAAGAGCAGGTATTCGTAGGTAACCATCTGCTCCGTTTGCTCATAGTAATGTTGCAGAGCACTACGAAGATCATCCAGATTCATAGAACTGTTGATCGGCATGATCTGATCCCGCTTTTCATCTGTAGCAGCATGAAGTGAGAGGGCGAGATTAAATGGCTGTTGCTCATCACCAAATTGCCTGATTTGCTTACCAAGGCCAACCGTCGAAATAGTAAGGCGTTTGGGTGACATTCCCAGCCCGAATTTTGAAGATATGATATGGCCGGATGCAACCACTGCCTGATAATTGTGCAATGGCTCTCCCATTCCCATATAGACGATATTCGTTAAATGTTGCCCGTATAACTCCTGTGCTACATCATTAATATGGATTGCCTGATCGGCAATTTCACCACAAGAGAGGTTACGAAAAAAACCCATTTTCCCGGTAGCACAGAAGCTGCAACCAAATACACAGCCAACCTGAGATGATATGCAGACCGTCATCCGGTTAGGATTATTATTTTCATCAAAATCGGGAATAAGAACTGCCTCCACACGGTGCTGATCATGCAACTCGAATAAAAACTTTACGGTTCCATCTCTGGATGTAGCCTGGAATACAGGCTCAATGGTGTTTATACAGGCCAATTCATCAAGCCGGGTTCTCAGCTCTTTTGATAAATTGGTCATCTCCCCGAAATCAGAGATTCTTTTTTGATACATCCATTGAATAAGCTGGTCAGCACGAAATTTTTCTAATCCTGTTTCCTGACAGTATTGCCGGATCTGTTCCGGAGAAAGACTTTTTAAATCAATCTTCTGTTTTGCTGAAATATTGGTGGTTATCATTACCGAGTTAAAATCATACTGAATTATTTAATCCAAAACTTTGAACGATATCAGATTAATTATGGTGCCGCAGAAAGACCGGTAAAATTTTGAGTGTAAGTTTAAAATTTATTAAAAAAATTGTCCCGAGTACTACAGAAAAGCGCTTTCATCATAAAAAACAACAATATATAGCAATTTTTCTTTGACAATCCCATTAAATATTCACTTCTTGTGTTTCTACCGAAAGTAAAAAAACACGTTCTAACCGTTCTTTTTATCAATTTCAAAAGAATATGATACCATCCAATTATTTTGACGAGCACTCTGCCTGTGGGGTTGGGTTTGTAGCCGACAGAAACAACACTTTTGATCATCAGAATCTGCAAAAAGCGCTACATGCCTTGAGGTGTAATGAACATCGGGGAGCTTGTGGTGCAGACCAGGTAAGCAGTGACGGGGCCGGAATAATGACGGACATCCCGTTTAAATTACTGGGATATGAACCGGGTGAAATAGCTGTAGCAACTTTGTTTACTCCACATGATTCTGCCCGCCGGAGGAAGTCTCTGAAAATCTTTGAGGATACCTTTTCCTTTTTTGATCTTGAAATTCTGGAATATCGAAATGTTCCTATCAATACTGAAGTCCTGGGAGAGGATGCCAGATCCTCGATGCCATATATTCTTCATGCTATCATTAAGAAGCCGGAGCATTGCCGAAGAAGTATGGCATTTCATAAGTTATTGTATCAGGCGAAACAAATTGTGAGGACTAAAGAAAAAGAGGAGGGGATCATAAAAGAGTTTTTCTTCGCCTCTTTGTCGGCGCGTACCATTGTTTACAAAGCCCTCACCCAAGCTGATAAATTAGATGAATTTTATCTCGATCTGAAAAATCCTGAGTTTAGAACACGCTTTGCACTTTTCCACCGAAGATTCAGCACCAACACACGTACGTCATGGGATAAAATCCAGCCATTTCGATTGATCGGCCACAATGGTGAGATCAATACTATTAACGGGAATAAATCCTGGGCTAAATCGCGGGAAAAGAGTGCCGGGTTGCAGACTGACGAGCTGTTAACTCACGAGGGTACGAGTGATTCCGGCAATCTTAATGAGATGGTTGAAGCATTGAAATACCGGAGCAGTATTCCCAATGTGGAAGATATTCTTGCAATTATGATTCCACCTGCACGCCAGGAGCAATCATTTTATAAATTCTGGAGTCGTGCAATGGAACCGTGGGATGGTCCCGCTTTTATTACCTATTCAGATGGGAAATCCATCGGTGGCCGCCTCGATCGGAATGGATTTCGACCTTGCCGATGGGCTACAACCAACTCACATCTGTATGTGAGTTCAGAAGCCGGTTCATTCGACATTGATGAAAAGGAAATAACGGCAAAGGGATCGCTGAAAGCCGGTAGTGGCGTGATGATGGAGTTCAGCGATGGTAAGGTAAATTTTCGGGATCCAAGCGAATCGACTGAAAACCATGATGCTGATTTTGAGCACCGGCTTGAGGAGCTCAGGCCCCAATCCATAAAGGAAGAAGATCGAAGCTCTGCCAACCGGCATCTGTTTTCTTATACCAAAGAAGATCTTGAGAATATGCTGCTTCCCATTATCACGGGAGGCAAAGAGCCGATTGGATCAATGGGAGATACGGCAAGGCCGGCGATTCTGTCTAAAGAGCCCCGGTGTTTTTTCGATTATTTTTATCAGCATTTTGCGCAGGTTACCAATCCTCCATTGGATTATCTGCGAGAAAGGATGGTGACAGACCTGTCAACATATCTTGGTAGAAGGCCAAATATATTCTCTCCCAAAGAATTAATTCCGCCGACCATTGGGTTTGAGGTCAAAAGCCCGGTGCTTTCACTTGGTCAGATGAAAAGTTTGCATAAGCTTTCCAGGTCAAATTCCAGAATCAAAACAAAGGTCTTTGACATGCACTTCGATCGATCTCATGGACCTGTGGGGATGAAATCGGTATTAAACAAAACAGCTGATCAGGCTATTGAGGCGGTTGGAAATGGCGCGCAAATATTGATTCTGACTGACCGCAACAGCACATATAAACAACCCCCGATACCAAGTTTACTTATGCTGAGGGCTGTCATCAGGGCATTAAATGACGCTGGCCTCAGGCTTCATACCTCTATTGTTGTGGATACGGCAGAGGTCAGGTCTACACACCACCTCTCCTGCCTGATAGGTTTTGGGGCAAAGGCTGTTTGCCCGTATATGGCTTTGGAAACAGCCAGATTTTTGGATCACAGAAAGTTAAAGGATATTGATCCTGAGGAAAAAGAACAAAATGTGATTAAGGCATTCGAGAACGGGCTGCTGAAAATTATGTCAAAATCCGGAATATCCGTTGCCCGTAGCTACCAAAGCTCGAAGCTATATGCTGCGCTGGGTATTGGTGAGGAATTAGCTTCGAAATACTTCCGGGGCGTTTTCAGCCCGATGGGCGGCCTTGAGCTTGATCAGCTTGCTGAACAGATTCTCCAGAATACGGAGCTGGCTGCTGAAAAAGAGCATGAGGATAAGCCGATCCACACGTATCAGTATAAAGAGCACAATCGGGGTAAAGAGGGTGAGAAACACTCGATGACCAATTCCCGCTCAAAAGTGATTCATGATCTGGTTCGATCAACCGGTAAAGGTCTGGATAATCCTGAATTGTATGAGGAGTATCTGAAAATTGGTGGTGATGATGAACCGGTGAATATCCGTCATCTGATGCAGACGAAAGCAGCTGAAAAGCCTCTTACAAAGGAAAAAACGCAATCTGCCGAATCCATCATGACTACTTTCGGATCCGGTGCGATGTCGTTTGGTGCTATTAGCGCCGAATCTCAGCGCGATATCTTCCAGGCGATGGAAGAGATGGGAGGCCGAAGCAACAGCGGCGAAGGTGGAGAAAACCCGTATTATTATACTGAGGGAATTACAGCGAAAATCAAACAGGTTGCGTCGGCTCGATTTGGTGTAACCGCGGAATATTTGGTTACGGGTGATGAAGCTCAGATAAAGATTGCCCAGGGAGCCAAGCCCGGAGAAGGCGGACAGCTTATGGGGATCAAAGTTAACGAAGACATCGCCAAAGCGCGGCATTCCGAGCCGGGATTCGATCTCATATCACCGCCGCCATTGCATGATATTTACAGTATCGAAGACCTGAAGCAGCTTATTTATGAGCTTAAGCAGATTAAGCCGGGCCTCAAAGTGAATGTTAAACTTGTTGCCGGGGCAAATATTGGCACAATTGCAGTAGGAGTCGCCAAGGCAGGTGCTGATATTATTCACGTATCGGGTACTGATGGTGGCACAGGAGCAGCTACGCTCACTTCTATGAAAAATGCTGGCCTTCCCTGGGAATTCGGGTTGATTGAAACTCACCGCGCGCTTTACGAAAACGGTTTACGCGAATCCGTAACTCTTAGAACGGACGGAGGGCTTCATACCGGGCGTGATATTGTAATAGCCGCAATGCTGGGAGCCGAAGGTTTTGATTTCGGAAAGATGCTACTCGTAGCTCAAGGGTGCGTAATGGCAAGAATTTGCGAGAAAAATACATGTCCTACAGGCATTGCTACCCACGATCCGAAGTTCAAGAAGAAATACAAAGGACAAAAGGAACATGTGTATCGCATGATGCACTACCTGGCTGATGATGTTCGCAAAGAACTTGCCAGAGTCGGGTTAAAGTCATTGAATGAAGCAGTAGGCCGTACGGACCTGTTGCAACCTCATCAGGATTACGAAGATTTTATAGAAGAGCGGAATATTGATTTATCGTATATGCTCGGTGAGCCGCTGCCATCATCCAATACGCATCTTAATCCGTTTTTTGAAGGCATAAGCGATATGAATGATAAGCTGCTTAAAGACGCCTCGGATGCGATAGAAAACGAAACGGAATACAGCAGCAGCTATCAGATTGCCACTACCGATCGGGCAACGATGGCAACAATCTCCGGCAAAATCGCTGGGCTTATTCATCAAAAAAGACGGGCCGGCCTTGAAAAAGACGGCCGCATGTCTGAAGATGTCGGTTTTAATGGTAGTATCAACCTGGAGTTCAAAGGAAGTGCCGGGCAGGGTTTCGGTGTTTTTATGGTTGAAGGAATCTCAGGGCGCCTTATTGGTGAAGCTAATGACTCGGTTTGTAAAACTATGTCGGGTGGTAAAATGATAATTCATCCCGCAAAAGGCGTTAAATACAAGCCCTCTGAAAATGCTATCATCGGAAACTGTGCACTATACGGAGCTACCGGCGGAACGCTTTATGTCTATGGCAAAGCCGGTGATCGTTTTGCCGTCCGTAACAGTGGGGCCAAAGCGGTTGTGGAAGGCGCCGGGTTACACGCCTGCGAATATATGACGGGAGGCAATGTGGTCATCCTTGGTGAAGTATCCTATAATGTGGGAGCCGGTATGACTGGCGGAGTGCTGTATCTGCGGGAAGATCAGATTTCATCTGTAAACGAAGAATACATCGCTCCTGTCGAAATGCAGAATGAAGATTACGATGAGGTCTATAAACTCATCAAAGATTATCGTGATGCCACCGGAAGCACTACTGCTGAAGAGATACTAAACGATTGGGAACGAAAGAAGAAGCAGTATGTTAAACTTCTGCCGCTTGGAGTATTGAGAAAAATGGAAGAAGATAAGGAGAAGGAGTCTCCGGAAGCTGCGTAATTTCTCTCTTTGAGTGCACTCCGAAAAGTAAAATTTACTACATTTGTATTTTTTAAACCTAAAAAAGTAAAGAAGTCATCCCCGACTAAGAAGTACGGGATGGGCTCCGGAAAGGATGGAGCCTAGCGGAATACTTATCCGGGATCCAGGAATTAATGGCTAATATTTTTCCAAAAAATCCCTGGATTCCGTCCCGAAAGATTCGGGATAAGAAGCTGGGATTCCGGAATGACTCGTATATTAAAAATTTAGGCATTAATAATCAGTTCGGACTTTTCGGAATGGCCTCATCTTTGTTATTTCAAAGATGGTAATTCAAACAGATTTCTCTTTAATTCCAACCGGAATTTTGCCTACTTTTAGCCTGAATCCAGCTAAAAGATGAGCCATTTTACATGAAAATACTTGGTATCGAAACCTCTTGTGATGAGACCGCAGCAGCGGTTTATGATTCAGACGAGGGATTGCATTCAAACATCATTGCTTCACAACAGGAACATGAAGAGTGGGGTGGAGTGGTTCCTGAAGTTGCTTCAAGAGCCCATGATGCTAAAATAACGGCAATTGTCTCTGAAGCACTTAATCAGGCCGGTGCGGACAAAACCGAGATTGAGGGTATAGCTGTAACCCAGGGACCAGGTTTGATTGGAGCGCTGCTGGTAGGGCTGTGTTTTGCAAAAGGTCTTTCACTACAATGGCATCGGCCTTTGGTTGGGGTTAATCATATCGATGCTCACGTGTATGCTAATTTTCTTGAACATCAGCCGGATTATCCGTTCATCAGTTTGGTGGTATCCGGCGGGCATACGCAGTTAGCCAAAGTGGATAAACCGTTTTCACATGAAATGCTCGGTAAAACACGCGATGATGCTGCCGGTGAAGCTTTCGATAAAACCGGCAAACTCCTCGGTCTTCCTTATCCCGCCGGCAGGGAAATGGATAATCTGGCAAAGAAGGGGGATCCGCATCGGTTTGAATTTCCAAAAGCGATGATTAAGGATGGATATGATTTCAGTTTTTCCGGATTAAAAACATCGGTGTTGTATCGTATCCGGAATGAGCAAGAAAATTTCGTTGACCAAAACCTTGCTGATTTATGTGCCGGCATTGTGGATGCAATTACCGAGGTGCTGACGGAAAAAATCAGGAAAGCAGTTCGAGAACACGAGATTAAAAATGTATTGGTTGCAGGTGGGGTTTCGGCTAATTCAACTTTGAGGGAAAAACTTGCCGGGATGGCAAAGCAGGAGGATATAAAGTTATATATCCCAAGCCCGGTTTACTGCACCGACAATGCAGCGATGATTGCTATAACCGGCAGCATGATGCTGCAAAGAGGCTATTCTGATGATTTGGCAATCAAACCATTTACACGGTATAATTCTGTTTGATTACTTGCTCTCTGTAATTCCGGTGCAATGTATCATGTGTTGCAGGGAAATATTAATCCAGGAGTAAATTTTTCATTTTAATCTGAATGATCGGGGTTTTACTTTCACAATAGAAGTTTATTTTAGCTGGTGAAAATCATTCAGTAACCCGAAAAATAAACAGGATGTATTTATGGATTTTTTGAAAAATCTTGGAATCTCAGATGATAATTCCGGAACGTGGTCAGGCACCAAATCATTAAGCAGTTCCGGTGCTGAAAAACTGACAAGTTATTCTCCGATAGACAGTAAACCGATTGCTACTATTTCCTGGACTTCAGAAAAGGAGTATGAGGAGGTAGTTAAAAATGCGCAATCCGCTTTTGAAAAGTGGCGAATGGTACCGGCCCCGCAGCGTGGTGAAATTGTTCGCCAAATCGGAGAGCAGCTCAGAAAACACAAGGAAGACCTCGGAAGTCTTGTAAGTCTTGAAAATGGCAAGATTTATCAGGAGGGCTTAGGAGAGGTGCAGGAAATGATCGATATCTGTGATTTTGCTTTGGGTCAATCCAGGCAGTTATACGGATTTACGATGGCATCAGAGCGGCCGGAGCACCGTTTATATGATCAGTATCATCCGCTTGGGCCGATAGGAGTTATATCCGCATTTAATTTTCCGGTAGCCGTGTGGAGCTGGAATACCATGATTGCCGCCGTCTGCGGTGATACTGTGATCTGGAAGCCATCCGAGAAGACACCACTTACCGCTTTAGCATGTCACAATCTGGTAAAAAATGTGTTGAAGGAAAATGATGTGCCCGAGGGTGTTTTCAACCTTGTAATCGGAGATCGGAAGATCGGTGAAAAAATGGCCGAAGATCGCCGCCTGCCGCTGATTTCAGCGACCGGATCAATTCCAATGGGAAGAGATGTTGGTCAACGCGTATCCAAACGCCTTGGTAAAAGTATCCTCGAGCTTGGCGGCAACAATGCCATCATAGTTAGCGATAAAGCAGATCTGGAAATGGCTATACGGGCGATCGTATTCGGAGCAGTGGGTACTGCCGGGCAGCGCTGTACCTCAACCAGGCGGATCATTGTTCAGGAAAATGTATATGAAGAAGTCAAAAATCGCCTGCTATCTATTTACAAGAGCCTAAGTATTGGGGATCCGCTTGACGAAAGCAATCTCGTTGGACCGCTGATTGATAAAGATGCCGTAGACAATATGATCAAAGCCCTTGAGCAGATCAAAAAAGAAGGTGGTAATGTTCTTTGTGGCGGAGAAGTACTTGAGGGTAAAGGTTATGAAAACGGTCTATATGTAACGCCATCAATTTGTGAAGTAGAAAACGAGTATGAAATTGTTCAGAATGAAACCTTCGCCCCGATTTTATATATGATCAAGTATAAAACTCTGGATGAAGCTATCGAGAAGCACAATGGCGTGCGACAAGGGCTCAGTGGCTCCATCTTTTCATTAGATATGAGAGAAGTGGAAACTTATCTCAGTGCCCGAGGATCTGATACTGGCATTGCTAATGTGAATATCGGTACCAGTGGTGCTGAAATTGGAGGAGCCTTCGGTGGTGAGAAAGAAACCGGTGGAGGTCGGGAATCCGGCTCGGACGCATGGAAAGCGTATATGCGCCGCCAGACCAATACGATAAACTGGAGTGAGGAAATGCCCTTAGCTCAGGGAATTAGCTTTGACGTTTAGTCAAAATTGAAAATTACACTCACGGTATTTTATCCCCAAATCCAATGGGGATAAAAACCGTGGCTTATATTTTATCAGACCGATTTCCGGTTAATCTGATTCAAAAATATCATATCGAAAGCCAACACTAAGGACCTGTCGTGTTTGGATTTCGTCATCGACGTCGGTGTTATAACGAAATTCAAGATCAAAGTTAACGGTAAAATACCTGTGAATGTCAATCACTACTTCATTTACGAAGGTGACATTAGTATCTATTACAGGTTTATCAAAGCTTGAAAATGTTTCGATATATCCAGTGTATTCAAAGCTTTCAAGGAATGCTCTTGAAAAACTGAGCACAGTTGAGAAACCAGCCTGATTTCTAAAGGTTTGATTTTCATCCAGCCCGAAAATGGGAGCTAATCTGCGATCTCTGACGAATATTTGTTGCATAGACAGACCTGCCTGCGCTTCAAAACTTCGGTCAGGCTCAAATGAAATCCCCAGCATTTCGATTATTTCACCACCAGGAAAGAAAATTCTGGTTGAGGTTCCGTTTTCTTCTTCATTCTCTTCAATTTTTTGTTCGAACTGAGAATCAAAATTAACGTTGATTGCAGCTCCCCACCTCTCATCAATAAACTTTCTCAGAAATTGATTTCGCAAGCGAATACGATCATTACTTTTTTCAAAACCAGAGCCGCCAACACGGGTTTGTCCATATCGGAGATCTATATTGTGGCGTGATCCAAATACATCTTCAGTAAATCTGGCATCGAAACTCGTTCGGCCCTCAGCATTAAATGAATCACTACCCCCACCTGACCAATTATCCGAATAAGAGTTCTGCGAGAGGTTCAATCCGAACATCCAGTCATATTCACTTGTTAGCTCATCTGCATCTTCATCAATTTCTACATCATTATCTATGACTGTTTCCTGGGCAGCTGATTGCAGGGAAATACCTGTTATAATAAGCAGTAAAAAGAGTGAAGTTAACCAAAAGTGTTTCACATTAACTTTCATAATGGTCTAAAGTAATTATTCAGATTGAGGTTTTAAGAGGTGCCACGTCGGTTTTTTTATTTCTTATTAACAAAAAAGTGTGGCTATCGACCAACAAGTTTAAATGTAATCAATCCGACAAGGGTTCTCTTCAAGCAGATTTATGAGTATCTGCCGAAGTATAAGAGTTGTATCATATTGCTATTACATACCATATGCAATCCAATCCTTTAGACGGTATTAGATTGAGACGAGTATTCACTGCATAAGTAACGGGTGAACTATCAAAAATTCTGATAAACCTTAATCGCAATACTACAACGGAAGATACACTAAAGTTGTGCTCTTAAATTATGCAAAGTAGGTATTGTAAATAACAATGGCGCTCGCAATAACTACAAAGTTAATGATACCTAAAGGAAGTAAGCGGCTCCATGAAAAATACATCAGATTGTTGAATTTAAAACGGGGCAATGTCCAGCGAACCCATATAAATAAAAATATGAAGAAGAAAGTCTTTAAGCTGAAAACTACCAGGTCGAGTACAACTTTTGCTGTTGCAGACATTTCGGGCAGCCAATAAGCGGCAAACGGTAAATGGTATCCGCCAAAGAAAAAGACAACTATCAGCATGCTCCCAATAATGATATGCATGTACTCTGCAAGGAAAAAAGTTCCGAATTTCATACCGCTGTATTCAGTATGGAACCCGCCAACCAGCTCCTGCTCTGCCTCGACTAAATCAAATGGAGCACGGTTAGCTTCAGCGAAAGCGGCTATAGTAAAAATTACAAATCCAATGGGGTTGCGGAATAAGTTCCACCATGCTTCCTGAGAATCAACAATTTCTACTAAATTCAGTGAAGCTGCATAGAGAATACAAGATGCAACGGCAATACCCATAGGTAATTCATAGCTAACCATTTGAGCAGCAGACCGCAGCCCCCCGAGTAAACTGTACTTACTGTTTGAAGCCCAGCCTCCTAATGTAACGCCGTAAACACCCATTGATGTAACAGCCAGAATATAAAGAGCACCGACATTGATATCGGATGCAACAACTCCTCCGGCAAAGGGGATTACAGCAATAACTGCAATAGCTGTAACCATCGGAATTAATGGGGCAAGGGTATGAAGGGCTCGCTTGCCAAACAGCGGGGTTGTGTCTTCGTTAAATAGCAACTTAAGTACATCAGCAAGCGGCTGAAGTAATCCGAAAGGGCCGACGCGGTTGGGTCCGGGCCGGTTTTGAATGAAACCGGCAATTCGGCGTTCAACGAATACAATTAGTCCCGCCAGTGCCAGAATGGCCGCTAAGCCGAGTACGGCAATTAGTAATGAAGTAGCAAGTTCAGGAGACATGTACTTTATTTGGTGTCAATAGTTTCAGGATACATTTTCTGCAGGGATCTGTTTGAGATCCAATTTTATGCCACGCTCTTCATCCATGCGTTCATAGGTAACTCCGTTGAGCGCGGGCAGATTATTTGAAACTTCCTCCATAATTTCGCGGGAAGATTCAAACCCGAGTTTGATATTCATCTCATAGGCCGTTCGCACCAGAAACTCCCATGCAGGGATACAGTCAACGCGGTTACGGTCACTAACCCAATTATCGAATTTTGTACCGAACCGGTCAAGCCTGCTGATGGACATTTCCAGATTCAGGTTACGGTTAGTATAAAAAGTTTCCTTAGCCGGGATGGTGCGTTGAATTCGACCATCTACATTTACATAGCTGCCGGAGTGTTCAGCACTGCAGGTTACCGGAATAACCATATCCGCAGCTTTGGTAGTTTCGGAGTAATTAGTAGCGAAAGTAAGAACAAACTTGCCTTCTGCAAAAGAAGGATCAATATCGAATCGGCCAAATATGTCATCGGTTAGAATGACAACTATCTTGTACTTATCCGACTTTAATTCTGATTCAATCTTTTTCTTGTCCCACTCGGTGAGGCCAAGCATACGGCAACCGTTGGTATTAGGCGCCTCGTCATCAGTGATAAGAAAATCATCACCTTTGCCGGGGGTAATATGAGGAGCAAAACCCGATTCGGAAACTCCTATATTATTGAAAAACTGCTGCAGGATAAAGTTATCTTCTACCGGAGCATGCGGACTACCGATTATCAGCATTTCTTCGGGCTTATACGCTTCCATCTGCTCAACAAAAGTCATTAAAGCATTATTCCAGGATGTTTTGGAGTGCTCATCTGACGAAAGCTTTAGCTCTGGTTTGGAAACCCGGTTTTCATTCATCTGCCTGTAAGCCATCCGGCCTTCATCAGGCATCCAGTGATCATTAACTTCAGGATTCAGCCGGGGAGTAATTCGCATTACGAGATTATCCCGGGTCCAGATATCAATATTACAACCTTTGCCATTGGTTACATCAATGCTAGGAGTCTGTGCCATTTCCCAAACACGAGCTTTAAACCGGAAATCGGCGGAGGTTAATGCGCCTACCGGGCAGATATCAACGGTGTTCAGAGAATATGGATCATCAAAAGTTTCGCCAGGTGCTGTTATCGGATAATTTTTATCTCCCCGGGAAACAATAGTAAGTTGATGTGTTTGACTGATCTCTTCCGTGAATCGTGTGCACCTCGTACAGTTGATACATCGCTCGGCATCCAGGATCACTCTGGGTCCGAGTTGAACTCGTTTGGGCTTATGAACTTTTTTGTGCTCAAACCGACTGCCTTCCGGTCCGTATTTATAGGTAAGAATCTGCAACGGACATTCGCCGGCCTGGTCGCAGATCGGGCAATCCAGCGGATGGTTAATCAGGATTAACTCGAGATTATCAGCTTGAGCGCGTTTAACTTCATCAGAGGTCTCATGAGAATGGATTACCATTCCATCGCTCATGTCCAGACTGCAAGCAGTCATTAATTTCGGGAAATACCGGATTTTGGGTTCTCCGTTCTCATCCAATTCCTGATTTCCTGTTTCACGATCTACAACAGGAGTTCCGGCTTTTACCACGCACTGGCGGCAGTTAGCCGGAATTGACATGGAAGGATGATAGCAGAAATACGGCAGATCAAGCCCCTGATCCAGCATAAATTGCAAGACCTTACCGGGCTTTTCATACTCGTAGCGGACGTTATCAATAATAATTTCAGGCATAATACCGGCAGTTTTAAGCTACAGCGTAAACTGATTTTTTACATTTGGCTTCAAATTCGGGGCGGAAGCGATCAACTGAGTAACGAACGGGCCATGCAGCCGCGTCGGCAAGGGCACAGATGGTTCGCCCCTCCATCTTATTGCAAATCTCAAGTAATAATTCGAGATCACGCATTTCTCCTTCGCCCCGGTTTATTTTCAACAGAATCTTATGGAGCCAGCCTGTGCCATCACGGCAGGGAGTGCACTGGCCGCATGATTCGTGATGGAAAAAGTGGGAAATTCTGCAAATGACATCAACAATGTCGGTATCTTCATCCATCACCAGCATACCGGCGGTTCCCATCATGGTGCCAACTTCGCGAAGACCGTCAGCATCCATCGTAACTCCGTCAATCACCTCGCCGCGAATTGGTGGAGTAGAGGCGCCACCGGGTATAATAGCTTTAATATCTTTATCGCCGCGCACACCACCGCATACCTCATAGATCAAATCGGTAATTTTCATACCTGCCGGATACTCATAAACTCCCGGTTTATTGACATGGCCGGAAATGCCGTAAAGTACCGGACCGGGGTGTGTATCCGGCCCGAGTGTCTTAAACCAGCTCGCGCCATTATTGATCACGTGTGGTACATTGGCGAGAGTTTCAATGTTGTTAATAGTTGTAGGTCGTCCCCAAAGGCCTTTCTGAGCCGGAAACGGCGGCTTCACACGCGGATACCCTCGCTTACCCTCAAGTGATTCCATCAGTGAAGTTTCTTCACCACAGATATAAGCGCCGGCCCCCATGTGGGTGTACATATCCACGCTAAAATCGGTTTTCAGGATATTTTTCCCGAGGTACCCTTTTTTGTAAGCCTCATCGATGGCCTTATCCATCATTTTAATAAACTCACGGTACTCACCTCTTATGTAAACATAGATTGCATCGATCTTCATCGCATAGGCAGCAATAATTGATCCTTCTATGAAAAGATGAGGATTGAACTCAAACAGTTTTCGATCTTTGAATGTACCCGGCTCGGATTCATCGCCGTTGGCGGCCAGGTAACGAGGCCCGCCATCAGGTTCTGGCATAAAGGACCATTTCATTCCGGCGTTGAATCCGGCACCGCCACGACCCCGGATGTTGGCCTCTTTAACTTCGTCGGTTACGGCTTTGGGCTCCCATTTTTCATCAATTAATATCTTTTTGAGAGCGGAATATCCGCCGTTTTTCTCATATACATCAATATCAGCCAGATTGGGAATATCCGGGACGAGAACAGGTTCAAATGTTTTCCAGTCTTGAGCCATAAAGATCAGGAGTCGTTGTTTTGATGAAGTGCCATCGGAATCGATTCGAATTCAGGCTCTTTACCCGCCTTCAAATCCTCGATGAGCTGATCAAGTTTTTCTTTGGTAAGGTGATTAACATATTGATCGTTAGTAACTTGAAGCATGGGCGCATAACCACAGGCTCCAAGGCATTCAACTTCCCGGATGGAAAACATACCATCATCGGTTGTTTCACCTTCTTTAATACCCAGCTTTTCCTCCAGATGCTGGATAACTTCCTGAGCTCCACACACCTGGCAACTGAAGCTACCGCAAACGTCCAGCACGTATTTGCCCATGTCTTCTTTATAATACTGCGTGTAAAATGAAGCTACACCGTGTACGAGAGCAAACGGCAGGTCCAGGGTATCGGCTACCAGTTTTTGAACATCCGCTTTAACATGCCCGAACTTATCCTGAGCAAGCCATAATGCCGGCATAACAGCCGACTGCTGATCGGGGTACCGGGATTTGTACTCTTCAATCTTCTTTAATTCTTCTTTGGTGAATTCGTAATTCTCAGCCATAAATGTTATTTATCCGATTCTCCCATTACAGGATCAAATCCTCCGATAATTAATACCGTATCTGCAACCATTTCCCCGTCGAGGGAATATTCCATTGCCTGGAGGTTGGCAAAGGAGGGTGATTTAATTTTCAATCTCCACGGGTGGCCGGTTCCATCGCTTTGAATAAAATAACCGAGTTCCCCTTTTGGAGCTTCGATTGCATGATACGCTTCAGCTCCTTCCGGTGGGCAAACCCCGGTGTCAGTCATCATAAAATCGTGGATCATACCTTCCATGGAATAATATACTTCATCCTTGGATGGATATGATTGTTTAGCATCATCTACACGAATGGGACCTTTAGATGGCATTTTTTCGAGACATTGACGAATAATACGTATGGATTCTGCCATCTCTTCCATCCGGACATAATATCGTGCCAGATTATCGCCTTCTACACGTGAGGGGACATCAAAGTCAATCTCATCATATTTGAGATAGGGTTCGAATTTTCGGATGTCATAGGCAATGCCGGAGCCTCTTAAAGTCGGTCCGGTAGCTCCGTATTTAATTGCATCTTCGGGTTTCAGAACACCAGTTTCTGTATTACGGTCCACAAAAATGCGGTTTTTGTTTAATAATTTGTTCCAGTCTTTAAGTTCATTCGGAAACTCGTTAACGAATTTTTTGATCGCAGCGATGGCATCATCGCTCATGTCGTTGGTAACCCCTCCGATTCGTGAGTGTGATACGGTAAATCGGTGACCGGCTATTTCATCAAATATGTCATAAATTTTTTCGCGCTCGCGAAAAGCCCACATAAAGAATGAGAGGGCTCCGGCATCCATAATCATGGTTCCAAACCAAAGCAGGTGTGATGAAATACGGGCCAGTTCATTGCTGATCATCCGTATATAAACTGCCCGCTCCGGAACTTCAATTTCCGCGATCTTTTCTACGGCGCAGCACAGCGCCACATTGTTGCTGTATGGTGAGAGGTAGTCCATGCGATCGGTGTAGGGCATGAACTCTTGATACGTTTTGTTTTCGGCAATCTTTTCTACTCCACGGTGCAGATAGCCGATATCAAGTTTGTTTTTGATGATTTGCTCACCCCTCAGGTCCATAACCACTCGCAATACGCCGTGTGTTGCCGGGTGTTGCGGACCCATATTCAGCACCATCTGAGTAGATAGGGGATCATCATACTCCAACTCGATGGTTGTATGTTTATCTTCAAGCTTTTTGTAAAGCTGGCGCTGATGTTCCGGAAAGAAAGTCGGGGTGACTTTCTCATCTATTTTAGAATACTTTTTTTCGAGTTCCATACCTGTCAGTCCTGATCGGGTGATGTGTTCGGTAATTCAATGGATCCGGGTACCCCTAATAGCGGGAACTCCTTGCGCAGCGGATAATACTTAAAATCTTCTGGCATATAAATCCGGCGCGGATCGGGATGGTTTCTGAAAGCAATGCCGAACATGTCGTAAACTTCCCGCTCATGCCAGCTGGCTGCTTCCCAAACTTCGTAAACCGAATCCAGCTCAGGCTCGTCTTCTTCCACCCGGGTTTTTATGAATATGCGTTGGTGGGTGCGAAGTGAAATCACATTGTAAATAACTTCAAATCGATCGTCGGTAGTGAACCGGTCGGTTCCGGTTACATCGACCAGATATATAAAATAGTGTTTCTCTTTAAAATATCGCCCGACTTCTACGACATCCTCCGGGCGGATCAAAAAAAGCGGATATCCGTAATTCATACCGGATTCCAACAGCTTATCCCCCAAGTCGTTCCCTGCCTGTTCAAGGAGTTGCTTATATTCGTTCTTATTCGATGCCATTATTGATCGAGCTGAATTGAGTGTTCGTCTTTAATTTTTGACTGGATATCCATCAGCGCTTTGACAATAGATTCAGGGCGCGGCGGGCAACCGGAAATGTACACATCGACCGGCAGAAAGTTATCAATTCCCTGAACCACACCGTAGCAGCGGTGCATTCCGCCGGTAGAAGCGCAGGCTCCTACGGATATACACCATTTCGGGTCGGGCATCTGATCCCAGATTCGTCGGATGGCGTGGGCCATCTTATAGTTACACCAACCGGCAACAATCATCACGTCGCTTTGCCGGGGTGAAAAACTGAGACGTTCTGACCCGAAACGGGCTGCATCGTATTTGGGGCCGGCAAAAGACATCATTTCAATAGCACAGCAGGCGAGCCCCATTGGCATGGGCCAAATGGAGTTACGTCGCCCCCATTCGACTAAAGCGTCAAGTTTTGAGGTGAAATAGCCTTCACCAAAAGCATTTTCAATACCCATAAATAATTCAGGAGTTAGCGAATTTTTCTTTACTCACGGCATTGTCCGGGCTCCAGTCGAAGGAGCCTTTCTTTAGGGTATAAATCAACCCAAGGAACAGAATTACTATGAACAACATCATAGCCCAAAAAGCTCCCATGCCTAATTCCTGATACCGGACAGCCCAGGGATAGATAAATACAACTTCAAGGTCGAATATGATGAATTCCATAGCTACGATATAAAAGCTGACCGAGTAGCGATCTTTAGCCTCCCCGTATGGGTCCATTCCGCTTTCGTATGGTTTTAGTTTAGTAGCATTGGGGCGGTAAGGGCCAAGAAATCTTGCCAACAGTAAGAGTATGGCAGCAAGAATGATTGCCACAGCGATCAGTACTAAAATTGGTATATAGTCTTCAAGCATATTCTTGTGTTAAATATTCCTTAAAAATCCTGGAGAAGTTAGGGTGAAGTTGTACGAATGTCAATTGATGGATGGTTGATTAATAAGGATTTTGTTAATTCGCTTTAACCAACAACAATTACAGATTTTTTCGTTTCATAAATATCATTCGCGGTTGGGCATATTCGTTATATGCAGCGAATGACAAAACTAACAAGGATGTTAATCTGATTGGTAAATTTCGTAAGTTACAGGATTGAAAATTTGCACTAAAAAATAATTTGTGCTTTGGAAAAAATTCAGATGGACATACTCGGACTCTCTACCAGCCCCAGCAGCGGCGGGGCGTACGCCCTGATCCTGAATGAACTGGAGGGTAGCCGAAGACTTCCGATCATAATTGGTACATTTGAGGCTCAGGCAATTGCACTGGAACTTGAACATATCAAGCCTCCGCGACCGATGACTCATGACCTGATGCGTAATATTATTCAAAGTTTTGATACTCACGTTAAAGAGGTCTATATCAATGACCTGAAAGAAGGTACCTTTTATGCAAAGGTGATTTATGAACATGACGGGGAGGATATCGAGCAGGATTCCCGTCCTAGTGACGCAATTGCTATTGCCATACGCTTCAATTCCCCTATTTATGTACATCAGGAAATCCTTGAAGAGGCGGGTATTTTATCCGATCAGGAAGGTGAAGAAGGTGAAGAGGAGGCTCAGCAATCTGAGTCAACTACTATACATGAAGAACCCGAGAGCAGTGAGCCCTCAACAGAAACCGGTACCCCTGAGAGTGAGCTGAAGAAACTGGAAAAAAATCTCGCTAACGCTATCGAAAAAGAAGACTACGAAAAAGCGGCAAGGCTTCGAGATGAAATTAAAAAAATGAAGGGTTAGATTGAAGCTGGAGGAAGTTAGTTTCAAGAATCTGCCCGTTAATCAAATCTTTCAAACCTATCTGGAAGATTACTCCCGGCTGGAGGGTTTCTACTCACATCCTCCCGAGGCCTTAACCAAGCTGAATGGCTCCGTGGATTATAATACCGGGAAGGTAAACCGGGACAGACTCAAGCAGTTACTCCGGCAAATTAACGAAAAATACGGCGCTGAGGCGAAAGCATTTGAGCGTATTGATCAACTGAAAAATCGAGAGGCGAAGGTAATTGTTACCGGTCAGCAAATGATCGTTCTGGGCGGCCCACTTTTTCTGATCTATAAGGCAATCTCTGTGATGATATGGGCCCGTCATATTGAAGAAAATACAGGTAAACCTGTAATTCCGGTCTTTTGGCTTGCTGATGAAGATCACGACATTGATGAGGTAACCAAAATTGCACTGCCGGATGGGGATAATATCGAGGAATTGCAACTCGATTTTGATCCCGAAGTAAGGCATAGTATCGGCAGTGATAAACCGGTTGCCGAAGCTATTGAGTCATTAATAGAGAAGATTTTTGAAATCCTGCCGGAAACCGAATTTTCGGAAGAACTCCGGAGTCTGGTTCAATCCTGTTACGTTTCAGGCAATTTAAAAGAGGGTTTTGCCCGGCTGATTGTACGCCTGTTTTCCAAACACGGTTTGGTAATTGCCGAAAGCAACAATCCGGAAATCAAAAAGGAACTGAGTGCTCCTATTTGCCGGGCCGTCACCCTTTCAGCTGAAATTAATGAAGAGCTTGAGTCACGATCAGCTGAAATTGATGCGAAATTTCACCGTCAGGCACAGGTTCAGCCTTCCACGCTGTTCATGCATGATCCGGAAAATGGCCGGGTGCGATTGGATCGCATAAACGGCAGTTGGTCAACGGAATCCGGCGGAAGCTGGTCAACCGAAGAATTATGTGAGCTTGCAGAAAAAAAGCCCTGGAGATTTTCTCCAAATGTTTTTCTGCGCCCAGTGCTTCAGGATTGGCTCCTGCCGACCATAGGTTATGTGGCAGGTCCCGGCGAAGTCGCATATTATGCTCAAATGGGTAAAATCTATCCGATTTTTGATCAGAATATGCCTGCCATATTACCCCGCTATAGTGCCACAATCGTGGAGCCGGCTATCCGTCGCATTATGGCAGATTTACCATTTGAGATGACCAACTATGCCCGAAGAATAGAGGATCTTGAAAAAGAATACCTGGAATGGAGTACACCGGATGACCTTGATCAACATTTCAGTCGTTGGCAGGAAGAAATTGAGCAGCTGACCAAACAGCGCATGGGTGTGATCAAAAAATATGATCCTTCTTTGGAGGCCAGTGCGGAAAAAATGACGGTCAATTTCAATAAGTCGATAGAAAAGCTGCATCAGAAACTGAGAAAATCTTTGCGAAATACTGATGAAATTCAATTAAAACGAACCCGTCGAATCAAACAGGCGCTCTTTCCTGATAATACCATGCAGGAGCGCCACATTTCCTGGTTGTATTTTGCCAATAAATTTGGCTTAAATTTCTGGGATGAACTATTGAATGAATGGAACACTGAACATTATTATCCAAACAAACACTGGTTAATTCATCCGTGAAAAATACTATTACAAATATTACTGATCATAAGAATGAGTTACGGAGCAGGCTGCTGGAGAAGCGCAGGGACCTGAGTGAGAGGCTGCTGTCCCATATTTCAAGGCGGATTTACGTGCGATTGATAGAGTTTGATGTGTTTGCAAGTGCGCGAAATATACATGTCTATCTACCGATAATTGAAAACAGGGAAGTGGACACCTGGGATATTATTAATACGGCCGACAAAATGGGTAAAGAGATCGTTGTTCCGGTAATGAAATCCGGAAGTATCAATCTGAGGCATTGCAGGTTAAAACCTGGAAAAACAAAATTGAAGCACAATGAGTTGGGAATCCCCGAACCTCGTGAACAAGAAGAGTATTCGGATCCTGAAGTTGATTTGATTATTGTTCCAATGGTTGGTGGTGATCATTACTGCAACCGGTTAGGTTATGGGCGAGGATATTACGACAGATTCCTAAAGACCCAGAGCAATGCGACTACCATTGGTATTATGCCTGATGAATGTCTTGTGCCCAATATCCCGACAGAGGAGCATGACATTCCGCTAAACTGTATTGTAACTGAAACCACGATATGCATGCGCGGAAATTTCGAATAAAAAAGCTGCGGTCTGTATCTTTAGATAATTACCATTCGTATGATGTTGATTAAAACTCCATACGTTTATGAGACAAAAAGAAAAATTTACAGAGCTCCAGGAGCACTTCGATATTGATGAAACTGAACTGAACTCCACACTTGAAGATTTTTTCGAGGAGGATGAGCCTCAGGCAGCTCAGGGAAGAAAGTTAAATTTCCCGTTAGTTGCAGGTCTTGTGTTTCTGATCACTGCTTTTATCACTACAGCCGGGATGTTGACGAATACGCCTGGTTGGGTAAATTATGATTTACTGATTATGATGATTATTGCAGGCAGCGTATTCGTACTTTTGTTTGGTTTTGGGGCAGCCGGGGTTCGCAGCCGGGAAAGAAAGAAACCGGATTTTACTAAGAAAAAGAAAAACAGTGGCTTTTCTACCATATTTAAGGAAGATCAGCAATACGATGAATACGGACTCAAAAAAAAGAAAAAGTTATTCAGGTCCTCATCCGATTCAATGTTGTTTGGTGTTTGCGGGGGGATAGCCGAATATTTTAATATAGACCCGACAATAGTGAGAATAGCTTTTGCCATAGCGGCAATCTATTATGGCAGCAGTGTGATACTTTATTTTATTCTCGCATTCTTTCTGCCCAAAAAGAAAGATTAATAAAGTGATATTTTTTGAGGTGATTATAGACCGCTTTACCTTATCATTTTATCACATTAATCCATTGACATAGGATTGGAATCTGCAATACGGCGGTATTCACGATACTCCTGAGGGGTGAGGTCGCCGAAAAGATACTTTTGAGGATCCTGATGCTCACCATCTTTGTGAACTTCATAATGAAGATGAGGCCCGGAGGTTCTTCCTGTATTACCACTCTTGCCAATTTTATCACCCCGTTCAACCTCCTGGCCGGGTTGAATGCCATCACTTAATTCGGACAGATGTGCGTATTTGGTTTGATATCCATGCCCGTGATCAATAATTATTCTGAGCCCGTAATTGCCTCTGCGGCCTGCACTTCGTATTACGCCGTCGGCGGTTGAATAAATGGGCGTACCTTCTCTGGCGCGAAAATCAACCCCGTTGTGATGACGCTCATAACCCAAAACCGGATGCATGCGCATGCCGTATCCACTTAAAATCCTGCCGTTCACTGGTTTTATGGCAGGAATATGATCCATCTTTTCTTTGTTTTCGTTGTAATACTCTTTCAACTCTGAAAAACTAACCTGCTGGATATTAACCCGGCGCTTTAGATTTTCTAAGTTTTGCGCGGTCCATTTAATCAATTCCGAGGTTTCCTGCTGAAATACATCAAAGCTGGAATATGGATCGGTGCCCCCGGCACCGGCGGTTCTTTCATCTTCCGGGATAGGATCAACCCCGAGCATTGAGCGATAGAGCTCGTTATCTTGCTCGGCAATTTGATTTACTTCCTCATCAATTTCATTGATGGAATTATGGGTTTCCTGCAACTGAGAGTATAGTGCGGCATTTTCCTCTTTAAGGGCAACCTCCGATGGACTCCCCACCCAATAAGATAGTAAAGTGATGCTTAGTACAGAGAGGATTGCCCCTGAAAATATTACTACAGAAAGTTGATGCAGTAATTGTTCTTTTCTGGAGTAATTAATAGGTCTGAAGCGGCACTGTTCCTCGTCGTAATAATAATATTTTTTCAAACGATCACAATTCTGGGTTCAATGTTGCAAGCGAAAAACACCAAATAGTAAAGTGCACTCTAAAGTAATCGAAAGAAGATACCAATTATTATGAAAAAAGTCTATTCCAGGTCGCCTTCATAATAATCTATAGCACGTTCTATCCGGGGGTGATCTGATTTTTTCGACTTTATTCGTTCTCTGATCTTTTCCTGAAACTTTTCAGCTGCATCATATCCATAGTGGGAAAGCAGATGATTCATGGCGATAACTTCAGCAATAACAGTGATATTTTTTCCTGGGGTGATGGGTAGTTGAATAATCGGCAGGTCTACGTCCAGTATGGAATCGTATTTATGGTTCAGTCCGGTTCGTTCTACTTCGGAGTGTTCATCCCATACCAGCAATTCCAGGATAACCTCCAACCGCTTTTGATAACGTATCGAGCGGATACCGAACATGGAGAATACATCAACTACGCCCAGCCCCCGAATTTCCATAAAATGTTTATTGGTTTCAGTGGCTGATGCCATGAGAATGTTGCTCTTTTGGGTAAGCATAATAATATCGTCGGCGACAAGACGATGCCCACGTTCTATAAGGTCGAGGGCTACCTCGCTTTTGCCAATTCCTGATTTACCGCTTACCATTATGCCGATTCCGTATACATCCACCATTGATCCGTGCACCATAGTTTGCAATGCAAACTGATCCTCAAGCAAATCTCTCGTTAGAAACATGAACTTAGTTGTTTCAACGGGGGTGCTGAATATCGGGATTCCCGCTTTTTCCGCCATTTCCAACAGCTCAAGTGGGAGTTCATTGTTGTCGGTCAAAAAGATAACGGGAATCTCAAATTTGGTAAGGTTATGAAAGGAAGCTTTTTGCTCATCCAGGCTTTCATAGTGATTGAGGAATTGGGTTTCACTGTTGCCAATAACCTGAACACGTTGATGAGTGAATAAATCAATGTATCCGGCAAGCGCCAACCCGGGGCGGTGCAAGTCTGCTTCGGTTACATAACGCCCGGAAGCGGCTCCGGAGGCCGCCTGAGGCTTAATCTCAATGTTAAGCTGCTGGCGTATCCTCCGGATAAGCTCTTCAACAGATAGCCGCTCACGTCGCGGTATAGGTTTTGCCTGTTCTGAAAGTGGCATAATTTAATTGCGAACCGATTTTTTATTTTTGTATTTAATTAATTGTCGTTTCATGTTGTCCACCACCTTATTAATGGCCTGTTCATATGTTGGTGCAGACTCTGTCGCTTTAAGATAATCCTTGGCAACTTTAATATTAAATTCAGCAGATTGCGGAGACTCGGGATCCTCATTGGGTTGGAGGATGATGTCACAATCTATTATACCGTCATAAAATTTTGTTAGTTTCTCAGCCGATTCAATGGCGGATTTTTTAAGGTCTTCACTTGCATTGAAATGTCTTGCGGTGAATCGGGTATTCATATGTACTCCTTTTTTTATTATTCAATGGACTCAGCCCTGGGGTGGGCTTTGTCATAGATGTTTTTTAAGTGATCTATACTGGTGTGAGTATAGACTTGTGTGGCAGCCAGGCTCTCATGGCCCAGCAACTCCTGGATGACCCGTAACTCTGCTCCGTTATTTAACAGGTGGGTCGCAAAACTATGGCGTAGCACATGGGGACTTTTTTGAGTGATCTCACTACATAAACTTAGATATTTTTTCACAATGCGCTGCACGGCCTCAGGATAGATTCGCTGGCCGCTACGTGCGAGAAAAGCGGCTTTTCGTGCATCCTTGTCGGTTCTGTTTCCAAAAAGTTCATGGCGATGATTTAAATGATCCTGCAATGCCGTAGAGGCGGCATCTCCGATTGGCAGAATTCTCTGCTTGGCTCCTTTTCCGATAATATTTAGTCGCTTTCGTGAAATATTTACATCTTGCAGGTTGATATTCACCAGCTCTGAAAGACGTATGCCGCAACCATAGATCAACTCAAGAATTGCCAGATCCTGCTTCCCCTGAGGAGTATCCGTTTCCACTGAATTCATCATAGTTTCCAAATCACGGATATCAGCGTATTTGGGAAGGCGCTGCTCTTTTTTGGGCACCATTAACATTTGTGCAGGATTCTCATTAATAAAACCGCGTCGATAACAGTATCTGAAGTATGAACGTACAGCAGAGGCTTTACGTGACAGTGAGGTCTTTGAATATTTTAAATCCATTAACTCTCCAAGCCAAAGCCGGATGGTTAATCTCGTAATATCCTCAGCTACTATATCTTGCGGATTAGTTTCAAACTGTTGTGAGCAGAAAGTTAAAAACTGGCGAAGATCCGTTTCGTAAGATGTAAGAGTGTAGCCGGAAGCGTTGCGTTCGACTTTAAGGTAGTTCAGAAATTTGCGGACAAGTTCATCCATAGGCTACATCAACAATCAAAATGTATAACGATTGTTACTGGTTTTAGTGATGATTGTCAAGTATTATTTATCGGATTTTTCGGTTTTTCCAGCTCACACTCCTGTTTTGATAATAATCCTGAATCGTGATTACCGCAAGTCGTAAAAACCAGAGTACCGCAAGCGGTTGCATCCAGAAATCCCGAAGCGGCCAGTTGAATATCAGGTTCAACATAGCACGGTGTAGAAAGATTAAAAAGATCGAGGGAATCAGAAAAATTGTAAGCGGCGGAGCTGTAAAAAAAGCAAACGGCAGCATAAGCACAGGCAGCACATAAACCCAAAAATGGATCAGACCGACCAATGTAAAGGGAATTATGCTATAACCGAATCCGGCAAAAAAGTTTTTCCGGAATCCTTCCAAAACCTCCCGTCCGGAAGTATACATCCGGCATGCAATGGTTCCATCTCCGGAAAACATTTTGAGTTTGTAGTTTTTCGCTCTCAATAAACGTGAAAGAGCTAAGTCTTCAACTACTTCGCCTTTAACAGATTCGTGAGTGCCAATTCCATAATAACTATTGTGATGAAATACGATGCATTGTCCATTGGCCGCGGCAAATTTATCCTTGATTCGCGAATAGATAAATCCTGGCAGCCATCGTGGTTTGCGATAAACATAAGCGGCCGGCAGAAATGAAAGCAAGGCGTAATAAATTGCAGGCACAGTTACCCGCTCCCAGAAGGTTTTGAGAATTTGTTCGGGCCACAAGGTTAATGCGTCTAAATCATCAGAATAGAATCCCTCTTCAATTCTGGTCAAAAAACCAGGGTATGTTTTGCAATCTGCATCAATAAAAACCAAAAACTCGCCACTGGCGTGTTCTGCGAGCTGGCGGCAGGCCCAAGGTTTGCCAAGCCAGTCCGAAGGCCGATCTTTGCCGTTTATTAGTTTAAAATGATCGTATTTTTTTGTGTACTCACGAACAATTTCACCGGTACGATCCTCGGATTGATCATCCAAAACAAGCACTTCATAAGATTGATGCTGTTGCCGGGCAAGTGACTCAAGGCAATGTGCGATGTTATGCTCTTCATTCCTTGCAGGAATACAAACGGAAAAAATTAATGATTCAGATGAACTATCATCTACCGAATCATCGTCATTAGCAACGGGTAATGGCTGGAATTCCAGGAAATTCCAAAACAAAACAAAGCTGACTCCAATGAGGAATAACACAGGAAAAATCGTAATAATCCACCAAAATAAATTTATCTCATCCATACAATTGTTCTACATAAGGTGAATATTTAAAAGAATTTATGTTGTTTTTTATCATGTTGTGGCAAGAAATAATTACGGGTTGAAAAAAAACAAAAAATATTGATATTAGAACATGCATAATTAATGCCACTAAAGAATAGTCATCTTTGGGCATGTATCAAGCAAACAAATAAACAATTCTATTATACAGTCATGAGTCGTGAGCTGATCTATCACATCACAACACCTGATGAATGGGAAGAGGCGCAGGAAAACGGTGAGTACACCAACCCTTCACTTGAATCGGAGGGATTTATCCACTGCAGTACCCATTCCCAGGTTCTTGAATCTGCTGACAATTTTTTCCCGAACAGGGATGAATTGTTAGTTCTCGAAATAGACCCTTCCTTACTTAGTAATCTTCTTCGATATGAAGATGTATACGGTGAAGGTCAAACATTCCCTCATATTTTCGGGGAAATCAACCTTGATGCCGTACGCAGAGTAATAAGTATAGCACGCAACTCAAACGGTAAATTTGAATGGAATAAAGATTAAGATTAATATACATTAAAACAGATCAATCAGGATGATGTCACCCGCCCAGTTTTTCCCTGGTGATTTCACGGTCACGAACTCCGATTAAATAAAGGATGCCATCAAGGCCATTATATGAAATCGCCTGGGTGGTTTTTTCCTTAACAACGGGTTTGGCGTGAAATGCAATACCCAGACCGGCTTCATTCAGCATGGGCACGTCGTTGGCACCGTCGCCCACGGCGATAACTTGCTGAAGCGCGATGTCTTCCTGAGATGCAATTTCTTTTAGCAGCTCGGCTTTCCGTTTGCCGTCTATGATTTCGCCGGTAACCTCACCGGTAACTTTGCCGTTTTTGATCGCAAGTTCATTGGCGTAGACATAGTCAATACCGAGCTTTTCCTGTAGTTTCCGTCCGAAATAGCTGAAACCGCCGGAGACAATGGCTGTCTTGTATCCCATACACCTAAGGGTAAAAATCAATCGCTCGGCCCCGTCATTGAGTGGTAGATTATCTGCAATCTCCTCAAGCACATCATCGGAGAGGCCTTCGAGTAATTTTACCCGTTGGCGGAAGCTTTCGTTGAAATCAATTTCGCCTTGCATGGCAAGCTCGGTAATTTTTTCTACCTCTGTGCCTACACCGGCTGCCTTGGCAAGCTCATCAATAACTTCGGTTTTGATTAAGGTGGAATCCATATCAAAAACGACCAGGCGCCTGTTGCGGCGAAACAAATCATCCTCCTGGAATGCTACATCCACTTCAAGTTGATTGCCGAGTTTAATTAGCTCGTGTTTCATTTTGGACGTATTGTACGGCTGCCCCCTAAGGGAAAGTTCGACACATGCTCTGGCAGGGGAGTCTACTTTATCAAGCGGAATGCGCCCGGTGAGTCGCTCAATATTATCTATATTTAAGCCGTGCCGAAATACTTCAGAGGCTAATTGCGAAATTTGATGCGCTTTCAATTTGCGGCCAAGCAGTGTGAGGATATAACGTGGTTTGCCCTGTCCATGAACCCATTTTTGATACTCTTCTTCGGATACCGGCTCGAACTTTAGGTGAAGATTGAGCTCGTGCGCTTTAAAAACAAAATCACGCATCACCGTAGAGGACTCTTTTTCGCCGGGTATCTCTATCAATATGCCAAGAGAAAGAGTATCGTGAATCACGGCCTGGCCCACATCCAGTATATTGACATTGTGTTGTCCCAGTTCCTCAGTAAGTGTGGCTGTTAACCCCGGCCGGTCTTCCCCGGAAATTGAAATCAGAATAATTTCCCTCATGTAATCAGGTTAAATGTTTGGTTTTTGAATCAGTGTTTGTGCTAAAATATTTATCAAGTCTAAAGGAAGCGGGCAAACTTAAGGCTATTGGTCCGCGATACCAAGCTATTACATAGTTTTTACATATGCCCGGACTTTTGTATTTTACTCTAACCGCAAGATACATTCATGAATACCGGCGTTACAGTTAGGTTTCAACCGTATATTGCGCAAAGTTATATAATCCTACTTGTACATGAAAAAATTTGTCCTCAGGCGTGATTCTACTTCGGAGCAACGTCCGGCTTCTTACAAAATCCCATATGATGAAGTTCTGAACGAACGACAGCTGGAAGCTGTGATGCATCAAAACGGGCCTGCTCTGGTAATTGCAGGGGCAGGGTCCGGCAAAACCCGCACGTTGATTTATCGCGTCGCCCGGTTAATTGAGCACGGGGTCCCGCCTCAGCATATTCTGCTGCTGACCTTCACACGACGTGCCGCCCGTGAAATGATGGAGCGGGCGACGAATCTGCTTGATGATCGCTGCCGGAAAATTAACGGAGGTACATTTCACTTTTACTGCAACCGCCTGCTGCATCAATATGCAGAATCTATAGGTTACCCCGATAATTTTACTCTGTTGGGTGCATCCGATGCCGTGGATGTAATCGAATTGCTGCGCAATGACATAGATATTCCCAGACAGGGCAAAAGATTCCCCCGAAAAGGTACGATCTACAGTATGATCAGCACGGCGGCCAATAAACAAAAATCTTTGCACGAAGTTGTTGACGAGGAGTACAGCCAGTTCCTGCATCATATCGATACCATTGAAGAAATCGCCCGGCGCTATCACGCCTACAAACGCCATAATCACGTCATGGATTTTGATGATCTACTCGTTGAAACATGCAATCTTTTGCGGGATAATCGAGAGCTCCGACTGAAAACGGCCTCAGCCAACCGGTATATTCTGGTTGATGAATATCAGGATACCAATGCGCTGCAGGCTGAATTGGTACACCTGCTCTCCGACGGTCACTCCAATATTATGGCAGTAGGGGATGATGCCCAGAGCATCTACTCATTCAGAGGTGCGAGTCATCGTAATATTTTAAATTTCCCTGAAGAATTTTCGGATTGCAGGGTGATTAAACTGGAAGAGAATTACCGTTCGACACAAAATATTCTGAATCTGGCTAATGCCGTCATTGCTCAGGCAAGAGAAAAATTTGAGAAAAAACTGTTTACCCGCAGGAAGGAGGGTGAGTTGCCCGGACTGGTACGAGCACCTGATGAGCGGGATCAATCCCGGTTTGTTGCCCAGATGATTCTCAACAAACGGGAAGAAGAGGTTGATCTGGGAGATATCGCGGTGTTATTCCGGAACGGTCGCGACTCGTATGATCTTGAGCTGGAGTTGAATCGCAAGAAAATCCCGTTTGTGAAATACGGCGGCCAAAAATTTACCGAAGCTGCTCATATAAAAGATGTGCTGGCTCATATTAAAGTAGTGGTTAATCCGTCGGATACCCTTTCCTGGAACCGAATTCTGTTGTTGCTCGATGGTATCGGTCCAAAAACTGCCCGTGATATAATTTCAAAATTATCAGATCAGGGTGGCAGGACAGAATTGGGTGGAATATCGGGAATACCGGAAAAAGCTAAAACGTCATTGATGGGGTTAAGTTTGCTGCTTGCGGACCTCAAAAAACATGATTTCACGGTAAGTGAAGCAGTAGAACACGTTGTCAATTATTACAAACCCATATGCGAACGCCGGTTTGACGATCATCCCAAACGAATCAAAGATCTGGAGGCTTTTGTATCCCTGAGCCGGAATTTTCGCTCATTTGATCATATGCTTGAGGATCTTACCCTTGACCCCATCGAGGCTACAGCGGTAGAAACCGAACCGGGTGTTAAGGATGAAAATCCGCTGGTTTTGAGTACTATCCACTCCGCCAAAGGATTGGAATGGCGAACGGTGTTTCTGATCCAGTGCCTCGATGGCATCATTCCTTCCGGTTATTCCCTTGAGGATGAAGAACAGATTGATGAAGAGCTCAGATTGCTGTACGTGGCATGTACCCGGGCTGCCGATGAAATATTTATCTCATATCCTGTATTGCAGCAAAGCGCTCACGGCGATTATTTCAGCAATCCGTCACGATTTATACAGGACCTGGATTCAAAATTGATTGAAAACTGGGAGCTCGTTGAAGAGGGGCAGCAGGATGAACTCGGGGAAGGCAGTGAGCCTCCGAAGCTGTCGGAGTAGTTACGGATATGGATTTTTATCTCAGTTTCTTGACTTCTTTACATCTTGACATCTTTACCTCTTAACTTCTTTTAATCTTCAAAGCCAACTCATTCCCTCTTACCGGATCAGAACATCATTGAATGCTTATATACTAAGAAATTTCAAAAGTGGGAATTATAGAAAATTATTCGTACCTTATGAAGCTGTAATGGAAAAATCCATAACGCCTCTCTAAGCGATAGCAGGTTCCACGTATACTTATTCGGATATTTTGGTACCGGCCTTTTCAGCAATTTTGAGGCCGAATTAACTCAGCCGGCGCATAGGAAGTGAGCGGCGGCATCTAACTATACCAGAATATTATATGAATACCATTTCTTTTTCAGAGCTTGGACTGCGTGCCGAGCTACTATCCGCTATATCCTCCATGGGCTTTGAAGCTCCTACTCCCGTTCAGCAGCAATGCATACCGGTAATTTTCGAAGGCCGGGATATAATGGGTCAGGCCCAGACCGGAACCGGCAAAACGGCGGCTTTCGGGTTGCCGCTCCTTCAAAACCTCGATCCGGATGCAAAAGGAGTTCAGACTCTGGTGATGTGCCCGACCCGCGAACTTGCCGTACAGGTAACCGGGGAATTGATGAAGCTGGGGAATAATGTCACGAATTTAAGTGTCGTACCGGTTTATGGCGGTCAACCTATTGAAAGACAACTTAAGGCGCTAAAAAAAGGCGCGCAGGTTGTCGTGGGGACACCCGGAAGAGTGATCGACCATCTTAAGCGCGGTACTTTGCGATTGAATCAGTTGAAGATGGTTGTTCTTGATGAAGCTGATGAAATGTTGAATATGGGGTTCCGCGAGGATATCGAGAACATACTTTCTCATACGCATCAAGGCATCCAGACAGTGATGTTTTCGGCAACCAATACTCCGGCCATCCGCTCAATTATGAATAAGCAGATGACCAACCCGAAAATGATCACGATTGACAAACAGGTAAGTTCCGATCCGGATATTGAGCAGTTTCTGGTTGAAGTTCGTGACTCAATGCGCCCGGAAGCTATCAGCCGCCTGATGGACATAAATGATTATAAACTGGGATTGGTTTTCTGTAACACGAAGCGAACTTCAGATCAGCTTGTACAGGAGTTGCAGGCTCGCGGTTATGCTGCCGACGTAATTCACGGCGATATCACCCAATCCGGAAGAGATAAGGTGATGAAAAGATTTCGGCGCGGCGATCTCGATCTTTTGGTGGCTACTGATGTGGCTGCCCGGGGAATTGATGTGAGCAATGTGGATGTGGTATTTAATTATGATATCCCGCAGGATCCGGAATATTATGTTCATCGCATTGGCAGAACCGGGCGGGCCGGCAGAAGTGGATTTGCCTACACATTTTCAAGTGGAAAAAAGAAGAAGAATTTAAAATATATACAGCGGCAAAGCGGAGTTCAAATGCAATCTATTCCAATGCCGAGTATGAAAGAAGTGGAGGCCTCCCGTGCTGAAAATCTTTTGAATGAAGTTACAGATATTCTCGAAAGAGGCGGTCTCAAACCGTGGATCGAGCATATTGAGAAATTGGCGGAAACCGGTTTCTCACCTGCAGAAATTGCGGCAGCCTTTATGAAACTGCATACGGGGGGAGAAGATCAAAACAGCGAACCGGCTCCGATACCTGCCGTATCAAACGGAAAAACTCACCATAAGACCGGCGAAAATATGACCAGTGTGCATTTCAGCATCGGCAAAAATAAAAAAGTGCATCCCGGTGATCTTGTTGGCGCAATCGCCGGCGAAACGGGTGTGCCCGGTAAGTTGATAGGTGAAATAGAAATTTATTCAAACTACACCACAGTTGATGTACCTGCAGATCGTGCAGATCATATAATGAAAGTGATGAACCGAAGTTCGATAAAAGGGAATAAAGTAAGAGTTAAAGGCTCCTGATGGAGCTTTAGCTTTTAATGACAAATATGCTTAGTTGAAAGTCAGGCTGTACTGAAGGCATTAATAGCTTTTTCTTGCGTTTTATAATTGTCAAAAACGGAAAACAGTTTGGTTACAATCAATAGGCTTTGAACCTGGTCGGTAGCCCCGCACAATTTCATGTCGTCGACGGCATTTCTCATAGATGTTAACCCCTGGATCATAATGCCTAAACCTGAGGAGTTCATAAACTTCACTTTGCTAAGGTCAACAATTACATTCAATTTTTTTGCTTACAAGAACTTTAAGTTCTTCATTGAACTTGGCTGCATCAAGTCCTCCCATTACATGGACCATTAGAGTAATGGCCACAAAGTTGTACCTTTTATCGATAATGTAGTGCTTAGTTTTTGAGATTTATAGCTGAATATTAGGAAGCACTTGTGTTTTGTGCACTTACTCAAGGTATAAAATGTATCTATTCAAATTAGAGTAAAAGTAAAAGAAGCAGTTTGTTTGTTTGTTTGTTATATACTCCGGTAAACACGAAACATCGTCCGTCGAGGATCTTATCCAACATACATGTAGATTGCCCAGAAATGACAGAAACTTCCGACCATAACAAAAATATGCCAAATTTCATGAAAGCCAAATACTTCCGGTAATGGATCCGGTTTTTTGAGTCCGTAGATAACTGCACCAACAGTATAGGCGAGTCCGCCCATCAGAATCCACACTAAACCGCTAAGTGGTAGGTTTTCAGCCATTGTGGGAAAGGCGAGAATGCCGAGCCATCCCATACCAATATACATGGCTAATGATACCCAGGTTGGAGCGTTCATCCAGGAAAGTTTCATGATGATGCCGATCGCAGCGAGTGACCACATTATTATCAGCAGCGTCCAGCCGAACATTCCATCAAGTATGACCATACATATTGGAGTGTACGTACCTGCGATGAGTACGTAAATCATCATATGGTCAAATTTGCGAAGAATCTTTAATCCTTTCTCTGAGGCTGGGATGAGATGATACAAACTACTGGCTGTATAAAGAAGGATGAGCGTTAATCCAAAAATAGTAAAGGCTGACAATACAATGCCGCTTTCTTTCATCAACCCGCGGTGAATCAAAAGTACCAGTCCGAATATGGAAAGCAATGCTGCAAGCAGATGCGTCAAACCACTCACGGGATCACGCAATCGTGAATATATATATCGAAACTTTGGCAAAATTAAACTCATTGTTTTCGGATCGGAATTGATTCTGATTCACACAAGATTTCAAACGCCCTTTTAAGTTAATCAATTGTATAACTTTTGAAGCATAGTTTATATAAATCCTAACAATACTATGAGGGTTAATTAACATTATGTTGATAACTTTACATTTTAACTATAGGACATTGATTCAGAGATTTCAGTCGGTAATATATTTGATTTGAGCTGAAATCTTAAGTTTTGTAATTCAGGTTTCAGATTGTGCATGAGTGTTTGTTTGGCAGCAAGAAAGCAACTCAGTACCTGAAAAATGCTACTGAAGCAATATTCCGGCAAGGATGTGAATAAGTTGTGTAAAACTTAATTTGAAATTAGTCAATGAGTTATAAATATTAGGACAACATTTGTTATTCGAGTGAGAATAGCTATTTCCTCAGCATCGATATTATTGATATAAAATAATTATTGACTTCCTTTGGAACAGGAAAATTGATTTTTAGGTTAACTTATTGTTTGGTATAGCTTTATGTGTGCGCATGAGAATTTGTGCGAGAGTGATAATACATAAAACAAGTTTAATTGCAGACCGGTAATTCGGTTTTGGAAACGGGAAAAATAAACAAGTAAGAAACAAGAAAGCGTGTATAGCGGTTGATTTAAGCTTTAGGTATAACCAAAAAATTTCATCATGTGGATAATCTGCAACATAATCCACTACAGAACCCTCAGAAACTCAGAAAAAAAGACGGAGCTCAACTATGGAAATTCATCCACATTACACCAGCATCAAACAAAGTAATCCCTACAAAGGTATAAACTTTGAGCAGCGAAAATCCGAAATTCGTAACCCCGACGGGTCGCAGGTTTTTTTGATGGAGAATGTGACCGTACCTGAGAGCTGGTCGCAGGTGGCAACTGATATAATCGCGCAAAAGTACTTCCGTAAAGCGGGAGTGCCGGCTGCTACAAAAAAAGTAGCCGAGGAAGGCGTGCCAGAATGGCTCCGGCGCTCGGAACCTGATACCGAAGCGCTTAAAAAGTTGCCGGAGGAAAAGCGCTATTCTCATGAAAATGATGCACGGCAGGTTTTCGACCGTCTTTCCGGCTGCTGGACATACTGGGGCTGGAAACACGGCTATTTCAGCAGTGAGCAGGATGCCCGAACATTTTACAATGAGCTTTGTTATATGCTCGCTTGCCAGATGGCGGCGCCGAACAGTCCGCAGTGGTTTAATACCGGGCTACATTGGGCATATGGCATCAACGGGCCGGCACAAGGACACTACTATGTGGATCCGGAATCCGGTAAAGTGTTGAAATCCAAAGATGCGTATTCTCATCCGCAGCCTCACGCCTGCTTCATACAGAGTGTGGATGATGATCTGGTTAATGAAGGCGGCATCATGGATCTGTGGGTTCGGGAAGGACGTCTTTTTAAATATGGATCCGGAACTGGGACCAACTTTTCTGATCTTCGAGGAAATGGCGAGCAGTTGAGTGGAGGTGGCAAATCCTCAGGACTGATGAGCTTTCTGAAAATCGGAGATCGCGCTGCAGGAGCGATCAAATCGGGCGGAACGACTCGCCGGGCGGCTAAAATGGTTACGCTTGACCTGGATCATCCCGATATTGAAGAGTATATCAATTGGAAGGTAGTTGAGGAGCAAAAAGTTGCTGCTCTGGTGGCGGGTTCCAAGAAGTGCGAACAGCATCTGAAGAATATCATCCGGCTTTGCCATGAGCCGGTGGAATTTGAAGGCCACACTTATAACGGTAAAATCAGCCGTGATCCAACCAAAAATAAAAAGCTGGCCCAGGCCATTCGCGAAGCCAAGAAAGATGAAATCCCCCTGAATTACATCGAGCGGATTATCCAGCTTGCCGGCCAGGGATACACCGATATCGATTTCGGCACGTACGATGTGGACTGGAATTCAGAGGCGTATGCAACCGTGAGCGGTCAGAATTCAAACAATTCGGTGCGGATTCCGAACGCTTTCATGCGCTCTGTTGAAGAGGATGGCGACTGGCATCTTTATGGCCGGGTTGAAAAGCGAAAAGCCAGGGAAGAGGGGCGCGATCCGGAGCCGATGAAGACGCTGCGCGCCCGTGAGTTATTTGAAGAAATTGGGCATGCCGCATGGCAATCTGCCGATCCCGGTACGCAGTACCATGATACGATCAATGAGTGGCATACCTGTCCGGAAGATGGTGAGATTAAAGCTAGTAACCCGTGCTCGGAATATATGTTCCTCGACAACACGGCGTGTAATCTCGCTTCGCTCAATATCATGAAGTTTTACGATCAGGAAACCGGAACGATAGATGTGGAGAGCTATCGCTATGCCACACGACTGTGGACGATCGTACTTGAGATATCGGTGCTGATGGCGCAGTTCCCGTCGAAAGAAATTGCGCGGCTTTCCTATGAATTCCGCACTCTCGGGCTTGGATATGCCAATCTCGGCACCATGCTGATGGTGCAGGGACTTCCGTATGACAGTAAGGAAGCAAATGCCTACGCCGGTGCATTAACGGCCATCTTGCATATGACCAGTTATGCAACCAGTGCTGAAATGGCGGGTCGTCTTGGATCATTCCCCGGTTATGAACGGAACAAAGATCATATGCTGAGGGTAATCCGCAATCATCGGCGTGCCGCCTGGAATGCATCGGTTGATGAATATGAAGGATTGACTATTACCCCACAGGGCATTGAGCCGGATCACTGTCCGGAATACCTGCTTAAAGCTGCCCGCCAGGATGCTGACCGCGCTCTCGAGCTTGGTGAACAACACGGGTATCGCAATGCGCAGGTCACAGTTATAGCACCCACCGGCACCATTGGTCTGGTGATGGATTGCGATACGACCGGCATTGAGCCGGACTTTGCCCTGGTGAAATTTAAGAAACTGGCCGGCGGTGGATATTTCAAGATCATCAACCAGAGTGTACCGATGGCACTGCGCAGGCTGGGATATACTGAGCAGCAAATTGAAGATATCGTGCTGTACGCCAAAGGGCACGGAACGCTTGAAGGCAGTCCGGCAATAACGCACGAACATCTGCGCGACAAAGGGTTTGGTGATGAACAGATTAAAGCGGTAGAGCAGGCGTTGCCGTCCGCTTTTGACATCAAGTTTGCCTTTAACCAGTGGACGCTCGGCGAAGATTTCTGCAAAGATGTACTCGAGATCAGTGAAGAGCAGCTTGCCGATCCGATGTTTGATCTGCTGGATCATATCGGCTTCAGCACCGGCGAGATTGAATCAGCCAATGATTATGTCTGCGGTACGATGACTGTGGAAGGTGCACCGCATCTCAGGGAAGAGCATCTGCCGGCGTTTGACTGTGCCAATAAGTGCGGCCGAAAAGGCACCCGTTATATTTCTGTAAACGGTCACATCAATATGATGGCGGCGGCGCAGCCATTTATTTCCGGTGCGATTTCCAAGACGATCAACCTGCCGGCAGAAGCGTCGGTGGATGACATCAAAAACGCTTATATGGACTCTTGGAAGAATATGTTGAAAGCCAATGCCTTGTACCGGGATGGATCAAAGCTGAGTCAGCCGCTGAACACCACTTCCGGTGTGGCACAGGTCGTTGAAGCTGATGAAGCTGAAGGCGAAGAAAGTGTGATGACGGTTGAGGAGAGCAATCAGACCGATCGCGTTGTGGAGACGGCCGAGCGGATCATCCACAAATATGTTGCCGAACGCAAGCGGCTGCCGGGCCGTCGCGGCGGATATACGCAGAAAGCGAAGATCGGCGGACAAAGTGTGTATCTGCGCACCGGCGAATACGAAAACGGGCAGATCGGAGAAATTTTCATCGATATGCACCGGGAAGGCGCGGCCTTCCGGAGTCTGATGAACTGCTTTGCTATCAGTATATCGCTTGGTTTGCAGCACGGCGTACCGCTGGAGGAGTTTGTGGATGCCTTTGTGTTCACCAAGTTCGAGCCGAGCGGGCAGGTGCACGGCAACCCGCAGATCAAAATGTCCACTTCGGTGATTGATTATATTTTCCGCGAGCTGGCGGTAACGTATCTCAGCCGGGAAGATCTGGCCCATGTGGATCCGGAGCAGACGATGAAACGCACATTGCGCCCGGAAGATGAACCCGATCCGGATGAAATAAAGCGTGATGTGCAATCCACCATCGGAGAATCGCAAAGTGAACCGGCAAGCACGGCTCCCACCGGTCAGGTTTCCTCAACCGGCGCTTCCGCTGAATACCGGCGCGCCCAGAAAATGGGATTCACCGGCGATGTCTGCGGCGACTGCGGTAGCATGACGATGGTGCGCAACGGCACGTGCCTGAAGTGCACGACATGTGGTTCGACGAGCGGGTGCTCGTAGAGCTGAGTCTTAGTAAATAAAAATAGAAGAGAAGAAATAATAACCCCTGTTGGATTTGGAAAGGTCTGGCAGGGGTTTAATTTTGTCCCAATAATAAAAGAGATGAAATCGAATTAGTAAGGAAATATGGAATTAAATTCTTAAGCGTCTGAAATAACAAGCTATAAAATTGGTTTCTTTTAGAATACGAAACCTAAACACTATGGCACTTGATCTTACCAGCTTGAGAAAAGCTGTCGATTCTCTTCAGAATGCCCTGCGCGTAGCCAATCCGTGAGAGTTTGAGCTATTTAATGAGATGCAACAGGATGTAATGAAGGCCGGGGTGATTCAGAATTGCCGGATGATTTCAGGAAGAAGAGTTAACTTATGGAAGTAGTAGTATTGGTATATTGAGGGCACTTTAAGTTTTCTTACAGATAATAATTAAGCAGATTTGGCTTAAGTATAAATGACTTCCCATGCCCCGAAAACCCAAATACAACCCACGCATCCACAACCGGCGCTCTATCCGGCTGAAGGGATATGATTATTCGCAGGCCGGTGCATATTTTGTTACGATGTGCTGCCAAGACCGGGCCTGTCGCTTCGGCACCATCCATAACGGAGAGATGATCCTGAACGATGCCGGACAAATGGTGGAGAAGTGGTATAGCAAATTATCCGAAAAATTCCCCGATATCCACTGCGGCGAGCATACTACCATGCCCAACCACTTCCACGCTATCATTATCAATACCGGCTCCGCCCCTGATCCAGGCTTCAATCCATCTGCCGAAGCAGCAGAAGAAGAAGGATCAGCAGCTGAATCAGGAGATGGAGGCGAGGAAGAGGGCGATCACATGGGATCGCCACAACGGGGATCGCCGCAACGTGGATCGCCCCAACCAGTGGGATCATCCTCAACGGAAGGAACTTCATTGGCAACGGTCATCCAATGGTTCAAAACCATGACGACAAACGAATATATCCGCGGGGTGAAACAATTGGGATGGGAGCCTTTTGATCGCAAATTATGGCAACGAAATTATTACGAGCATATCATCCGAAATGAGCGCTCATACGATAATATTGCAAATTATATTCTCAGTAACCCGCAACGCTGGGAGAACGACCGGTTTTTCCAATGAGCACTACTGAGAAGACTCCATAGAGCAAAACGCCCTCACCTGGTTAGAGACCCTCGGCTACGAAAATGCTTATGGTCCGGATATAACAAATGACGCGCCGGCTGTGGGAGGCGCTGAAGTTGCTGACACAGATGTGGGCGTTTTCCGCAAGTGCCGAAAATGGGAAGAAGTATTATGTTGATATATCCAACATTTTTGACACCTCAGCGGCCAGGAAATAAAAAGGGGTGCTGATCTTAAGCTGATCGCACCCCGTGATATATATGTTTGTAACTCCTCTTGTTTTTAAAGGAGACATGATTCACATGCTATAAGAATAGCTTGATTATCTCATTTGAGCGATACGTAAACCGGTTCCTGTAGAAAAGCCGAGGTATAGGCGGCATTTTGCAATGTATTCTGCACAGTGTTAAGATTTGAATCCTCACCCAGAGTCAGATATTTACCTCGCAAATCTGTATTGATACTTGCGTCAGCTGCAGCACAGGCGACCCTTACTGCCATTGGTGAGTACAGACCCCCTGTTAAAAAAGAAACAAACTGGTTGGCAAACGTTAATTCAGTTTCAACCCGTGCAACTCCATTTGGGCAGTGCATGCTGGCATCTACGGAGTCAACTATAATCAGCCCCCCGATAAAGCCGGTTACCCAATTGTTTTCATAAACCTCACCTGAAGGTTGTTTGTCGGTTGTCACTTCCATGTTATAACATCCACTAAGGATGATTGCAATAAGCAATGTTGCTGTTAACGGTAAGTATTTCATAGCGTAGTTTTTTGGATTTAACATTTCATTTGTTTGAAACATGGTAACAAGCTATAACCTAATTAAACTAATTGTTTTAGTATAGCCTCAAATAAATTGTTAAATACACTACACAAAAACAAAAAAAATAATAATGATAAAATAGTCTTTTTGAATTAGTTGTTTTATTGCTAAACCTGTTTTAATTGATCTGCATCGGTAAAAATATATTTTCCGATAAGCAGGCTGCTGGTCATGCTGGTTAAACCACCGGCACCGAAGACCATCATCATAATAACAAACTGGTAAAAACCGGCATAAACGGGATTTTCCCCTGCAAGTATCATCCCTGCCATGATGCCCGGAATCCACACCCAGCCAAGGCTTTTCAGCGAATCCACAACCGGTATCAGTGATGCGTGAACTCCGGTTTCTATGTATCGGGAAATGACAGCACGAGGAGGGGCTCCGAGAGATAATCCTACTTCTATCTGTGACCGGTTTTCGCGGATTTCACTTTTCAACCGATTCAATGCCAGTGAGTTAATCTGCATGGATTGCGCAATTATCAAACTGCCGATGGGTACGAGATTTCGAACGTTAGCCTCTATCGCTCCGGCTAATGTCATTGTGATAATCACTATCCCAGAGCCAAAAACGATGGCGAAAAAAGATACCTGAAAAACACCCGGCAATCCTTTTCCGCGGCTTTTTGAAATGATGGATGCACCACCCATCATGAAAAGGAGAATAAACACGCTCCAAATAAGGTCTACATGCAGCAGGAGACCCACAATTGACCCCATTACTACGATTTGAACAAAACCACGGAGAATTGCAATAATGAACTCTTTTTCCAAGGCCAACCGGCGAATCCGTGCCAGGCCGATAACAATGAGTGCAAGCACAGCGCCTGCTCCTGCCTGCATCAGGCCTTTGGTGAGTGACGGGTCACGAAACTGATCTATAAAGTCGAATAAAACCGATTCTATCATGACAATATCTCCTTTACTGGTCCGCAGTTTTCCATTGATCCGTTTTTCAGTGTCATAGCGCGATCACCCAGCCGACGGGCCTGATTGTTATCATGGGTTACCATTACCGTGGTGAGTCCAAGTTCAGGTGCAAGCTCACCTAGCAGTGATTCGACTTCCGCTTCCGCGTTGCGATCCAACTGGGAGGTAGGTTCATCAAGAAGAAGGATTTCAGGGGCATTAAGCAATGTTCGGGCCAGCGAAATACGCTGTTTTTCCCCACCGGAAAGATCATCCACTTCGCGCGAATCATAGCCATTCAGGTTCAGTTTCTCAAGCAGCCAGGTGATACGGCTGCTGTCCACAGGTTCACCACGTAGTTTAGGGCCGGTGGCGATGTTATCAAAAACAGTGCCGGAAATGAGCGCGGCTTCCTGTGGCAAAAAGCCAACTCTTTTCCTAAGTTCCCGCGGCGGGATGGATGTATAATCCTGTCCATCAAGATATACCGTTCCGGAAGTTGGTTCATCCAGGCGATTCAGCATACGCAAAAAAGATGATTTTCCGGAACCTGACGGACCGGTTATTACCAGAACTTCCAATTCATGAATCTTTACAGAAACTTTATTTACAAGGGTTTGATCGTCAACTATGCGTGTTAGGTCAACGGTTTCAAGTTTTACTCTCATTACATTGAAATAATTTTCGCAGTTAATTTTATTGTCAAATCAATCCATGTGCCGAATAAATTGCCATGCTAATTGAGATAGCTTTTGGAGAGTTGTAAAAAACAAATAATTTTAAATCAGCCGATATAATACGAACTCTTATTAACTCTTCCGAAAGGGAGAACAGAAGTTAGCCTGCATTATTCACAAAGTTAATTTGGATAAGATATACTGTCTGTCTTTCCATGAGATAATGTTAAAAAGGCAAAATTTTCATTTATATCTAATTTAGGACACTGCGAAGTTTAGCTGTGGGCCGCCTTGCCCACAACTAAACTTCTTGGTGAATAATGCAGGTTAGCCCTCAATTTGTATTTTGAGTATTATATAGAGTCAGGCTTGTACACTGTTGGTAAATTTGAATCAAAAAAATCGGAAAAATGAAGTACAGGAGATTTGGAAACACGGATTTGGAAGTCAGTGAGATTGGCTTTGGAGCATGGGCGATCGGTGGACCGGCGATGGCCGGAGATATTCCCATAGGCTGGGGTAATGTGGATGACGACACATCAATTGAGGCATTAAAAGAGGCTGAAAAGCAAGGAATTAACTTTTATGATACTGCTGATTTTTATGGCCTTGGTCATTCGGAGAAGTTGATTGGCCGGGTTTTTGCAAATCGACAGGATATTCTGATAGCCACGAAAGTGGGCCACCGTCTCAAAGAAGATGATTCCATTTATTTAGATTATAGCAAAGATCACATTCGTAACGCCTGTCATGATAGCTTGCGAAGATTGAACAGGGAGGTGATCGATTTCTATCAGCTTCATTCGGCAAAAAAAGAAGATCTTGAAAAGGGAGAATGTATTGAAGCGATGGAAGAGCTAAGGGAAGAAGGAAAAATCCGTTATTGGGGCCTTTCACTCAACACATTTAACCCTCATCCTGAGGCCGATTATATGCTGGAGCACGATCTTGGTCACGGATTTCAGCCGGTATTGAATATTCTCAATCAGAAAAGTCTGGATATCATTGAACGAGCTTACCAGCAGGGAAAGGGAATTATCGCCCGGATGCCTTACCAATTTGGCTTGCTGACGGGAAAGTTTACTAAACAGACCCGTTTCGAGCCTGATGACCATCGCAGCTTCAGACTACCTCCCGATATCCTGGAATCATCATTGGATGCGCTCGAAGAAGTCTGGCCGCTTACAGAAAAATATGATATCACCAAAGCTGAGCTTAGCTTAAGTTACACTCTTAGTTTTGAAGGAGTTTCAACGGTGATTCCGGGTATAAAAACACCGGAACAAGCCCGGCAGGCCACAAAAGGAATTGTTAAAATTTCAAAGGAAGATCGTGAATTCATCAACTCGTTATATGATATAAAGTTCAAAGGAATCCTTGCGAAAATGAAGTAGTGAGACATTTGAAAAATCAACATTAATTCCGGATTGTTGATTTTTATGGTGGTTTATCAATTGCGGCATCATTAAGTTACACGTTTACAGGATGATTGAGTTGAAGAAGGCTTGGAAAAAGATAGTTTTGCAAAGCCTCCTTGAAGTAAAAACAGATGTGATAATAACACAAACCAAAGGGGATATACATAATGATTAGTGCAAGTACATTCTGGAGAACCGTTATTTGTGGTTTTATAGCCACTTTTGTTATGGCTATGGTTGGATTTTTACAAGGTGGGGTTGGCTTACCGGTAATTGATATTGGACACTTCGGTAAGGAAAGCTTAAACCAGGTACATGCCAACGGGCCATATACTATTGTTTGGGGCAACCTCGCCTATTTAATTGGTGGTATCTTGCTGGCTTTAATCTGGGTAGTGTTTCTGCATAAGCGTATACCCGGTAACTGGCTGGTTAAAGGATTGATATACGGTGTGATTATATCACTTGGGGCGGGGTTGATTGTCTCTCCGCTGGTATCGCTTGCTGCGGGTGATGCCGTCGGCATATTCTATTATGACACATGGACGCCCGGGCTGATCATGCTGGCCGGTTTGACTATGCATCTTGCCTACGGGATTGTGCTGCTGCTGTGCCTTAAATACGCTGGAGTTGAAGGAGTTGAGCAGAAGCCTGAAACCTGAGTTTAAATGCACAGATAATTTAACCCAACCCGGGCAAGCCGGAAATAAATTCTTTTTGATGAGGCAAGAGAAATATAAAAAGAGGTAAAGATGTGAAGAAGTAAAGATGGAAAGAAATTGACCTAACCAAGTCAAGTATAAATGCGATCTGATATGACTATTTGTCTTTATTAGCAATCAAAAAACAAACAGGTGAGCGATCAGCGCAATGATCGGAAGAGTTATGATCGTGCGAAGTAAAAAGATGATGATAAGCTCACCGAGGTTGAGTGGGATTTTAGATTTGATAATCAAAGCGCCAACCTCCGACATAAAAATGAGCTGACTAACCGACAGGGCAGCAATAACAAACCGGGTGATGTCACTTTCAATTCCTGCAATCATAACTGCGGGAATAAACATATCCGCAAAGCCGATTAACGTGGCAGGAGCGGCTGCGGCAGCTTCCGGAATTTGCAACAGAGTAAGCAGCGGGATCATCGGGTAAGAGAGCCAATTAAATACCGGGGTATGCTCGGCAAGTATCAGGGCGAGTACACCGATTGCAAACACAAGCGGAAGCACGGCAAGGAAAATATCGGCAAGATTCGACAATGAGTTTTTCATCAACTGCCGGGGACCGGGAGCCTGCTTTGCCCGCTCTATTGCCTTATAGAGTGAGTCGCGCCAGAGTCCGGGAGCATACTGCTCATCTTCAATTATTTGTTGGCCGGCAGGCTCGTAGTAGGTATCCGCTTTAAAAGAAAGCGGCGGAATTCGAGGTAATACCACCGCGGCTACGAGACAGGAGACAATCACTGATCCATAATACTGCAAAAAAAGGTGATCAAGCTCCACCAACCGAATTATTACAAGGCTGAAAGCAATTGAAACAACAGAGAAATTAGTAGCAATGATCGCAGCTTCGCGCCGGTTGTAAAATCCGCCCTCATACTGCCGCATGGTGATGAGAACTCCCACAGTTCCCGAACCAAACCAGGAAGCGGTGGCATCAATGGCGCTGCGACCCGGCAGGTTGAAAATAAATCTGAAGGGCGTTCTCACAAGGTTACCGATGAATTCCATAAATCCGTAGTCGGTCAGAAACGGGAGGAAAATGGCGGCGAACAGAAAAAACGCAAAAAGAACCGGTAGTAAAATGTTAAGCATTTCACCGCCGGTGGCATCAGAAATGATGAATTCGGGTCCGAACTGGAATAAAGTAAGTGTGGCAAGCACGGCGGCGAGTATTCGGAAAATCAGCCATACCTCGTTGATGTGAAGCACCTCGTGCATTGTGCCGCTCTTAGCCCACTCCGGATTTTGAAGTTTTGCATAAATGGTTAACAGCAGAGAAACCCAGAAAAGCAATACCGTGAGTGTCGGGAGGTAATTTTCAAGCAGATACATAATGCCGTCTGCCATCAAACCCATACCTACATTATAGGTGCCGTCAAGTGGGAAGGGAATCAAGAATGTAAGTATTCCCACAAGAGAAGGAAGTAAAAAGACAAGGAGATTTCGCTGGCTAAAAGGTACGGAACTTTCTACCTCTTGTTCTCCGTGTTGAGGTGTAGTCATAAAATCTTTTCTGATTTGCAGTTACGGTAAAGCAACGCCGGAAACTATATGTTTCCGTGTGATAGAGCAAGTGAACAATAAATAATGTTTCCTGCCTGTGTGTTATTCCGTAAACATTCTGTTATAAGTTTGTCTAACCTACCTGCATTATTCACAAAGTTGATCTATATAAGATATATTGTATTGTCTTTCAATGAAATATTTTAAAAAGGCAAAATTTTCAATTAAAAAATAAATCGTACTTGATAGGCTAAAGACAGGGATAGTATACATAGGTTTAAAGTTGTTGAGGAAAAATATCATAAGTGAAAGCAATGGAATAAAGTGCAGCTATTATAGCCGGACGCATCAATATTTCGGCAATCATGATCTTGTCCGGGCGTTATCCGGTTTTAGGACAATCTCAATCGCAGTGAAACTAATGGTTAAATGAAATCTACAATTTCCCGCCCGATACTTTGGAGTTTTGCATCAATAGGAATACTATTATTTGGAATAGCAGGATGTGATATACTTGATACGGAAGAGTCGGTTCAAACAGGTTTTCAATCGTCAATTTCCGGTGAGTTTAATGGCGTTATGGAAGGAGAGGATGCTCTCTATGGTGAAGTTGAAGATGCCGATGATATAGTTGCTTTTCAATTCATATCCATAACCCGTGAAATAGGCGTTGGCATTAGTATGATAGGTATGTTTGATGAAATTCCGGGACCGGGTGAATATGAGATCACCGAGTTTGTAAGGCCTGAGGATGATGATTTTGATGAACAAGATATTTTTGAGCAACTGGAGCCTGGCCAGATAATTGCGGAATATGTTGTTGCCCAGCAGTACGAAGAAGATTATGACGGCCCCTTTTTCTCAGAAAATGGTGTTTTGACTATAGAAGAGAATGATGGTGATTTGCTTGTTGGTGAATTTGATTTTGGTGCCTATGGATTTCTTGAGGAAGAGCCTGAAGATACACTCAGGATTCAAGCGGATGGGTGGTTCGATGCAGCTGAGGGTGACTTTTAAGCTCAACCTGTAATTTCAGACTAACACCCTGCACCAGTAATCAGCACCCTTTTTTTTACTACAAAACTTACAGAAATCGAATTTTAAGCCTGAAACCTGTTATTTAGGATGTGGAGTTAAAGTCTACAAATCAGTAGCTTTCCAGAAGTTGTAATATCAGGATGCGTATGGTGAACGAAACAACATAGTCTTGAATGAAGAATTATAAAGCTACTGTAGTTGGTATAATTATACTGGCAGGTTTTTTGGGATGTGAAAGGCAAGCGGAAGTAATTGAGACTCCGCTGGAAACGGCAGAATACGAGTCATGGACTAAACATGCTGAAGTGGTTGCATTTTTAGAGCATCTTGATGCTCATTCAGATATCATTACTACACATCAGCTTGGAAGTTCTGAGCAGGAACGGGATATCTATTACCAAAAAGTGTCGCAGGACGAGGAGTTTTCGTCAGATGATACTAAGTTAACGGCGCTGGTCTTCGGTCAACAACACGGCGATGAGCCGTCCGGAAATGACGCTTTATTAAAAATTTTGCGTGATATTGCCACAGGAGAGCATGAGCAGATTCTTCAGCATATGGATTTGCTGATTGTGCCACAGGTAAACCCGGATGGAGCTGAAATACTGGAGCGGAGAAATGCCGCAGATGTGGATCTGAACCGAAGCCACCTGATACTTGACGGAAAGGAAACCCGCCCGCTTCGTGATCTGTTCCACCGATGGAAACCGGAGGTTACGCTTGATTTCCATCAGTATCAACCCTGGGTGAATTCCTGGATTGAGCACGGTTTTATTCGCCTGTTTGATGAACAATACGGTTTGCCTACAAATGCAAATACCGCCAAGGAAATTCGCGAACTGGCCGAAGGACCTTTCCTGGATTATATTTCTGAACATCTGGAAGAGGAAGGATTTACTTTCCATAATTATCTGATCGGCAACCCCGAATCCATCCGGTACAGTACAACCAATATTAATGATGGCCGTCAGGGATTTGCCATAATGAACACGTTTTCGTTGATACTGGAAGGACGACGGGCAAGAGGGGATCTGGAAAATATTCGCCATCGCAAGGCCGGCCAGGTAGCAGCAATTGAGGGGCTGCTACAGTTTTCGGTTGATCATAAAGACGAAATAGCTTCAGCCGTGGAAAAATCACGAAGTGAGATTACGGAAGGAAGGAGAGACGAATTTATTCTGACGATGAAACGTGAGCAAATCGGCGAACCGCTAACCATCCCCGTTCTTGAAGTTCATGAAACCGACGATAATGATTATGCCAAAGGGGATACGATTGTGGTGGATATTGATAATTATTATCCGCTCGTGAGCCCTGACCGAAGAACTGAAATGCCTCAGGGATACATCATTCCCGAAAATCATTCGGATATTGCAGACCTGCTTGCTGAGCATCAGGTCGAATACCGGGAATTGGAAAGTGGTGAGCAACTGCAAGCGGAAATATTCAGGATTGAAGACTTTACGGAAGAGGAGTTTGAAAGCCCGACCATGATTCCTGTAGGTGAAATCAGAGCTATTGATTATGAGGCGGAGCAGGGAGATATCTTCATTCCGACAGCACATCTTCCTGGCTTGATGATTGCAACGGCTCTTGAGGCTCAGTCCATGCACGGTTTAATCCAGTATGATGAGTTTGAACACCTCAAAAAGAAAGGCGATTTTCCGGTATTAAGAGTTACTTCAGAATCATAAAATGCAGCTGTTATTAATCAACCATCTTATCGCATGAAATTACTGACCATTCTGCTCTTCCTGCTAAATCCGAACTTTGGGGGAAGTGCAGTTGCTGATGAACCATCATTTGATTTAATCATCAAAAACGGAAGGGTATTGGATGGTACCGGCAATCCATGGGTTCAAAAGGATATAGCTGTTAATGATGATTATATTGTAAAAACCGGAGACCTTTCCGGCCGGGAGGCGGATGAAATGATCGATGCAAGCGGCTTGTTCGTTGCGCCCGGTTTTATTGACACGCACTCCCATGCCTCATCAGGTTTGAGGGATGAAGAACTAAGCGCTGCAAGACCTCTGCTGGCTCAGGGCATAACTTCGGTTTTCATAAACCCCGATGGCGGAGGAGCTGTAGATCTTGCTGAGCAGCGGGATGAGCTGCTGGAGCACGGTATTGGAGTAAATGTTGCGCAATTTGTTCCGCACACGCAGGTTCGAAGAGAAATAATGGATGAGGATAATCGGGCGCCTGAGCCGGATGAGCTTGATGACATGCTCGAACTTGTACGGGAAGGGATGCAGCTGGGAGCATTCGGTTTGTCGTCAGGGCCATTTTATCCGCCGGGTTCTTATTCCGATACCGAGGAACTGATTGCCCTGGCGAAAATAGCATCGGAATACGGCGGCGCTTATCAAAGTCATATCAGAGATGAGTCCGATTATAATATTGGTGTGGTTGCGTCTGTAGATGAGGTGATTGAAATTGCCGAAAGAGCCGATTTGCCGGGAATCGTAACACACATAAAAACGCTTGGTCCGAATGTATGGGGGTATTCGGATGCGTTAGTTCATCGGATTGATCGCGCCCGGGAACGCGGGCTTGAGGTTTTTGCGGATCAGTATCCCTATGATGCTTCAGCTACGGGATTGTCTGCGGCATTGGTACCAAGTGATATGATGGATGGCGGCCGGGATCGGTTTTTGGAGCGTCTTGAAGATCCGGAGAAAAGAGAGCAGATATATGAAGGTATGGTTCAGAATCTGGAGCGGCGTGGCGGTCCGCACAGGATCATGTTGCGACGTGTCCGGCATGATACCTCTCTGGAGGGCAAAACACTTGAAGATATCGCTGAAAAGCGTGAAATATCTGCTGTAGAAGCCGCTATTGAGCTTTTAAAAGAGAGTTCGCCGGGCATTGTATCCTTCAATATGCACGATCGTGATGTGCACCGGCTGATGCGTCAGCCCTGGACGATGACCGCCTCAGACGGGGGGATAGTTGAAAAGGGGGAGGGTGTACCGCATCCGCGAAATTATGGAGCATTTCCCCGAAAGATCAAAAAATATAGTGTGGAAGAAGAAGTAGTGGATCTTGCCCTTGCCATACGTAGCATGACTCACATGCCGGCCAGTGTGTATGGTGTGCGAAATCGGGGTATGATCCGCAAGGATAACTACGCAGATATCGTAATTTTTGATCTTGACGAATTAGATCATCCCGGCAGCTATGAAGATCCGCACCATCTTTCTGAAGGGATGATCTACGTGTTTGTGAATGGTGAGCCGGCAATTTGGGATGAGGAATTTACCGGTGATCGGACCGGTCGCATCTTGAAAAATAAATAGTGCCTCTAAGGAAAAGCTAATATCTTCGTTCAGCTCGGCCCAAAAATGCTGGAGTACATTGTGTAAACTACGCTTTTTGGGATTTCGCGCGCCTTGAGCCTGGCGTTTTCTTAGGGCACCTTGAGTTTTCTTACGGACAATGAATAAATTACTGTTGAAGCGGACTTGATAAAATCTGAACTTGCGAAACGATCGGCAGCGTCGTAATGTCAATAAAAATGAGGGCATTCTTTGCTGTCGGTTACATTCAGATCAGACAAATCAATTACGAGTTGCTTGCAACCGGAAATTTTTGTGAAAATATTTGTAAGGTTCTGATTTTTTCTTGCTCTATAGCAAGCATGAAGTTAATTACAACAATTAAATTATGGAGGTTCAGTAATGGGCTCACTTAACAAAGCAATGATCATAGGTAGACTTGGTCAGGATCCGGATGTGCGGTATACTCAAAATAATACGGCGGTTGCCAATATGAGTGTGGCAACTACAGACCGTTTTAAGGACAGTAACGGAGAATGGCAGGAGCGAACCGAGTGGCATCGTGTTGTTACTTGGAACAGACTTGCTGAAATATGTCAGCAATATCTAAAAAAAGGCTCACTTGTCTATTTTGAGGGTTCCCTGCAAACCCGAAGCTGGGAAGATAAAGAAGGTCAAAAACGATATACTACCGAGATAAAGGCTTTTGGAATGCAGATGCTTGATTCCAAAGGAAGCACAAGCTCTCAAGCTCCGATGGCGGAAACCGCGGAAAGCGGCTCATCTGAATCCAGTGCCAATTATGACACAGCCTCGGATGATCAGGATGATGATCTTCCATTTTGAGAGGTTGCACAACAGAAAACAAAAGGGCGGCTTAGATTTTCAAGTCGTCCTTTTTTATTTTGTGTTTTCATGTATAAACAATTTTCGCATTTGTGTGAAAGTTAAAAGGCTATGAAAACATAGGTTAAAAAATCAGCGATTGGTTTATTGACTACAAGTAAAGGCTTGGTTAGCTTTCCTTATTGATTTAACCACAAAATCCTGACGTTGGAAATAACAGACGATCCTAATCATTCATCCATTTTATTCTTGCTGTTACTTGCAGCCGATTCTGCGGAATTGGTTGATGAGATTGATCCCGTCGTAGTACTTATTCAAGTTGCGATTATCGTACTCGGGTTATTTTTGTCAGCATTGTTTTCAGGTTCCGAGGTCGCGTTTTTCGGTTTAACCAATAAAATAGATGATTCTGTAAGAGAGCAGGCAGAACGCGACAGAGCTACCCGGCGTGTGCTAAGCATGCTTGATCGTCCCAGAAAGTTACTTGCCACTATACTGATCGGGAATACCTTCTTTAATATAATTACCGCTATTACCGCGGCAATTGTGGCAGGCAAACTGGTCGTCGCTTTGGGAGTGCCTGCAGTAGTGGTCTATACCATTGAGGTGCTTGTTCTTACATTTTTGATACTTATTCTGGCAGAGATCACCCCCAAAATTTTGGCAATAAAAGACCCGCTCAAAATGGCGAGGAAGCTATCAGGTTTCGTGTATATTTTTTACGTGATCCTGACCCCGGTTTCAAATATCATCACCCGGAGCACGCACTTTTTTGAACGCAAATTCCCGCGACCGCCGGAACGTATTTCTTCCGAAGACTTGAAGACAATAGCTCAGGTGGGCGAGTTACACGGCTCACTTTACGACGAAGAACGTGAAATAATTGAAAATGTAATTGAATTTGGAAATACGATAGTCCGGGAGATCATGACTTCCAGGGTCAATATAATTGCGGTTTCAAGTGAGGATTCCCTGGAAAGTGTGCTGAAATTGATTAAAGAGAAAAGCGTCTCGCGATTTCCGCTTTATGAGGGCGATATGGATAATATCATCGGTGTAATCCATTCAAAAGATCTGCTACCGTATATGAACAATACCATGAAAGATGCGGTAATAAATTGGAGGTCAATAGCCAGAAAACCAATGTTTATTCCGCCCACTAAAAAGCTGGACGACCTTCTGCGGGATTTTCAACAGGAAAAAACGCATATGGCTGTAGTAGTGGATGAATACGGAGGTACTGAGGGGGTGGTGACACTCGATGATATTCTTGAGGAAATTATCGGCGAAATATCCGATGAGTATAGTGAACAAGAGCCTTTGTTTGTGCGGCGTAAAAGCGGTACCTACATATTTGATGCCAAAGTCGACCTCGACGATATGGAAAAAATTCTTCAGAAAGAAATCACTACAAAAAATGATGAATACGAAACTCTTGGTGGGTTGATCTATTATTTTACCGAACACATACCTGAAGTTGGTGAGAAAGTAATGCTGCATGATTTGGAGCTTACCGTACACGAGGTTGAAAACAATCGTGTGAAGAAAGTCATGGTGCGACCGCTCGATAACGGCAGCGATAAAGAAAGCAAACAGGGAACAAAAGACGAATCATGAACAAGCGCTTATAATGCCACTTGATAAATTTCAAATCTCAAATTTCAAATGACAGATAAGCTCCAATGACTTAATGACCCAAATCCCCAAACTGGTGCCAGGTTTAAATTTGGTCATTGATAATTAGATTATTAGAATTTATCCACGAAGATATTCAGGACAAGTTTTGTGATTTGAATTTTTTTGGACAAAGCCAGTATCCAGTCCCCCTTCTCTACATCTCCAAAAAACGTCTGTACGTTCCAAACAACCGTTTCCAGTATACAATTTGATGAATTATTCTGGTAATGTACTGATATTTCTCTATTTTTGAATTTCGATATATCGGATTTATCAAAATAGGATAGCTCTACAGCAGACTTTCCGGGAAGATAAAACCATTACAAAAACCGATTATAGATTAAAATGAAGCAAACATCGCGCTGGCAGGGATTGCAAATTGAAGCAGAAGGGGAAGGCATATCCCCGGATTTGAGTAAGGATGTCAACCTTGTCGGAACCCTTCTGGGGCAGTCGATTCGTACGGTGGCAGGTGATGATATTTTTGAACAAGTTGAAAACAACCGCAAGCTGTGCAAAAAAGCTTATCAGGAAAAGGGCAGCAAATACCGGGAAGAGGTGATCAATAACATAAGCAAACTTGATAACACCCGGATTGACTGGCTTCTACGTTCTTTTACTTCATTTTTTCATCTCGTCAATAAGGCTGAACAAAATGAAATCATCCGGATCAACAGAAAGCGAGAACGAGAGGTAACTGATCAGGATCCTCGCAATGAATCCATTGCAGAAGCGGTTTTTGAACTGAAAAACCAAGGATATAGCTATGAGGAAGCAGTAGATGTGATCTGCAGGCTTGATGTTCAACCAACACTAACTGCCCACCCGACTGAAGCGCGCCGCCGCAGTATCCTGCATCTTCAGCAACAGATATCATCGCTTCTTCAGGAAATATCCAATCCGGATTTGACGCCTTCCGAAACTGATGAATTGATGACCCGCATTTATCACAAGATTAGTGTCATCCTGACTACCGACGATGTTCGCCCAACCCGAATTTCAGTAGATGATGAAGTGCGTAATGGACTATATTACTTAAAAACAACTATTTGGAATACGATACCCCAGCTCTATCGCGATTTGAACGATGCATTTGAAACCTATTATGGCAAAACCCCTGATTTACCATCTTTGATCAAATACCGAACCTGGATTGGCGGGGATCGTGATGGCAATCCATATGTGGCGCCTGAGGTTACACGGCAAGCGTTGAAATCTCACCGGGAAGCGGCACTTCAAATGTATGAAGAACAACTGGAAAAAATCTGGCAGGAGTTTAGCATCTCATCCCGCCAGATAAAAACTCCCCGTCGGTTGCAGGATTCAATCGAACAAGACCTGGAATCTTTGCCGGAATATACACCGACAATCAAGCAGAACTGGCATGAGCCATATCGGGTCAAAGTTAGTTGCATGCTTGAAAAGATCAGAAAAGTTCAACTGTGGCATCAAAATCCGGATGCGGAAAAAGCGTGGCATCCCGAAAAATATCAACCCGAAGTATTGCTGGATGATTTGTATTTAATCAGGGATGCGCTTGTGGAATGCGGCTTTGAAGATCTTGCAAGACGAAGTCAGCTACGGGATCTGATTATTCAGGTAGGGACATTCGGTTACCGCATGGCATCTATGGACATTCGCCAACACAGTATGGTATTTGAGCATGCAACAGATGAATTATTGACTCTTGCCGGAGTTACCGATTCTTATCAGGATTTGGATGATAACCAGCGATGTGCTGTGCTTACATCTGAGTTGATCAATCCGAGACCGCTAATTGCTCCGGATACGCCTCTGCGTGATACGACATCAGAGGTCGTCAAAACTTTCGAGGTAATCCGTGAGGCATTGCAGACCGATCCTGAAGCTATAGAAAGTGTTATTGTAAGTATGACGCATCAGCGAAGTGATCTGCTGGAGGTTTTGCTGCTGGCCAAAGAGGCTCGCTTGTGGCATTATAAAGACGGAAAAGTTCAGTCACAAATTGATGTAGTTCCATTATTTGAGACTATTGAAGATCTTCAAAACAGCCCCAATTTAATGGCGGAATTGTTTGAAGATTCGATCTATTCAGCTCAGCTTAATGCGCGAAATGGCCTACAGGAAATAATGCTGGGATACTCCGACAGTAACAAAGACGGGGGTTACTGGATGGCTAACTGGGCGCTGTATCAGGCACAGCACGAGCTGGCAGAAACATGCAGAAGCTACAACGCGGATTTTCGGTTATTTCACGGCCGCGGTGGCTCGGTTGGCAGAGGGGGCGGCAGGTCCAATTCCGCGGTAATGGCGATGCCGCCGGTTTGCCACAACGGGCGCATCCGGATGACAGAGCAGGGTGAGGTGATTTCATTTCGATACGCAAACCCATCGTTGGCTCGCCGACATCTCGAGCAGGTAGTGCACGCTATGATGATCAGCACGGCAGAAGCGCGAGTCACTTCAGAGACGATGCACCTGAAGGGGGATCATACATCCGAGCTGATGGTACAAATAGCTGATCAGTCCATGAATGCGTATCAGCAGTTTGTTCATGATGAGGAGGTATGGCGCTGGTACACCGAAATTTCACCAATTGAACACATTTCCCATCTGCCCATTGCCTCGCGGCCGGTGTCAAGAAAATCATCGGATGAGGTTGATTTCAATAACATCAGGGCTATCCCGTGGGTATTTGCGTGGACGCAGCTCCGATATAATCTGCCTGGCTGGTACGGAATCGGAACGGCACTGGATAATGTGATTAAAGAAGATGATAAATCGCTGCCATTGCTTCAGAAAGCATTCAGTAACTGGAAATTCTTTCGGGCAGTAATCGACAATGCCCAAAGGGAGCTGGCAAGAGCGCATCTTGAAATATCACAGTATTATTCGCCGAAAGAGGATCATTACTTGCATGAAAAAATCAAAGAAGAGTACCAAAAGGCAGAAGAATCCATATTGAAAATCACCGGCCAACAGAAGTTACTTGATGACAGCCCGGTGATTCAAAAATCCATTAAGTTGCGTAATCCTTATACTGATGTGCTGAACCTGCTGCAGGCCGAGCTGCATCACCGGTGGAAAAATCTCCCGGAGGAAGATGACGAAAACCGCCGCCGGTTGAAACGTGCATTATTTTCCTCTATCAACGGGATTGCCGCAGCGATGCAGAGTACGGGGTGAGTTTTTAAATACGTTCGCCCCTTGATTTATTGAAGTATAGCACGGCATATAAGAATTTCACTTTAATAACCGTCATTTTATACCGGTACACGGGTGCAAATATTTATTTTTTGCTTTTAACCTGAGTTCGTTTGTTTTTTTTATTATCCGCAATTTGAGAATGAAATTAATTGTGTATGATTTAATGTGATTCCAATTTACGACATGCTCTAAATTTGAATACATGAATCTGCGTAACTCAGCGAAATCATCTGCGTTAATCAGCGAGAGATAGGAGAAATAGGATTCTCGCAGAGTTACGCTGATTAATTCGCAGATGTACGCAGAGGCTCTACTCAATTAATAATCGAACTCAGGTTTTTAGGAATTAATCAAAATCACCAATAAAATTTTATTAAAGAAGACAGATTATGGCAAAGCAACAGTTTGAATTTAAGGCTGAGATGAAGCAGCTGCTTAACCTCATTGTAAATTCACTGTATACCAATCCGGAGATTTTTTTGAGAGAGTTGATATCAAACTCTTCTGATGCACTAAATAAAGTGAGGTTTATGCAGCTCACCAATAAACCGGTGCATTCTCAAAAATTACCGCTACAGATCAAAGTTGAGGTTGATGAGGATAAAAAAACATTCAGCATCGAAGATACCGGAATCGGTATGACTTACGAGGACCTCACGGAGCGCCTGGGCACTGTAGCCAGTTCCGGTACCCAGGATTTTATCGAAAAAATAAAGAAGCAAAAAGACAAAGTTGACGGGGAGTTGATAGGGCAGTTTGGTGTCGGATTTTATTCGGCATTTATGGTAACCGATAAAATTACCGTCGAAACCCGTCACGTCAATCCAAATGCCAAAGCGTGGAAATGGGTTTCTGACGGGCAGGGAACTTATGAAATTGAAGAGACTGAAAAGACCGAGCGGGGAACCCGGATTACATTTACATTTAAGGACGAGCATAAGGAACTTGCATCCAAAGAACGAATTAAACAAATCATCAGAAAATATTCCAACTTTGTCGACTATTCTATTCTTGTTGAGGGAGAAGAAGTTAACCAGCAGGGGGCATTATGGCACAAGAATAAAAATGATGTGACCGAAGACGAGCTCAAGGAATTTTATAAGTTTCTTACTAATGACACTCAGGAGCCGCTCGATCACATCCATCTTGCTATGGAAGGACGGATGAATTTTAAGGCACTGATCTTTGTACCCCAAAAAGCAAAGCCCGATTTTCTGCGCACTAATGATTTGGAGTCCGTTCAACTTTATTCCAACCGGGTTTTGGTGCAAGAAGATTGCAAAGATTTGATCCCCGAGTATTTACGATTTGTCGAGGGAGTTGTTGATAGTGAAGATTTGCCTCTGAACGTCTCCCGCGAAATGACGCAGTACACCCCGATTATGAATAAGATTAAGGATGTACTGGTCAATAAAATTCTGGGGATGATTGAATACTGGGCGGAAAGTGAGCCTGAAAAGTTTAAAACATTTTATGATGAGTTTGGCACTCTGTTTAAGTCAGGATTGAATTCTGATTTTGGAAATCGCGACCGTCTGACAGAATTGTTGCGATTTCAATCAACCAAAAGCGGTGATGACGAGCTGGTGTCGCTTAATGAGTATGTTGAGCGGATGCCCGATTTCCAAAAAGAGATATATTATCTCTCCGGTGAAAGCTTAAAAGAGTTACGGCGTGATCCGCGGCTCGAATATTTCAAGAAGAAAGATATCGAAGTGCTGCTGCTAATCGACCCGGTTGATGCATTTGTGGTACCCGGATTGATGCAATATCAGGAGAAGCCCCTGAAGAGCATTGAAAAGTCGGATTTGGATCTGGAAGATGATTCCTCCACGGAAGATGAGAGTGATCAAAAGGTGTCTGATGAGGAGCTTGATTCGCTGCTTCAGTTATTCAAAGAAGTTGCAGGCGATCAGGTGGAAGATGTGGTAGCCTCAAAAAGATTGGTAGATTCTCCGGTCACCCTTACGATTGGCAAAGAAGGGTTGGACAGCCATGTTGAGCATATGATGAAAATGATGGATCAAAACATCGGCCCTTCCAAACGTGTGTTTGAAGTAAACCCTTCACATCCTCTTATTAAAAACATGCATCAAATGCAACAAAACGGTGATACCGAGACAGTGAAATTGATTGCGCGCCAGTTATATGATGGTGCCTTACTGATGCAGGGAGACCTTGAATCCCCCGGAGATTTCGTCAGCCGGATGAACGAAGTGATGAAAATGGCTACCGAAAAGTAGTGGAAGAGAACGAGTGAAAATATAAAGGGGAGAAGGGTAATGCTCTCCCTTTTTTATTTTATACTTTTCTTAGAAAGACTATTTGACTTCCCAGGTATTACCGCTTTTCTTGAACAAGTCTATTACAGAGTCATAGCGGCTGTTTTCCCGGTTCTTTTTGATTGCCGTGTGGAGACGGTCATCAAAGCTTGAATCTGTCACATTTCTGATAACACCCATTGCTACCGGGTATTCAGGGATCTGCATCCTGACGAGTGCAAGGTGAACTTCAGGGTCAGGTCGCTGGGCGTTGTGAGTTAGAATTTCGTTTTCACTTTCGCCGTTGGATTTCTCATCAACAGAAACCGGCCTAAGCTTCAAGCCACTTACTGCCAGACCTTTATCCCGTTCTTTACCATAGATCATAGGTTTGCCGTCTTCAAGAATAACCTGATTATCCTTGCTGGTATCCTTCCCGGTAATCTGCTCATGAATGCCGTCTGTAAATACCACACAATTTTGCAGGACTTCTATAACTGAGGTTCCTTTATGTTGCTGAGCAGCGATGAGAACAGATTCCATCAGCTTGGGATCGGTATCCGGTACTCTTGCAAAGAAGGTTCCGTGAGATCCGATGGTAAGTTCGCCGATATTGAATGGCCTTTCGTAAGTGCCGTCAGGTGAAGTTTTGGTTTTGGTGCCTTCCGGTGTGGTTGGAGACGCCTGGCCCTTGGTCATCCCATAGATCTTATTATTGAATATGACAATGTTCATATCAATATTCTTGCGAACGGCATGAATAAAATGATTGCCACCAATAGCCATGCAGTCACCATCACCTGTTACAACCCAAACACTTAACTCAGGTCGTGAAAGTTTAACGCCTGTGGCTGTTGCGGCTGCGCGTCCGTGAATGGAGTGGATTCCGTAGGTTTCGAGGTAATAGGGGAGTCTGGATGAACAACCAATGCCGGAGACGCAGACAATTTTCTCTTTGGGGAGCTGCATCTTGGCGAATGCTTTTTGCATGGTGTTCAAAATCATGAAATCCCCACAACCAGGGCACCAGCGCACCATTTGATCACTGGCAAAATCCTTCTTGGACAGATCCGGTTTAACTTCGTTTAAATCTACTTGTTGCTGCATTTTTATTTATCTAAATAGCTTAGAATTTTATTCTTGATTTCGGCAACATAAAATGGTTTTGCCTGGATCTTGTTATACTTCTCATAGTTAAAATCCGGGTATTGTGATCTCAGATAACTTGCAAACTGGCCATTATTTAGTTCACATACCAGAATTTTATCAAACCGGGAAAGTATTTCGCCGGTATTTTCAGGAAGCGGATGAATGTAGTTGAAATGGGTAAATGCTATACCTTCAACTCCTTCATCAATAAGCTCTTCAACAGCGGTGTTCATAGCTCCGAAAGTGCTGCCCCAACCGGTAACCAGCAGTTTTCCTGATTGGTCACCTTTTACAGTTTGTTCAGGGAGCAGGCTTGCAACCCGGTCAACTTTTTCCTGACGAATTTTGATCATCTTTTCGTGATTTTCTCCGTCATAGGAAAGGTTGCCGGTAACTTCCTCTTTTTCCAGCCCGCCAATACGATGTTCGAATCCTGAGTTGCCGGGAGCCATCCAATACCGGTTTAGTAATTCTGAATCCCGAAGGTAAGGTTCCCATTCTTCAGCTTTGCCGTCATACACGGGAACATTAATATCAGGCAGCTCATCTAATTCGGGCACTCTCCAGGGATGCGAACCGCTGGCAAGGTAGGAGTCGGTAAGCAGGATAACCGGCGTCATATGTTCAATGGCGAGCTTACACGCTTTGTAACTGTAGTAGAAACAGTCATCAGGAGAGCTTGCCGCTATTACTATTAAAGGCGCCTCACCGTGTCGTCCGTAAATAGATTGCAGCAGGTCGCTTTGTTCAGACTTCGTCGGTAATCCGGTTGAGGGGCCAGCCCGCTGCACGTTGATCATCACAAGGGGCAGCTCTGCGATTACTGCAAGTCCCATCGCTTCGACTTTAAGAGAAGCGCCCGGACCGGAAGTTGATGTCGCAGCAAGATTTCCACTGTATGAGGCTCCGATCGCCGCACAAATGGCGGCAATTTCATCTTCAGCCTGATATGAAATTGCACCTAAATCCTTCCTTAATGAAATTTCATGGAGTATTTCGGATGCCGGAGTAATAGGATAGGAGCAGAGAGATAATTTTTTGCCGGTTTTTTCGGCCGCTGCAAGTAAACCCCATGAAACCGCGGTGTTGCCGTCAATATTCCGGTATGTTCCTTTATCCAGCTGAACCGGGGGGATAATCACTGACGGCCCGAGAACTTCGGTGTTATCAGCATAATTATAACCGGCCTGAAGAGCACGTTTATTGGCCTCAACAATTTTCGGTTTTGATTTAAACTTGTCTTCAATGGTTTTGAAGGTGTTATCGAGGGGGCGGCTGAACATGTAATAAACAATGCCCAAAGCAAACATGTTTTTGCTTCGAAGCATAGCTTTCATCTCCATCCCCAAATCCTTGAGACTTTCCTTTGTAAGTGTGCTTATGGGGGCAGCCACCACTTTGTAGCCTGATAGTGAATTGTCTTCAAGCGGATTAGTCTCGTAATTCGCTTTTTTAAGATACTTTGAATTAAAATTGTCCTTATCAGCAACAATTGTGCCACCAGGCTTAATCTGATTCAAGTTTGCCTTAAGCGCCGCCGGATTCATGACAACCAAAACATCAACTTGGTCTCCGGGGGTATAGACCGGCGTGCCACCAAATTGAACCTGAAAACTTGACACCCCGGATATTGAACCCTGGGGTGCCCTTATTTCAGCGGGAAAATCCGGTATGGTTGTCAAGTCATTGCCGGCAATGGCAGATGAACTTGAAAACAGATCTCCGGTTAATTGTATCCCATCACCAGAGTCACCAGAAAAGCGAATAACAATTTTTGTTTTTTTATCCGCTGTTAAAACATCTTGGCCCATGATTATATGGAATTAAATAATAAGATTTTATTATTAATAGTTAAGACGCCTCTGTCTGAAGCGTGCTGCATCATCCTTGTTGATTAAGAGCTACTTAATATTACCCTTAATAATATGGATTACGTTATTTATGCGTGTAGATAATCTTTTCTGGCCAATAACTCATCTTCAGATTCTTCATGATCAGGATGGGTTACCAGGCACTCCGGTACAGGGCAGGCTGCAATGCATTGCTCTTCTTCGTAGTGGCCCTTGCACTCGGTGCATTTTTCGGGAACGATGAAGTAGTATTCATCTGACAATGGTTCATGCATATCATCAGCATCAACTTCTTCTCCGTTCAGCATAGTTACGCTGCCAGTAAGTTCGGTGCCTTCGGACATTGACCATTCTGCTCCTGGCTCGTAGATAGCATTATTAGGGCATTCAGGTTCACATGCTCCGCAATTAATGCATTCATCAGTGATTGTAAGTGCCATAATATTATTATTTTTGGGTTGGTAATTAATGACTTCTGTGAGTCCGTTTATGGTTATTTAGATTTTTAGATAAAAAACTCTAAAATAAGGTAATTATTTTATGCAACGGATGCAAATATTATAAAAAAAACGCTTTCCTATTTGTCTAACCACAACGGTCACAAAGCAGGCATCCCGAACCTTCGGGACAGGCTAACGGGCACTGCGTTATTATTTCGTCGTGTACGTGGTGTCTTCGTCGTGTTCGTTGTGGTGAAACTTCCTGTAGATAGGGGACAAGTGAAATAAATAAAATCTTAACAATTGCTTACTAAAATCCAGAATAATTTTTAAAACAATCGAACTCAGGTTAATAGTTATTTGCCCCGTAGCATACTGAATGTGTGCAGAATTCCCGGGAACAGGGCATGAAGGCTTTCACTCGCTCCTCTTGAACTTCCCGGAACAGCAATCATAAGCGAGTTACTCCGGACACCGCCTATCTGATCAGATAACATAGAAAGCGGAGTACGCTGATATCCGTAATTTCGCATAGCCTCCCCTATACCCGGTATAATTTTATCAGATATATCCGAAATAATTCCCGAAGTAATATCTGCAGGGGCAGGGCCGGTAGCCCCGCATACTAATATTAAATCAACCTTTTCGTCATCACATAAAGTAATAAGACGTTTTTTGAGCACCCGGCTGTCTTCTTCTAAATATTCGGGTTCATCAAATTCTACAGGCTGGTGTTCCAGAAATGAGCAGATAACTTTTCCGGCATTATCTTCTCTTCTGCCTTCTTTTTTTGCGTTTGAAATAACTAACACAGCAGCCTTAAGGGGCTGATCAAACTCATCCGTTTCACCAGATTTCCCGCCGGTTTTCTCGAGAAGCCGGATGCCGGTGATTTCAATATCGGATTGCAGAGGTTTGAGCATATCGTAGGCATTTAATAATGCAGCGCTTGCGGCAGCCATTGCTTCCATCTCCATGCCGGTTTTCCAAACGGATCGTACTTCAGAGGTGAATTCCAGGTGATCCGATTTAATTTCCATGGATATCTCCGCCCAATCCAACGGCATGGTATGGCAAAACACGATCCATTCAGAAGCACGTTTACCAGCCTGGATACCGGCACTCCGGGCGACTTCAGCGACATTACCCTTCGGAACCTGATCATTTCTTACCTTCTCAATTATTTCTGCTGAGGCTTTCAGTGTGCCTGATGCGCGGGCGTAACGAAGTGAAGTTCGCTTATGGCTAATATCAATCATACTGGAAGTGTTGTTTGAAAATTTTGGAAATTTAGATGAAAATAAATATAAATTAATGGCATTTTACGCCGAACCTATAGTTGAAATTTTAAATGACGGAAGCATCCATTTCAGATAATACAAAAGTAATTACAATTGATCTCAAATGGTTTGGGATGTTAGCTGAGCATCGTGGAAAGCGAAAAGAAACACTTAAAGTTCCTGCGGGATATACAGGCAAAGAGTTGCTGGATCGTTTTTCTGAGGAAATTCCCATATTGGAAAAATATCGCCCGTATATACGTTTGGCAGTCAATCATGCCTATGAAAATGAGACTGTAATACTTAAGCAAAACGATGAAGTCGCATTAATAACTCCGGTATCCGGAGGGTAATTTTGGAGCCATTAAAGCCATTATATGACCGACACGGACGCTTGCACGATTACCTGCGTGTATCGTTGACAGAATGCTGCAATCTTCGCTGTACTTATTGTATGCCTGCCGAAGGTGTGGATCTTTCTCCGAAAAGTCATATTTGCACTTATGAAGAGCTAATGGAGCTGATCGATACGTTCATCGGCTTCGGGGTGAAAAAAGTACGTATCACCGGCGGGGAGCCGCTGGTTCGTAAAGAAGTGGAAAAAGTTTTTCACGCTCTCGGCAAGCGACCCGTAGAACTTGCCCTCACCACCAACGGGCTTCTTGTTGACCGTTTTATCGAAACCTTTGAATCATGCGGACTTAAAAACATCAACCTGAGCCTTGCTACCCTTGACCCGGTGCGGTTTCAGATGATTACCCGACGGAAAGGTTTTGAAAAGGTGATAAAAACCATCCATACCCTTGTGGAACATGATTTCAATGTGAAACTTAATATGGTGGTGATGCGCGGCATCAACGAGGATGAAATCGTGGATTTTGCCAAACTTGCCGAAGAGCTGCCGATAACCGTTCGATACATCGAGTTCATGCCGTTCGACGGCAACTGTTGGAATGATGAGAAGATGGTACCGGCGCATGATATCCGCTCGGAAATCATGAACCATTATCGGATCGAGCGGGATCAGGACGGCCCGAATGATACGACCCGCCATTTCCGGATTCCGGGATTCAGGGGAAAAATCGGCATAATCAGCTCGATGAGCGAGCATTTTTGCGGCAGCTGCAACCGGATCCGCCTGCTTGCCAACGGTGCTATTAAGAATTGCCTTTTTTCCGAGGATGAAACCGACCTGCTTACTCCGCTTCGCGAGGGTAAGGATATTGAACCGCTTATTAGGAGCAGCATCTACGACAAAAAAGCCAAACACGCCGGGATGTTCGAACTCGCGGACCGCCCTAACCGGAGCATGACTACCATCGGAGGGTGATATGGCCGAGGTCAAATCAGAAGAATCCTGGATCTATATCGGAGAAACGATACCGGATACAGGTGAGGCAGCAAAGTTTGTCAGCCGGCCGGACTGCGGGGCAGTAAATCTGTTTCAGGGCATCACCCGCAATCACGACTCGGGCCGCAAGGTGATTTCGCTTTATTATGACTGTTATCAAGAAATGGCGATGAGCGAGCTGCAGAAAATAATCAGGCTGATTACTTCAAATTATGGAACAGGCCGGATTGCCGTACTACATCGCACCGGTGAAGTGCCGGTCGGAGAGATTTCCATGATCGTAGCAATCAGCGCCGCCCATCGCCGCCAGGCTATTGACGCCACTTTAGAGCTGATCGACCGCCTCAAACAGGATGTTCCAATCTGGAAAAAAGAGGCGTTTGAAAAGGGGAGTTTCTGGAAGGAGGAGTTGGAGTGATGTAAAATTCGATGAGATTGGTTCATTGTTTTGATTATTATATAAAACCTGATGTGTAAACAGTGAGAAATCAGCTATCCCTTTAAAAAAAATCCAAGGGTTGATTATTTATTAATAAACACCGTTAATTCTATAGGAGCAAGGATTTAAATTGATCAAAAATTAATCAAATTCTTAAAAAAAGCGCTTTTATCTTTATTTTAGACAATAACATCCATAATTTAAAGTAGTGATATTAAGTGCTAACCATTGTCAGAACTGCATAAATATTTAGGTAATTTAATTATGTACACTGTGCTCAAGAAAAAGATGTTGGCGCCGCAGATCACCCATCTGGAAGTAGAGGCACCCCTGATCGCCAAAAAGCGAAAACCCGGTAATTTTGTTATTGTGAGAGCCAACAAAAAAGGAGAGCGAATCCCGTTAACCATTGTCGAAACGGACATGCAGCGTGGTTCAATCACTTTGATTGTGCAGGCCATAGGTAAATCAACCTATATGATAAATGAGATGGAAGCCGGTGATTCTTTTGCCGATGTTGTAGGGCCATTAGGTCAGCCGACGCCCATTGATCATCTTGGAACAGTTGTTTGTATTGGAGGTGGTGTTGGTACGGCAGTTGTATATCCGATGACCAAATCATTAAAAGAAGCCGGTAACCGGGTAATAGGTATTATTGGTGCTCGAAATAAAGAATCAGTGATTCTTGAAAGTGAAATGGATGAATGTACCGATGAGCTTTATGTCACTACTGATGATGGTTCCTACGGGCTCAAAGGGTTTGTTACTGATGCTCTTAAAAAAATTATGGACAGTGGCGAAACAATTCATAGTGTTTATACGACCGGTCCGCTGAAAATGATGAAGGCCGTTGCTGGTTTGACGAATGATGCTGGCATACACACGCTTGCCAGCCTCAATCCGATTATGATGGATGGCACCGGAATGTGTGGTGCTTGCCGTGTTACTGTGGATGGTAAGTTAAAATTTGCATGTGTAGACGGGCCGGAGTTTAATGCTCATCACATCAATTTTGATGAATTAACAATGCGCAACAATACATATGCAGATCAGGAAAAGATGGCCCTGAATGCTTTTAAAAAAGAGCAATGCAAAGTGGAGGATGCCCAATGAGTTCAAAAAAGAGCAATAATACTCCAAAAAAGAAGCAGGAAAAGATTATTTCACTTAAACCTGCTGAGCGGATGAAAATTTCGCGTAATGACCCTATTGAACAAAAGGCAAGCAGCCGCGTGTGCAATTTTGATGAGGTTTCTCAGGGATTCAATGTGCACTTAGCCAACATAGAAGCTGTGAGATGTCTGGAGTGCAAAGATCCGGTGTGCCAACATTCATGTCCTGTAGAGATCGATATCCGAAGTTTTATTCAGTTGATTTATAAGCAGGACTATCAGGGTGCGCTAAATAAAATCAGAGAATCAAATTACCTGCCTGCTATTTGTGGTCGGGTTTGCCCTCAGGAAAGTTTGTGTGAACAAGTATGCCTGGTAGGAAAGAAAAATGAGCCTTTGGCCATCGGTAAGTTGGAACGTTTCGTAGCCGATTTGGAATTGCAAAACGGCACTTTTGAACCCCCGGAGCTTCCCGAATCCAAGGGAAATAAAGTAGGTGTGGTTGGCTCCGGGCCGGGTGGTTTGACGGCAGCGGCTGATCTGGCTCTTCGAGGTTATGAGGTTACTGTTTTTGAAGCCCTGCACGAAGCAGGCGGAGTGTTGAAATACGGTATCCCGGAATTCCGTCTGCCCAAACACATTGTTGATGCTGAAGTGGATCGGGTGAAAGCTCTTGGCGTCAAATTTGAAATGAATGCCATCATCGGTCGAACCTTGACGATCGATGATTTATTCGAAGAAGAGGGGGTTGAAGCAGTATATCTGGGGACCGGGGCAGGTTCACCGAAATTTTTAAATATCCCTGGTGAAAATCTAAGCGGTGTTTATTCAGCCAGTGAATTACTCACCCGCGTTAACCTGATGAAAGCGTACAAATTCCCGGAATATGATACGCCACTAAAAATCGGCAAACGTGTGGCGGTGATAGGCGGTGGTGATACTGCGATGGATGCGGCGCGCACTTCAAAACGAATCGGGCCCGAACAGGTATTGCTTTTTTATCGTCGTGCAAGAGAACAGATGCCGGCCCGGATTGAAGAAGTACATCACGCCGAAGAAGAAGGCATCGAATTTAATTTGTTGACTAATCCGGTTGAAATTCATGGAGATGATAATGGATGGGTCAGGGCTATTACCTGCCAGAAAATGGAACTCGGAGAACCTGATGACGAAGGCAGGCGCCGGCCGGTTCCGATTGAAGGAGAGTTCTTTACTATGGATGTTGATAACGTTGTATTAGCAATTGGTCAGCGGCCTAACCCGATTATCCAGCATACCACTCCCGGCCTGGAAACCACCGATTGGGGCACCATTGTAGTGGATGAAAAAGGCGCAACCACCCGCGAAGGCATATACGCAGGAGGGGATATTTCACGCGGCGGCGCCACGGTGATTGAAGCGGTTGCTGATGGCAAACGAGCGGCAAAATCTATAGACGAGTATCTGGAAAAACAGCGTAAAGTTGCTCAATAGCTTGGATACTAATTAACTATTGAGAATTAGCCTGTATATGGCATAAAGCTGACCGGTGTGATAAGCGGTATGCTCAATGATTAGTTGAGCCTGCCGGATGAGGTTGTGGTCCGGGTTGGATGCTATTGGCTGAAACAAATCATTGTTTTTATCCAGCAGCAAAACACAGAACTCTTCCCTCTCATTGAGATACGATGATTTAAGCTCCATCCATTCCTGCTCATCTTCGGGAGCCGGATTTGCCGGCCAATAATCCTCCGGCCACGCCGGTTCCCGGTAATTTTCATTGCGGCAATAATCGAGGATATCACGTTGAGCAACTCTGATATGGTAAAAAAGTTGATAGAAGGAGTAAGGTAAGTCATCAGGCTTAATACCCGTCAGAGGATAAGGCACTTGATCAATCAGATAATCTATTGGTGAAAAAGCTTCACCACCTCTGATATGGCTTACCAATCGCTGCCGAAGATATGACTCAGCATTACCATTCATCTCAGCTCATCAACATAGTCTTATATTGAAATATTAAACAGGGAAGCACTTTAAAAAAATGAGCTAAACTGCCATTCTTCAATTTTGAGTTTTACTTCGTCTTCAACAAGAAAACGTGCTTCAAGTCTGTCAATGCCTTGTCGCAATAATTCGTCATAGTGGGTGTAAGCATGCCGGATATGAGCGCGAACAGCCAGTTCAATAGTTCTGGATTCAAATGCTTTTGAACCGGATGAGCGACCAACGCGGCCTGAGTATCGTCTGCATGCGTGCTCGGCAATTGTCATTTGCTCATCATATGGGCATCCGGGGTAAAGCTCTCCTAATCTTCTGGCAAAAGCCATAGCGTATGCTTCATCCTGTTTGCGTCGCCGTTCAGCCTCATGATTTTTTTGAGATTTTGTTACCTCTTTTTCCTCTGTTTCCGCTTTATTAATGGTATAGACATCATTTTTGACGTACAAGCTCATTTTACTGCACTTCTTCCGTATTAAAATATTTAGGTGAACAATTTTGGTTATCACATCCTGCAACGGAAAAGTTGGGAAAAAAGCTCACAATAATTACAATTCAGCAAATTATTCGGTTTATTATACCGATATTGCTATGAAAAATTGATTATACATGGCGCTGACCAATTACTATTTTCAGCCAACAGGGAACATTGCAGGACATATTGCTGTCATTTACAACCAAAAAATAGTCAACTAATTATGAGAATTGAAGAAGATCATAAACTTGATTTTACAGATGTATTGATTCGCCCGAAACGCTCCACTCTATCAAGCCGGAGTGAAGTGAATATATCGAGAGATTTCACTTTCAAATGGAGTGGAGATACATTCAGCGGTGTTCCTGTAATTGCTGCTAACATGGATGGGGTAGGGACTTTCAGTATGGCCCGGGCGTTTGAACAAGATGGAAACGGACTTTCAGTAGCGTTGGTGAAACATTATCCGGCAGAAAAATTGATCAGATTTTTTCAGGAAGGCGGCGGCCGGCAATCCTGGTATACCATTGGACTCAATGATGAAGACCACGAAAAATTTGATTACGTGAACCGTGAACTTGGAGATGATGCACCTCAAAAAATTTGCCTTGATGTTGCCAACGGTTACAGCCAGGTGTTTGTCGATTTCCTACGTGATATTCGCAGGCAGTATCCGGATAAAACCATTATGGCGGGAAATGTGGTAACCGGTGAGATGACCGAGGAGTTGATTCTGAGCGGTGCGGATATCGTCAAGATTGGTGTTGGGCAGGGGAGTGTCTGCACCACGCGCAGAGTTGCCGGAGTCGGCTATCCGCAGTTATCGGCTATCATTGAATGTGCCGACGCAGCCCACGGTCTTGATGGTCTTGTCTGCTCTGATGGAGGTTGTACATCACCGGGCGATGTGGCTAAAGCGCTCGGTGCAGGCGCTGATTTCGTAATGATGGGTGGGATGTTTGCCGGTCATGATCAAAGTGAGGCTGAGGTAATCGAGGAAAATGGCGAAAAGAAGGTGTTTTTTTACGGGATGGCATCCGATACCGCAATGAAAAAACACAAAGGGGATGTTGCCGAATATCGTGCGAGCGAAGGTAAAACGGTTAAGCTTCCCTATCGTGGAGATGTCAATGATACGTTACAGGAAATCCTGGGTGGAATACGTTCGGCTTGTACTTACGTAGGGGCGAAAAGGTTAAAAGAACTAACCAAGCGCACCAGTTTCGTACGGGTTACCCGGCAGTTAAATACTGTTTTTGGGGATGATTGATGTAATATGAACGCTATGATGTCACCTGGAGTTAGATGTCGGTTAAAAGTCTATTAGAAATTAGATCAATAAGTTAAAGTGCACATTAAAACCGATCCCGATAAGGATCTTCGAACAGATTCCAAACCATCTTCAAGCTATGAATGGTGGTATTTTGATGCAGTCAGCGATGACGGGCAAATAGCTGTTGTCATTATATTTTATGAGGGCATTCCCTTTTCGCCGTTATATAATGAAGCAATCAGAAAATCCGGTTCGCAAACGGCAGATCCGGAAAATCATCCTGCAGTAAGCATTTCGGTGTATCAACATGGTAAACCGGTGTATTACAGTCTGGCAGAGTATAGCAGGGATGATTTCAAATACACTGATAACCCGTTTAGTATTTCAATTGGTGGCCACAGGTTTGATCAATTTATCGAAAAGGATGACGTGGTTTATCAAATGAAACTGAAAGATCAGTTACCCAATGGTGATGCTTTGGATGCCGAATTAAAATTTACGGGGAGCGTTACTGATAAAAATCTGTTGAATGAGGGTGAAGGAGATCGGCATGTATGGAATTTGATTCAACCCATGGCAAGGGTTAACGGCAACATAAGTATTACCGGTTATCGTGAGTATAAATTTGACTTAGAGGGGCCGGGATATCACGATCATAATTATGGTGCGGAGCCTATGAAAAATTCATTCACGGAATGGTACTGGGGAAGAGTTCATTTTTCTGAAGCGGTTCTGGTCTATTACGTGATGAATAAAAAGGACAATGCCCAGCATCGTGCATGGCTCATTGATCCTAATAACCAAACTGTGATCACAGAATTTGATAACATCATAACCGATGAACCGCAACGAACAGTTTTTGGATTATCAGTTTGCAGGCGCTTGCAGTTTGAATCACCGGAAATAAAAGCAGAATTATATCAGAGCAGAATGGTGGATAATGGCCCGTTTTATGTGCGATATCTGAATGATGCTGTTCTCCATGTGCCGGAGTGGGGGATTCAAAAGAAAAGCGGTATCAGTGAGTATATCTACCCATCCCGGATTGACCGGAAGTTGTTTCGCCCTTTGATCAACATGAGATATCGCTATAATGATTCTAAGCCACATTGGGTCCAGCGATCACCGAGGCTTTATCGCTGGACTTGGTAAGGGCTTATGGCTGCAGATTACATATCACTCCGAATCCGTCACACATCCTTTGGATGCTGAGCTGACCAGTTTGTGATATTTATACAGAACGCCACGGTTATATCTTGGTGCCGGTGGTTTCCAGGACTTCAGGCGACGCTCGATTTCAGACTTTTTGATGTGGAGATTTATTTTGTTTTCATTGGCATCGATTGTTACCTGATCACCGTTTTCGACCACAGCAAGGGGGCCGCCTGCCTGGGCTTCCGGACTAACATGACCAACGACAAAGCCATGTGTCCCACCGGAAAACCGCCCGTCAGTGATTAACGCTACATCCTGACCAAGCCCGGCTCCCATAATGGCAGCGGTTACCTTAAGCATCTCACGCATACCAGGGCCTCCTTTTGGTCCCTCGTAGCGAATTATCACCACATCTCCTTTTACTACTGCACCGGATTGTATCCCTTTTATGCAATCTTCTTCAGAATCGAATACACGGGCAGTGCCTTTGAAATATGTACCTTCCTTTCCGGTGATTTTCGCAACCGAACCTTCCGGCGCGAGGTTTCCATAAAGTATATTGAGGTGTCCTGTTTTCTTAATAGGTTTGTCAACAGGTGCTACAATCTTTTGATCATCATCAAGACCAGGCAGTTCTTCCAGATTTTCTTCCAGCGTTTTGCCGGTCACCGTCAGTGAATCACCTTTGATTAACCCATGTTCCAACAGAAGTTTCTGAACTCCGGGTACACCTCCAACTTCATTCAGATCTTCCATCACATATTGGCCGCTTGGTTTCAGGTCGGCCAAAAAAGGTGTGCGTTGAGAAATTTCCTGGAAATCATCAATTGAAAGCGGGATTTCGGCAGTATGTGCCATCGCAAGAAGATGCAGTACCGCATTGGTTGAGCCACCAAGTGCAGTTACCACCGCAACTGCATTTTCGAAAGATTGGCGTGTAAGTATATCTTTTGGTTTGATGTCTTGTTCCAGGAGTTTGAGCAGAGCCTGACCGGCATCCCGGCATTCCCGGAGTTTATCATCACTGGTTGCCGGTGTGGAAGAGCTGTAGGGGAGGCTCAGGCCGAGTGTTTCTATGGCTGATGACATCGTATTTGCGGTGTACATGCCGCCACAGGCGCCCGCACCGGGGCAGGCGTGCATAAGCACCTCTGCATATTTTCCCTGATCAATTTGCTCTTTTATATATTGACCATAAGCTTCAAATGCTGATACGATATCCAGTTTCTGATCCCCGAGTTTTCCCGGCCGTATGGTGCCGCCGTAAACCATAATGGAAGGGCGATTAAGTCGGGTCATAGCCATCACGCTTCCGGGCATATTTTTATCACAACCGGGAAGGGTAATTATGCCGTCATAATACTGAGCGGCGGCTACGGTCTCGATAGAATCAGCGATAATCTCACGAGATTGAAGCGAATATTTCATCCCCTCGGTTCCCATGGAAATTCCGTCGCTAACTCCGATGGTGTGGAAAATATATCCGATAAGATCAGCATCCTGTACGCCTTCGCGCACTTTATCTGCCAGATCATTAAGATGCATATTGCACGGATTTCCCTGCCAGCCCATACTGGCTATTCCGATCTGTGGTTTGTCAAAATCATCGCGTGACAGGCCGGTTGCATGAAGCATTGCCTGTGAGCCGGCCTGAGAATTATCCTGAGTTAAACGACGGCTGTATTTATTGAGTGAGTTTCCCATTATAAAAGCGAAAATGTAGTTTTCTTACGGCACGTAAAGTTATTTTACAGACACTAAGTAGACCTGATTAGAATAAGTGTTGCATATCTGAAATCAAAAGTGACAATTCAGATTTTTTCGGACCGGCACTGAGGAGTCCGGGCACTGAATTTAATGCCTTAAAAAGTAACAATCACCTCCAGAGTGTTCCGGATTATGGCACCATACACCTGCCATGTCAGCGACTGTGTTTTCCGTTTGTCGTTTCTCGTTAGCTCACTCGCAAGACATTCGCTCAAATAACTAACGACAAACGACAAACGGCCTGTCCCGACACAGACGGGAAGTAACAGCCTGCTAAAACTATTACGCTTTGCCCGGTTTGAGCTAATCAACACAGGCGGCACGGTTATCAGTGCCTTTCTTCGCCCCAGATCTTTCGATCCCGCCGCCGATTGGTGACCCGGCTGATATAGATACTTATCTGATATAAAATTATAAGCGGTATGGCAATCAGGAACTGGGATACCGGATCGGGAGGTGTCAGGAATGCAGCCAGAATAAAGCAAGTCAGGATGGCATATTTTCGATATTGGATCATCACATCCGGGGTAAGCAGCCCTATCTTGGAAAGCATGTGGCTGATTAATGGCAGTTGAAAAATAATTCCACACGAAATGGTCCACAGGGTAATTGCGGAAAAGTAAGCATTTATATCAAAGTCATTTCGGACCATGTCCGAGATATAAAAAGTATTAAAAAATTGAACCGCAAAAGGGGTGAGAACCAGATAACCGAACATGATACCGAGAATGAAAAGAGCGGTAATATTGAAAACGGTGAACCGGGTTCCTTTTTTTTCATTGGGATTTAATGCCGGAGCAATAAAAGACCAAAGTTGATAGAACAAAATAGGTGAACCCATTACTATTCCAACTATTAGCAGGGTGCCCCAAAAGGTGAAAAATTGTCCGGGCAGGCGTCGATTTTGCAACTCCAGGTCCGTTGCGTTAACTCCAAGCCACTGGTATACAATGAAGTCAGCTTTAGCGGGGCCAAGCAGCAAAACTTCCATGATCCAGTCGGAAAAGATGAATGCAATTACAACACCGAAAAGAACTCCCGCAAAACCCTTTATGATTCGCCATCTCAACTCTTCGAGATGATCCAGGAACGACATATCTGAGGTTATATCTTCGGGAGCTTCGGCAACTGGTGGTTCGCCGGTAACAATTTCTCTTCGCGTTGTCGGGGCTTCTGCCATGGAAAATTTTGAATCAGGTGTTATCGAATATTATTCAAATATATCGAATCAATAAGAAAAATTTTATAATACTTTTCACCTGCTTAATGTATTAGAACGTATTAAAAGCCATTCTTGCATAAAAAAACCGCGAAGCAGATATATACTTCGCGGTTTAACAACGAATAATGGCTGTTAGCTTATATTAAGCTGAAAAATCAGGAACAATGCCTTTTACAGCTTAATTTTTTGGTGAATAATCAGTTTATGCTGTTACAAAATCGTAAAGCGGAAACTGCTCGCAAAGTGATTTAATCTCACCGGAAACTTCATACTGAACATTTTCACTGTTCGGATTTTTCAGGATGCGGTCGATAAGATTGGCAATGTGCACAAACTCATCGGCACCGAGGCCACGAGTAGTCATAGCCGGAGTTCCTATCCTAATGCCTGAAGTCACAAAGGGACTTTCCTGATCAAAAGGAACCATGTTTTTGTTAACCGTGATATCTGCTTTGCCAAGTGCAATTTCGGCATCCTTTCCTGTTATACTTTTGTCACGCAAATCAAGAAGTATAAGATGATTATCAGTTCCTCCGCTTACAATGTTATAGCCAAGTTCTTTGAACCGGTGAGCCAGAGTTTTGGAATTTTCTACAACTTTCTTTTGATATTCGACGAAATCTTCCTGAAGTGCTTCACCGAAAGCCACAGCTTTGGCGGCGATAACATGCATCAGCGGCCCACCCTGGGTTCCGGGGAATACTGCGGTGTCGAATAATTCGCTCCAGTTTCTTACCCGACCGGATTTTGGGGCTACTTTACCGAGTGAGTTTTCAGAATCATTGCCGATAAGGATCATGCCGCCGCGTGGTCCGCGAAGAGTTTTGTGGGTGGTCGTAGTTACCACATGGCAATACGGCAGCGGATCATTCAAAATACCGGCAGCGATCAGCCCGGCGGTGTGCGCCATATCCATCCAAAGGAAAGCACCTACTTCATCGGCAATATTGCGAAATTCTTCATAGTTAAAGTCGCGGGCATAAGCCGAAGCACCAATAGAGATCATTTTTGGCTTCACCTTTTTGGCTTTATCCCGGATTTGATCCATGTCCAGCCGGCCGGTTTCTTGATTGATTCCGTAAAATTCCGCATTGTAATTAATACCGGAGAAATTTACGGCTGAGCCGTGCGTGAGATGCCCGCCATGGGCAAGATCGAGGCCAAGAAAAGTGTCGCCCGCATTCAGCAGTGTAAGGTAGACTGCTGCATTTGCCTGGGCACCTGAATGTGGCTGCACATTAACCCAGTCTGCATTATACAATACTTTGGCTCGGTCTCTGGCAAGATTTTCTACTACGTCAACATGTTTGCAACCGCCGTAATACCTTTTACCGGGTAACCCTTCGGCATATTTATTGGTCAGGGTTGATCCCATCGCTTCAATAACTGACCTTGAGGTAAAATTTTCGGAAGCAATCAACTCTATGTTGTTATTCTGCCGGTCGGCTTCTTTTTCAAGAAGACTGTAGATCTCGGGATCCTGTTGTTTAAGTAATTTCATCTGTTGTAAGTTCTGCTTCAGTTTTCGGTTGCTTTATGAATTTTTTCTACTCGTTGTCCGTGCCTGCCACCTTCAAACTCGGATTCAAACCATTTTAGGATAATGGTTTTGATTTCCTCTTCGCTCAGAAAGCGACCTGGCATACAAAGGATATTTGAGTTGTTATGCTCGCGAGCAAGTGCTGCAATCTCATCATTCCACGCCAATGCTGCACGAATATTTTTAAATTTATTGGCGGTCATGCACATTCCTTGTCCGCTTCCGCAAAACAGCATACCCTGTTCATGTTCACCGCGATCAACTAATTGTGATACTTCGGCCGCATAATCAGGATAATCGACCGATTCTGCGGAATGGGTACCGTAATCTACGGGAGTATAACCGAGTTCTTCAAGGATTTTTTTTGCTTTTTGCTTAGCCTCGAAACCGGCATGATCGGAAGCGATTGGAATAATTTTTGTCTTCATACTTCAATTGATCTGTGAGCCCTGAATATTGTATCACAATCTAAGTAATTATTTCGGTTTTAATGTAATGTAATAGGAAAAATCAAAAGCAAATAATTCGATATTATCGTTCACTGGTGAAGGCATAAACCAGTAAGTTAACTCCAAATTGTAATGCTGCTTCTACAATTTCCTCCGGGTTATCGTGCTTGTCATAAGCCCAACCATCGGCCGGATTGGATTCATAAGTATATAGTACAACCAGGCGGCCATTGCGATGAATGCCGAAAGCTTGTGGAGGCTTTCCGTCATGCTCGTGCACTTTCGGGGGGCGACCCTCCGGAAATTCAAAAACGTTACTGTATATCGGATGGTCGTGGGGTAACTCAACAAATTCTTCATCCGGGAAGATATCCTTCAGGATTGGCCGGATAAATTCATCCAGGCCGTAATCATCATCCACGTATAAAAAACCACCGTTTTCCAGATAACTTCTCAGGTTATCCATTTCAGCATTGTTGACATCTACATTTCCATGACCGGTAAGATAGAGCATGGGATACTCGTGGATATCGGAACTGCCAATGTGAACATCGTCGTATTCAGAATCTAATGAGAGCGGGATATGGTCTTTTGCAAAGTTAATCATGTTGGTAAGAGCTGTAGGGGTCGTGTACCAGTCACCGCCGCCACGATATTGCAAGCGAGCTATCCTGTACTCATCATCATTCTGATTAGCGGCATAAACACTGATATCCGGTATCAGAAAGAGCAGAAGCGCAATTGATGCTGCAAAAACTTTTTTCATAGCAAATTCAGTTATCATTTATCTTGAAACGCCGATAATGTGTCCTGCATTATACACATAGTAATGCTATTCTGACTCTAACGGGTGAGCTTTTTATACTTTATCCGTTCAGGATAGTAGTGCTCTCCAAGTCGTTCTATTCGGTTGGCTTCGTAAGCGGTATAGTTACCTTCGAAGAAATATGCCTGGCTCTCGCCTTCAAAAGCGAGGATGTGTGAAGCGATTCGGTCAAGAAACCAGCGGTCGTGAGAAATAATTATCGCACTGCCCGCAAAATGGAGCAAAGCTTCTTCCAGTGCCCGCAAAGTATTTACGTCGAGGTCGTTGGTAGGCTCATCCAATAGCAGCACGTTGTGCTCTTCACGCAGGGTTTTTGCAAGATGAACCCGGTTGCGTTCACCCCCTGATAATTGATTGGTCTTCTTTTGCTGATCACTTCCGCTGAAGTTAAACCGGGAAACATAAGCGCGCGAGTTAATCTCTCGCTTACCTATCTTAATGATGTCATCACCCCCGCTGATCTCTTCCCAAATAGTTTTATTCGGATCAAGGTCGCGTCGTTGGTCGGCATAGCCGAGTTGAACAGTATCACCAAGCTCGATGTTGCCGTTGTCCGGTTTTTCCTCACCGGTGATGAGCCGAAAAAGAGTTGTTTTGCCGGCGCCATTCGGCCCGATAATACCAACTATCGCACCCGGCGGGATTTCAAAATTCAAGTTCTCATACAGAAGTTTGTCATCATAGGCTTTGGATACATTTTCTGAATTGATCACTTTATCACCAAGCCGCGGTCCCGGGGGTATGGGGATTTCCAGGTTTTCCCGTTGCTTTTCCTGCTCCTGTGAAAGAAGATTTTCGTAGGAATTGACCCTGGCTTTACTCTTCGTCTGTCTGCCTTTCGGGTTTTGCCGGATCCATTCAAGCTCCTGCTGAAGTGTTTGTTGTCGCTTTTTTTCCTGATTTTGTTCTACTTCCAGACGCTTCTGTTTTTGTTCCAGCCAGGCGGAGTAGTTCCCCTGGAATGGAATACCCTCTCCGCGGTCGAGCTCCAGAATCCAACCGGCTACGTTGTCGAGAAAATACCGGTCGTGAGTTACGGCAATAACGGTGCCTTCGTATCGGGCGAGATGTTGTTCAAGCCATGCTACAGATTCGGCATCAAGATGGTTGGTTGGCTCATCGAGGAGGAGGACGTCGGGCTCTTTAAGCAGTAACCTGCAAAGTGCGACTCGTCTTCGTTCACCGCCAGATAATACATTTACCGGAGTATCGCCCTCCGGGCAACGCAATGCCTGCATTGCCATATTAAGTTTTGACTCCAGGTCCCAGGCGTCACGTGCTTCAATTTCTTCCTGAAGTTTTGCCTGCTCGGACATCAACTTGTCAAAATCTGCATCGGGGTCGGCAAACTGCTCATTGATCTCTTCATATTTCTTGAGCAGATCAACAGTATCCTGGATACCTTCCTCGACTATCTCCTTTACAGTTTTTGAATCATCCAGTTGTGGCTCCTGATGCAGCAGGCCATAGCTAACGTCTTTTTGTGCGGAAACTTCACCTTCAAAATCACCATCCTCAGCTGCAATTATCCGCAGAAGGGTAGATTTACCGGCGCCATTTAATCCGAGCACACCGATTTTGGCACCGTAATAAAAGGAAAGGTTGATGTCTTTAAGTACATGCTTGTCGGGTTTGTGATATTTGTTCACCCGAAGCATGGAGAAAATAATTTTTTCGTCGCTCACAGTTCGTATTGTTTTTTATGAAAAATTAAGCCGAATGATAGGCATTACACCAAACGGTGTAAAAATATTGTATGATGCAAAAATTTGATTTAATAGTTTTTCAAATTTTCGGTCTTGTTATCAAATTTATTCCAACTCATTGAGGATAAAACGTTCAGGTATTTGTTTATCCATCACACCAACCCCAAAAAGGGCATAATCGTAACGGGCGGGGTCATAGGGATTAAGAAGTCGCAGTGTATTGGTAAGTTCACAAACAGCACGCCAATCATTTTGACGTCTGGTCAGTAAACCCAGCCGGCGCGAATGCCTCGCTACGTGTACATCAAGCGGGATCATTAATTGAGATTGTGGAATGCAAGTCATCAAACCGGTATCTACTGTGCTGTTTTGGCGTACTGTCCACCGAAGGTACAAATACAAACGCTTACAGGAGCTGTTTTTTTCTGAATCGGCCAGATGCTTATGTAACCGTAAAGGTACATCGGGATGCAGTGATAAAAACTGTTGGTGAAAGACTGAGATTAACTCGCGATCAAGTTTTCGGGCAAGTTGATAGCAGTATTCCCAGAAATGTTCGAAATCCCCGAACCGTTTCAACATCATCTGAAGAAGTTTAATCAGCCAGTAAATATCTTCCGGTTTGAAAGTGCGATGCTTGAAACCGGTTAATTGATCCGCATCGGCATCAGTAAAATCTGCGATAAACTGAGAGGGCGGGCGATCCATTCTTTGGAGCAAGTCATCTACTTTTGAGATGACGATGTCGCGGCGCCCCCAAGCCATCAAAGCGGCGAAAAAACCGGCGAGCAATTGATCCTGACGATTTTCGTAACGGTAGAGAAACTGTATCGGGTCGGACTCAATATAGGATGGCTGTTCAATCTCATTCGCAAGTTGGTCAAGAACCGGTTTGAGTTCTGCAATCTGTTGCCTCGAAGCAGGTTTTAGCTTTTTTGGGGTTTTGGTGAAGCTCACAGCATCAGTTTGTTTTGAAGCGCTTCGGTAAGTTTGCGATTAGCTTTTGGAAACGGATAATCAGAAAGTTCGCCGGTGGTGACCCATCGGATTTCAGTGCTGCTGTTTGGTTCCGGGATACCGTTTTTGATACGGCATAAATAAGCGTGCAAATGAACTGTAAAATGAGAATAGGCGTGTTTTAGCTTCATAAATGGCTGGTCTACCGAAACCGTTACACCAAGCTCTTCTTTCAGTTCTCTGATGACTGTTGATTCAAGCTCTTCTCCATCTTTTCGCTTACCGCCGGGGAACTCCCATAAACCGCCCAACATTGCATTCTCGGGCCTCTTAGCAATCAAAACCTGTTGTTGATCATCCCTGATGATACCAATTCCGATTTCATGATGAGGCCGTGACTTTGCAGGTGATTTGTATGGAATTTTATCGGTATTGGCAAGGTTTCCGGCAACGCAATCATCAGAGAGCGGGCAAACCCGGCACTGCGGATTTTTGGGCAAACATATTGTCGCCCCAAGCTCCATCACAGCCTGATTAAAATCCCCGGGATTTTCTTTAGGGATCAGATCATAAACAGCTGATTCAATTTGTTTTTTGGTTTTCTGTTTTCGAATGTCATCACGGAAACCGAAGTAACGGGAGATTACCCGCTCTACATTTCCGTCTACCACCGGATAAGGTTGATTGTATGCAATACTTGCAATAGCTGCAGAGGTATATGGACCGATGCCCTTAAGATTTTGCAACTCATCCCGGGTTTCAGGTAGTTTCCCGTTGTGATTATTCACGACCTGCCGGGCGGCTTCGTGCAGATTTAGGGCACGGCTGTAGTAGCCAAGGCCTTCCCACAATCGTAGAACTTCCTGTTGATCTGCGGACGCTAAATCCTTCACTGTCGGAAATGCTTCAATAAACCTGCGGTAATAAGGCAGCATTTGATCCACCCGGGTCTGCTGAAGCATGATTTCCGAAACCCAGATTTTGTAGGGATCCCCCGAATCCCGGAATTCAAGATTGCGCTTATGCCGGTAATACCAGTCAAGTAGTTTTTGAGTCGAAGAGTATGATTCAGCCAAAGCGGATTAATCCCGTTCGAGTTCTTTAACGGTAATTTCGACATCGAGAGTTGAGGCAGCACCGTATTGGTCTGTAGCGATCACCTCAAATGTGTGAGTGCCGACCTGCCGGCGGTGCGGTGTCCAGGTAAATTCACCCGTTCGTTCGTCGAGATCGGCACCGTTTGGTAAATCCACTCCAATATAGCGAATGAGCTCGGGATGGGTGCCGTCGGGGTCACGGGCTTCAATGGGCATAGAATATTCTTCCTCGGCTACTATGCTTACCGGTCGTATACGGGAAAATCGTGGCGGAGAGTTAAATCGCTTAACATCTACTTCGAAAGATGTGCTGTCGGTGTACCCGTCGCGTGTTGTGGCATAAATGGTAAACTGAGTCCGGCCTGTTTGCCGTGAGGTTGGCTGCCAGAAAAATCCGTTGCCTTTGATTTCAGCATTATCAACGCTGGATTCGTACCGGAAACGTACATGATCAGCCGGGATATTGCTTTCTAGCCTAATGGGGATGAGTACGGGTCGGTTTTGAGGCATCGTTACATCATCAATGGATGCAAGTTCAATACGGGATGTGTCATCGTAATCTTCGTCAGGTGAGTGGGCAAGCTGTTCTTCTTTGTGCAACTGAAGCAACTCCGCATCCTCACTCATCCAAAGCATGGTTTTAGAAACAGCAAACAGGTTGTGGTTGTCCGGGTTAGTTCGGAACTCATGTAGCGAATTATCTTCATCAGCAAGCCAGACCAACCCTTCATCTGAACGAATTACAAATAAATCATTCCAGAAATCAAAGCGCTCTACGGGCCCGTCCACATCAAACCGGTTTTGATGATCCCCACCGTTTTGGTTGATTTGGTATATTGTTCCATCCGGAGTGGATGCCCATAACTCATCTTTCACCCAAAACAGGTTTTCAGCATTGAAATCAAGATTTATCTGATCATCACTAAGTGAAAGTGTATCCTCTTGCTGCTCAATATGGTATATAGTTTCATTATCGGCGAGGGCGAAGAGCTCTGATCCGCTTCCAGCAAGTGATGCCGGGGCTGTTGATTCAATTAAAATTTCGGGATCGGTATCTACAGACTCCGGAGTTTCAAGGGACAAATGACCAACTCCGTCTTCATCCATAGCAACCAGCAGGTGGTTGCCTATTCGTTCCGCATCAACGGGTTTTGACGGAAGATAGGTTGATGAGAAAACCCCAAGTACAGTTGTAGGATCAAGTACGGTTAGCCGGGAATCATCTTTACCGAACAAATACCCGTAACGTGCGTCCGCTTTTATGCGATGCCCGCGACGCTCCATTCCAGGGTTGGTAAAAAGATATTGTAATGTGTCAGATTTAGTTCGAAAAACACTCAAGCCATTTTTATCAGACATTGTGTACAAATGAACAGGACTTGCGGCAACTTCAACGAGATCCGGTATTTCCATTTCCGTCTGATAATCCTTGATCAGACGCGGTTGAGCCTCCGCTCTTGCAATCAAAGAGGTTGACAGGAAAAATATTGTAATTATAATCAGGAAGGAGATGTGCTTTACAACCATTTGTGACGCTTATACCAGGCTATAGTTTCAGAAATACCTTCTTCTAGGTCTAATTGTTGATGGTAATTTAATTCCTTCCGGGCTTTGTCCACCGAACAGGTCCATTCCATTACCAGTTCTTCAGCTTTGTTGCGGTTTATAACGGGGTAATATCCAAAAACTGATGAAGCTCCTTCAATAACCCCCGCAGCTTGTTTAACAATTTTTGGAGGTAGTTTTAAAGTAAAGGTCTTCTGTTTCAACATTTTGGAAACGGCAGTACGGATTTCTTCCCACGTATACAGCTCCTCGCTGGATACGAAATACGTTTGAACTCCTGCTTCTGTATGATTTGCGGCAAGCATAATTCCATTAACAACATCTTGAACATGTACCAGAGAAATTTGGTTGTTTTTACCATCTCCGATGATCGGAAAAAATCGCCACTGTGCAGATTTAAAAATTTGATATATCTGCTCTTCACGCGGCCCGTAAACAGCAGGCGGCCGCAGAATAGTGATGGATACAGACGGGTCCGCGATTCGGTGAATCAACTCTTCCATATTTTTTTTGGACTGACCGTACATGCTGACAGGCATCATGGGATCATCCTCGGTAACAGGACGGCCAAAACTCGGACCTACGGCTGCAAGTGAAGAGAGAATAATGATCTTTTTAATACCGGCCTTTTGGGCAACTCGCAGCACATTCTCTGTTCCATCTACGTTGGCTGTATTAAATGTGTCGATATCCGGAGCAGAAACTAAGCCGGCCAGATGAAATACAATATCACTTTGATGGATGCCTTTTTTAAGTGCTTCGATATCATGAACACCTCCCTTTATACGATGATATGATTTGCCTGAAAGCCACTTATCATTTTTACGCACCAGACAGTTGACTTTGCTAAATTGTTTATCTTCAAGCAAGCGGTCTACTACATGGCTTCCAATGAAACCAGTACCACCGGTTACGAACGCTCGCATAATTTTGCTATATTTTTACTCATTAAGCTAAGACATCGCCGAATGCCTCGTTTATATTAAGTCAGAATCCTGGATTTGTTCTGCATGTATATCCGGAATATAGAATAAATCTACTAACCTTAAAAAGCAGCAATAATTAAAATCATTTAATGGATGTCCAGATCAGACGGATCGCGCTATTTACCGGAAACTATAATCACATTGCAGATGGTGTATCACTTACATTGAATCGGCTGGTGGCCTATCTGGAAAGCAGAGGAATTGAGGTTCTCGTTTTTGGTCCGTCGGTTGAAAATCCACCGGTAAAACACACTGGCAGGTTATCTCCCGTACCATCCGTTTCTGCTCCGGGACGGCCGGAATACCGTGTTTCCCTGTTTCTTCCACTTCATCAAAGGCAGGAGCTATTGGATTTTAATCCCGACCTGATTCATATCGCTACACCCGATATACTTGGTTTACAGGCATTGGTTTTAGCGGGAAGGTATCGAATACCTGTGGTGAGCTCATTTCACACCAACTTTGCAAGCTATTTAAAATATTACGGATTTGGGATTCTCGAGCCTTTGCTTTGGCGCTATCTGGGGTGGTTCTACAGCAATTGCGAAACCCTGTTTGTGCCGACGCTTTCGATGCAACAGCAAATTGAAGCCAGGCAGATTCAGACTGAATTCCGTATTTGGTCAAGAGGAGTTAAAATTGACAGGTTTCATCCCGCTAAACGAAATACCCTTTGGAGACAAAAGCACGGTATCCCCGATGACCAGACAGTCATACTTTTTGTATCACGGTTGGTTTGGGAAAAAAATTTGAGGGCGGTGATAGAAGTATTCAAAGAATATCAAAAAAAAGAACAAAATACGGCCACTCTAATTGCAGGTGATGGACCCGCATTGCGGCAAATGCAGAAGGAGTTGCCGGATACAGTATTTACCGGGCAGGTTCAGGGTGAAGAGCTTGCGCAAGCTTATGCTTCTTCAGATATATTCTTTTTCCCTTCGGATACGGAAACATTTGGCAATGTTACGTTGGAAGCCATGGCAAGCGGCCTGCCTGTAGTTGCCGCTGATGCGGGTGGCAACCGGTCGTTAGTTGAACATGATAGGAACGGTTTCTTGGCAAACTCGACTGATTATTACCGTTTTTATAATTATGTCAACTTGTTGGCCAGGGATAGTGATTTGAGAAACAAAATGGCCGCCGAAAGCAGGAAGAAGGCGGAATCTTATCACTGGCCTTTAATTTTTGAAAAGCTGATTGGAGATTACCAGGATATCGTAAACAGATGTTACATCGCGGCTAAAGGCTGAATTACGGGATATCTTGCACAATAAGTGCCGGAGTATGATTTCTAGTTTTGATACTACGATCAGCAGTGACTCAGAATGCAGTTTTGATGTGAAATTAAGAAACTTTAAAAGTACTGTTTCTAAAAAGTTAAAGTATGATTATACTGCAAAAGTTAAATATGAACAACGAATTGGCGTTGCATTAACCTTATTGGATTGTGATGATAATATCCATATTATACCGGATAATTAATCGTAAATCGAATGGCAAGATTAATGAACAGGTCACGTTTAAAATAAGGTTTTGAAATCAGAAATGTTCCTTTGTTAAGAATCGTTAACCCGGTCAATGTAACTTGAATCGAACGGCAGGTTGAATAAAGCATTGAAAATTGCGGATGTGGTTACTCACATGTATTGAATTAAAGTCCCACACCGTAAAATTACATGTGTTTATTGGGAGTTTTTTTAAATGGAAAAGCTTGGCACTGTTGGTCGAAACCGGTAATTTTAGACCGCAGTTTTTAGCAATTGCTTATAGAAGCTGATAGCTTTCATAGTTCGTTTGAGTATAATTAATTAAAAATATGATTAACTTTAAGTAGTTTGAAGTTTATTTTATGGTCACTTTAATTAATTCATTGTTTGTGCCTTTATGTATCAGGGCAGGCAAGTGGAGGAGATTTCATTAACTGAATGTGATCTTTGGATAACTCAAAATTATAAATACCCGAATATTACGATTAATTGTATAAATGTTGAGTTTCAGAAAGGGTATAAAAAAAGTTAATTATATGATATCGTTAATTTTATTGAAATTCTGGCAGAAGAATCAACGGCAAATATGCCGATTTGATGAAATTGTAAATGTACCTATATTTGAAGGTTAAATTACCGACAAGCCAAAAGGTTTTTTGAATGGCTAATTATAAGTCAAACCGTAAGGCATCAGACATATTTACCAAGGCTTACGAGTTTACCAAAGCTGACGAAGTCAAGGCTCAGGGCCTATACCCATACTTTAAGCCTCTTACTGAGACCGATGGCAACGAAGTTGTTATCGATGGTAAGAGAGTTATTATGGCAGGATCAAATAATTATTTAGGTCTCACCAACGATCCGAGAACAAAAGAGGCGGCTGAAAAAGCTATACGACAATACGGAACAGGTTGTACGGGCTCTCGCTACCTGAACGGCACGCTTGATTTGCATCTCGAGCTGGAAGAACGTCTTGCTGATTTTATGGAAAAAGAGTCGTGCGTTCTATTCAGTACCGGGTACCAGACCAACGAAGGGTCTATTCAAACAATTGGCGGAAGAAATGACGTCATTTTCTCGGACAAAGACAACCATGCCTGCATTGTAGTGGGTACCCTCTGCTCCAACGCGAAAACGGTTCGTTATCAGCATGGGGATATGGATCACCTCCGAATGCTGCTTGAACGTGAGGATCCTGAAAAAGGAAAAATTATCGTGAGCGACGGTGTGTTTTCCATGTCGGGCAAGATTGCCAATGTACCCGAAATGGTTGAGCTCGCTAATGAGTTTAATGCGAGGATTTACCTTGACGATGCCCATGCAATCGGAGTACTTGGAGAGGAAGGAAAAGGGTCGGCATCTTATTTTAATTTGCTGGATGATGTAGATTTGGTAAGCGGAACGTTTTCCAAATCATTTGCATCACTTGGTGGTTTTATAGTGGGCGAGCGTGCTGTTATAGAATACATTCGCCACTATTCCCCGGCACATATATTCAGTGCTTCAATGCCGCCGGCTAATGTGGCTACAGTGCTTAAAGCGCTTGATATCCTTGAAGAGGAGACATGGAGGCTTAGACGACTTGAAGAAATTTCCAATTACATGCGCGAGGGATTGAACAGCCTCGGATACAATGTTTGGGAAAGTCAAAGTCCGATAATTCCTGTTGTTATCGGAGATATGATGGAATGCTTTTCATTCTGGCATGATCTTTTTGAAACCGGTGTGTACGTAAATGCTGTAATCCCACCCGCTGTTCCTCATGGTCAGGCGTTAGTTCGAACAAGTTACATGGCTACACATACCAATGAACAGCTTGATGCAATTCTGGAGGCTTTTCGCATTGTAGGCATCAAGAATGGTATCATCGATCGAAACGGCCATTCCTTAATTGAAGCGTGATTGAATAGGATAAACACTCCGGATTCACTTGGCGCAGCAATCGTATCCTCAAAAACAGAGCTGCAAGAGTTTCTGGATTTTCCGTATAACCATTATGCCTCTGACAGCGCATGGGTTCCACCATTGAAATTGCTCCAAAGCCATGCGGTAGATACCCGAAATAATCCGTTTTATAATCATGCGGAAATCGCGCTGTTCACTGCCCGATACAATGGCCGGGTTTCCGGAAGAATAGCAGCAATTGATAACAAAGCTTATACAGAGTATACGGGTTCAGATACTGGATTCTTTGGCTTTTTCGACTCCATAGATCATCATGAGACGGCAAACCTGCTCTTCAAAGTAGCAGGAGATTGGCTTAAACAGCGCGGGTTGTCTAATATGATAGGTCCTGTCAACCCAAGTATGCTTGACGAAATCGGGGTACTAGTTGATGGTTTTGATATAAAACCTTCCATTATGATGCCTTATTCCAAACCTTACTATGATAAATTAATCAAGGGGGCCGGCCTTAAAAAATCTGTAGATTTATATGCTTACCGGGTTACCAAAGATACGGTGTCATTAGACAGAGTAGACCGGGCAGAGCAAATTGTAAACACGAGGACTCCCGGGGTAACCATCAGAAAAATTAATCCCCGCTACCTGAAGCGGGAAATCGGGATTATACATAAAGTTTTCAATAAGGCTTGGGCGCAAAATTGGGGCTTTTCCGAAATCAGTTATGATGAGTTCTACGATCTGGGTAAAGGGTTGAAAAAGTTTATTGATACAGATGTAGCCCATATTGCTGAATTGGATGGTGAACCGATTGGTTTTTCAATAGCGTTGCCCGACTTGAATCAGGCGCTGCAACACATGAATGGTTCGCTGTGGCCAACGGGAATTTTTAAGTTTCTTTATCATAAACGCAACATTAACAGCATCAGAACTGCATTAATGGGGGTGATCCCTGAATATCAGAAGAGAGGTATAGATGTTTTACTTTACGGCCAGGCAATACGATCAGGATTGAAAAAAGGATACATACAAGCCGAAATGAGTTGGCTGCTTGAGAACAATCCGGATATGCTTAGTGTTGCTCACAAAGTAGGGGGCAGTCATGAAAAAACGTATCGCTTGTATGAAACATGAAAACGGTTTCCCATAAATAAATGTTGGGATTTTGTTCGGTTGTATATGGAATTCATTTGTAAAAAAACGGGTAAATCCGTTATTTAGAACACTGAATTTTTAGCCATGACAGGTGTCAAATAATTGATTTGCTGGTTAAAGGGTTTACCCGTAAGTCATATATCCTGTCATAAATGAAACCATCACTTAATGTTAATTCTATGAGTGTGAAGACTCTTAGCAAGCCCACTTTGTTAGTTCCGGCGGATAGCAAATACAAGGTTCGTTCAGCATCAATAAAAAAGTTTAAAAAGGAAGATCTGATAGAGGTCTACCGTAATATGCTCTTATCACGAAGGCTCGATGATAAGATGCTCACATTGTTAAAACAGGGCCGGGGTTTCTTCCATATTGGTGCCTCAGGCCATGAAGCCGTGCAACTTGCAGCAACCAACTGCATGACGCCCGGAAAAGACTGGGGGTTACCATATTACAGGGATATGGCATTTGCGCTGGGTATGGGTATGACTTCCAGGCAAATGTTATCGGCACATCTCAGCAAAGTGACTGATACTTCTCATGGAAAGCAAATGCCCTCACACTTTAATAGTTTTGATCAACGTATTGTTTCAGCTTCAAGTGCTATTGGTGCCCAGTATTTACCTGGGCTCGGAATAGGCCTTGCATCTAATTTTCTGGGCGAGGATGAAGTGGTGTATATATCGTCCGGGGATGGCGGAACTTCTGAGGGTTCGTTTTTTGAGTTACTTAACTGGGCATCTCGCAGTAAAACACCAACAATAATAGTCGTACAGGATAATAAATACGCAATTAGTGTACCTGTTAAAGATCAGACAAGCAACAAAAGCATTTCAAAGACGGTTAGCGGTTTTGAAAATCTGCAAATATTTGAGGTGGATGGTACAGATTTTTTTAATTCTTATGCCGCAATGGAGAAAGCGGTCAAGCACGCAAGAAGTGGTAAAGGTCCAACACTAATCCACGCTCATGTAGTGCGATTGCTGCCCCATTCTTCATCTGATGACCATACAAAGTATCGTGATCCTGAAGAGCTGGAGCAGGATAAATTGAATGACCCGATTAACAAGTTGGGTGATCGCCTTATTGAGGCTGACCTGGCTACCCAGGAAGAATTGGATCAACTTAAGGCTGATGTGAAGCAACAAGTAGATGAAGACACCAAATGGTGCATGGAGCAGGAAGATCCTAAGCCTGAAGACGGACTCAAATTTGTTTATTCTGAAAGAGACCCCGGTCTTAAGTATGAAAATAATAAGCCCGCCGGCGAACCTATCGTAATGATTGATGCTATCAATCATGCCATGCATGAAGAAATGGAGAAAAATGAAAAGGTGATTGTCTACGGAGAGGATGTTGCCGGTGGAAAAGGTGGGGTATTCACTGCAACCAGGGGTCTTACCGAGAAATTCGGTGAACACCGTTGTTTTAATTCCCCATTAGCTGAGGCCTCCATTGTAGGTTCAGCAGTCGGAATGGCAATTAAAGGTTTCAGGCCAGTTGTTGAAATACAGTTTGGTGATTACATATGGCCTGCGATGCAGCAGTTGCGTAATCAATTGCCAACTTTGAGGTATCGCTCTCACAATCACTTTAGTGCACCGGTAGTTATTCGGGCTCCCATCGGTGGATACATCCACGGAGGGTTATGCCATAGCCAGAACATTGAGTCTATCTTTGGTCATATCCCAGGTTATAAAATTGCATTACCGAGTACAGCAGCTGATGCAAAAGGATTGTTAAAAACCGCTATGCGAGGCGATGATCCGGTACTTTTCCTTGAGCACAAAGCTCTTTACCGCCAGGGATTTTCAAAAAGTCCTGAGCCGGATGAAGATTACCTGCTCGAGTTTGGCAAAGCCAAAATTCTGCGGGAAGGCTCGGATATGACTATCGTTACTTACGGAGCTATGGCCCAGAAGGCAATGAATGCCGCCAAAGAATATGCCAAGCAGGGAGTTGATATTGAAGTAATCGATTTGAGGACGATCGTTCCATATGATGCTGAAACCGTCCATCAATCTGT